>NZ_JAKFCB010000096.1:0-4683 GCF_036676885.1 Aeromicrobium sp.
CGCCTGCACGACAACCGCGTCGACCTGCTCGCCGCGGTGCGGGGTCAGCCCCAGCGCCTCCAGCTCGCCGTCGTCGTAGAGCGGGTCGGAGACGTACGGCACGGCGCCGCGCTTGCGAAGGTCCTCTACGAGCGGGAACACCCCCGAGAACGCGGCCTCCTTGACCCCGCCGCGGTAGGCGGCGCCCAGCACCGCCACGGCCAGTCCGTCGAGGTCTCCCTCTGCGGCCGCGAGGAGGTCCACGGCGTACGACGGCATCCCGGCGTTGGCCTCGCGCGCTGCGCGGACGACCGTGGCGGCCGGATCGTTCCAGAGGTACATGCGCGGGTAGATCGGGATGCAGTGCCCACCGACGGCGATGCCCGGCAGGTGAATATGGCTGTAGGGCTGGCTGTTGCAGGCCTCGATGACCTTCAGGACGTCGATGTCCTGCGAGTCGGCGAAGCGGGCGAACTGGTTCGCGAGGCCGATGTTGACGTCGCGATACGTGGTCTCGGCCAGCTTGGCGAACTCCGAGGCCTCGGAGCTGCCCAGGTCCCACACCCCGTTGGGCCGCGGCAGGTCGTCGCGGTCGTCGAAGTCGAGCGTGGCCTCGTAGAACTCGATGCCTCGCGCGGTGGACGACGCGTCCACTCCTCCGACCAGCTTGGGGTAGCGCCGCAGGTCAGCGAACACGCGCCCGGTGAGCACGCGTTCGGGACTGAACACCAGCGAGAAGTCCTCAGAGACCGTGAGTCCCGAACCCTCCTCCAGCATCGGAGCCCAGCGGTTGCGCGTCGTGCCGACCGGGAGCGTCGTCTCGTAGCTCACCAGCGTGCCGGGCTTCAGGCCGCGGGCGATGTCACGGGTGGCCGCGTCCATCCAGCCGAAGTCGGGCACGCCCTCGGCGTCGACGAACAGCGGCACGACGACCACGACGGCCTCGGACCGGGACACGGCGTCGGCGGTGTCGGTCGTCGCGCTCAGCAGTCCCGCGTCGACCGCGGCGCGCATCTTGGTGCCCAGCTCGAACTCACCCGGGAACGGCTCGGTTCCGGCGTTGACCGCGTCGACCACCGACTGGTTGACGTCCGCGCCGATGACCCGGTGCCCCTTGCTGGCGAACTGCACCGCCAACGGCAGTCCGATCTTGCCGAGCGCCACCACACAGATCTGCACGTTCAATCTCCTGACACAAGTCGCGAATAGATGCGGTCGAGCTCGTCGGCCTGACGCTCCCACGTCCACTCCTCGAGCAGGCCGGGAGTGTCGTATGCGCGCCGGTAGCGCTGGTTGTCGGCCAGGAGGTCCTTGACGGCACGTACGTAGTCGTCGACGTCCTCGGCGACGAACACCTCGCCCTGGCCGGTCTCGCGGACCTTGGCCGCCATCGCCTGGACGTCACTGACCACGATGGGCAGGCGGGCGTGCGAGTACTCGAAGAACTTCGTGAGCAACGAGATCTCGTGGTTGGGCCAGTGATGCAGCGGGATCGCGCCCACGTCGGCGGTCGAGAGGTAGGGCACGATGTCCTCGATCGGGACGTACGGCACCAGGTGCAGCCGGTCGCGGGCACCCAGGGCCTCGGCACGGCGGGACAGCTTGACGACGTAGGGCAGCTCTGGGTCCGAGACGACCAGGGCGACGTGGACCCCGTCGAGCATCGGCAGCGCATCCACCATGGTGTCCAGACCGCGCTTGTGCGCCGCAAGCCCGCTGTAGACGATGAGCGGTGTGTCCGTCGTGAGACCGCAGGCCGTACGGACGTCGACCGCCGTGGAGGATCGTGAAGAGGCATCGTGCGCCATCGGGGCGTTGAGGACGACGCCCGGTTGCTGCTGGAGGCCGTGCTCCTGCACGAGCAGGTCGCCCAGCTCATCGCTCACCGTGACGACGGCGTCGGCGTAGGGCGCGAACTCGTGCTCGAGTGCCTGCATGGCCGGACGCCATCGCGGGTGCATCCCCTGCGCGCCCCACGACCGCATCCCGGGCAGGAACTCGTGGGCATCCCACACGAGCTTCACCGGGCGGCCGGAAGCCTTGGCACGGGCGGCGGCGCGCGCGCCGACCGCCAGCATGCGGAAGTCGTTGGCGTGGATGAGGTCGGGCTTCAGGTCGTCGATCACCGGGCCGTAGGCAAGCTCCCAGTCCCATACTCCGGGATCAAGCCGACGCCAGGCCCGGTCACCGAGCACCTTCTGCCACATCGCGGTCGTGAACCGGTCGAGTGGGCCGTCCATCGCCTTGCGGCGACGGTTCAACGAGTCGGTGCGCGCCGACCGGAAGCTGACCCAACGGCCTGCCACCTTGGCCATGAAGAGCTGGGCGCCCAGCGCGAAGCGGCCCGCGGACGCCCAGGCCGATCGACGACCCGAGAGCACCGCCCGGCGGACCACAAGATCGGCCTTCCACGCCTTGACCCCCTGCACGCGGTAGGCGGCCAGCGGGCCCGGCGGGTACGCGAGCGGCGAGCGCAGCCCGCCCCGGCGGTACTCGAAGCGGCGTACCTTCATGGGGTTCAGCACCCTGATCAGGCGAACCGTCGCCTGGCCGATGTTCCACTCGACCCTCTGGTCCCCTGCGGGCTTGCGGCCCAGCAGGACGACGTCCCAGCCGCGCTCGGCGGCCGAGACCGCCTCCTTCTGCACCCGCGAGTCGAACCGGACACCGTTGTCGACGAGCATCACGATCCGGCCACGAGTCCCAGAGGGCTCGGTCATCCGCGCTCCTGCGCGAGCGCGGTGGACACCACGCGACCGGTGGCCGCCGCCTCGAGGATCGCCGCCGCGACCTCGACCGTGCGCAGGCCCTGCTCGAGGGTGACGATGTCGGAGTCCTTGCCCAGGACCGCGTCACGAAAGCGCTCGTGCTCGACCAGCAGGGGCTCACGCTTGCTCAGCGCGAACCTGGTCATGTCCCCTTCGGACACCCCCCTGAACGCCTGCACGAGCTCCCACTCGGTGGTGACGACACCGTTGGCATAGAACGTGAGGTCGGCGCGCAGCGTGTCGGCGATGAAGCAACCCCGCTCACCGGTGACGACGGTCGAGCGCTCCTTGAACGGGCTCAGCCAGTTGACCAGGTGGTTGGCGATCACGCCGCCGGTCATCTGCGCGACCACGGCGACCATGTCCTCGTGAGGGCGACCGCTCTTCTTGACGGTGTGCGCCGAGACCGACTGGTAGTCGTCGCCCGTGACCCAGCTGGTGAGGTCGATGTCGTGGGTCGCCAGGTCCTTGACGACGCCGACATCGGCGATGCGGTGCGGGAACGGGCCCTGGCGGCGGGTCACGACCTGGTAGACCTCACCGAGGTCGCCGGCCGCGAGCCTGGTCTGGAGACTCTGCAGGGCCGGGTTGTAGCGCTCGATGTGCCCGACGCCGGCCACCAGGCCCTTGGCCGCGAACGCGTCCGCGAGCCGCTGGGCACCGGCCACGGTGTCGGCCAGTGGCTTCTCGATCAGGGCACTGACCCCGGCGTCCGCCAGGGCGAGGCCCACGGACTCGTGCAGGCCGGTCGGGCAGGCCACGACGGCGTAGTCGATGCCGAGGGCGATGAGCTGCTCGACGTCCGTCACTACAGGAGCGCCGTGCACGGGCTCCTCGAACATGGGGTCGGCGACGCCGACCAGCTCGACTCCCTCGAGGCCGGCGAGGACGCGCGCGTGGTTGCGACCCATCGCGCCCATCCCGATCAGTCCGGCGCGCAAGGTCATGCGCTGGCCACCACGTCGTTGACGCCGGCGATGATGCGGTCCAGCTCCTCGTCGGTGAGTGACGGGAACACCGGGATCGACAGGACCTCGAGCGCGGCGCGATCGGTCTCGGGCAGCTCGCTGTCTCGATGGGGCGAGCCGTCGGCGCCGAGGTAGGGCTTCAACCGGTGGATCGGAGTCGGGTAGTAGACCGCGCTGCCGATGCCTCGGGCCTTGAGGCCCTCCTGGATGGCGTCACGGTCTGACTCCACGCGGATCGTGTACTGGTGGTAGACGTGCCGATAGCCGCTCGGCACCGCAGGCGTGGTGACGCCCTTGAGCTCGGCGTCGAAGCGCGCGGCGTTGCTGCGCCGCTTCTCGGTCCAGCCGTGCAGCTGCGTCAGCTGGCGGCGGCCGATCGCAGCAGCGACGTCCGTCAGCCGCATGTTGGCGCCGACAATCTCGTTGGCGTAGCGCTGCTCCATGCCCTGGTTGCGGAGCAGTCGCAGCGTCCTGGCCACCTCCGCATCAGCGGTCGAGACCATCCCTCCCTCGAGGGAGTGCATGTTCTTGGTGGGGTAGAAGCTGAAGCAGCCGACGTCGCCGAAGCTGCCGACGGCCTGGCCGTCGATCGCCGCTCCGTGGGCCTGCGCCGCGTCCTCGACGACGGCAAGCTTGTGGGTCTCGGCCAATGCCTTGATCGCGTCCATTCGCGCCGGGAGTCCGTAGAGGTGGACCGGCATGATGGCGACCGTACGGGGACCGATGAGGGCCGCCACGGCGTCGGGGTCGACGTTGAACGAGTCGGGCTCGATGTCCGCGAAGCGCGGCTCCGCGCCGACCAGCCGCACAGCGTTCGCCGTCGCCGCGAAGGAGAAGGACGGGACGATGACCTCGTCACCGGGACCGATGCCGAGCGCGAGCAATGACAGCTGGAGAGCCGAGGTGCCGGAGTTGACGGCGACGCAGTGCGCCCCGCCGACCACCTCGGCGAACTCGTCCTCGAAGCC
>NZ_JAKFCB010000097.1:0-3599 GCF_036676885.1 Aeromicrobium sp.
CGCCGCGACCAGTTGGTCGGCTCCTCCACGTGCTCGGCACGAAGGACTCCGAAAACCCGCTCGAGCCCTGCTTCGTCGACGACGTCGCGAACTCCGACGAGATCAAGGTTGCAAGCGGGGACGCGAACGACCAGGTCGTTCTGCGAGACGATGCGCAGCACGAGGTATTCACGCTCCTCGCCCTTGATCGTCCGGGTCTCGATGTCCTCGATGACTGCAGCGCCGTGATTGGGATAGACAACGGTTTCGCCGACAACAAAAGTCATAGAGAAAACACCTTTCCTAGGTGACCAGTCTAACATGCGTAACGGATGTCGATCCCTGCCGTTTCAGGCCTTCCCGCCCATACCAGATGACATCGCAGCAGGTCAAAGGGAAAGTTCGCGGGACTCTCCGATACGATCTTGCCGACCCTTCGAAGCATCAATGACGGACTGAAAGCAGTGATCTCGTGAGCACCGTACGACGTCGCCGCCTCGCGGCCACCGCCCTCGCCACGACGGCACTTCTGACCCTCGGAGGCTGTGGCACCGGCTTCGAAGCCGACACCAACCGGGTCTACCAGGCTGCTGTCGGCGCCGACCACCGCGGCGAGATCGACGTGCTCAACACGCTGCTCGTCGCCAACGACGACGGCTCCGCCACCCTGGCGGCCTCGATCGTCAACAACACCGATGCCGAGCAGAAGCTGGCGTCCGTGACAATCACGACGCTCGACGGCAAGGACCTCACGGTCCGCAGCACCGAGAAGGCGCTGAAGCTCCCGGCCGGCATGCTCACACCCGTCGACGGCACGTCCGACGCCGGCGGCTTCTGGGTCACCGAGGGCGCGGAGGCCGGCGACTACGTCAAGGTGACGCTGAACTTCAGCGAGGCGGCGCAGGTCACGATCGAGGCGCCCGTCGTGGCTCGCACCGAGGAGTACGCGAAGATCGCCTCGGAGCCCACGCCCGAGCCCTCCGCGACGCCGAGCGAGACCGAGACCACCGAAGACCTCACCGAGTAGCACCCAGCACGTACGACGAAGGCCCCCACCGATCCGGTGGGGGCCTTCGTACGTACGTCAGCTCAGCTGGCCGGTGACGAGGTAGACGACACGGCGGGCCATCGAGACGGCGTGGTCGCCGATGCGCTCGTAGTAGCGGCCGAGCAGGGCCAGGTCGACGGCGGGCTCCACGCCGTACGACCAGTTGTCGCCGAGCAGCGAGCGCAGCAGCTCCTTGCGGAGCCGGTCCATCTCGTCGTCCTCGTTCTCGAGCTGACCTGCCGCGGCGACGTTGCGGTCCGCGACGATGCGCGATGCCGAGTCGATCATCGAGTCGGCGACGGTCGCCATCGCCGTGATGTTGGGGTGCAGGTGCTGCGGCACTGCCGAGTCGGGCATACGGCGCCGGGCGACCTTGGCGACGTGCACCGACAGGTCCCCCATCCGCTGCAGGTCCGTCAGCATCCGCAGTGTCGCGACGAGCTGCCGGAGGTCGGTCGCGACCGGCTGCTGCGTGGCGAGCAGCAGAAGTGCGCGCTCCTCGATGATCTCGGTCGCTTCGTCGATGTCCTTGTCGCCGGCAATGACGGACTCCGCGATCTGGGCGTCTGCCTCGAGCAGGGCCTTGGTCGCGTCGGCAACGGCACGGCGTACGGTCCCGGTCAGGTTCACCAGGTCGTCGACGATGGCATCGAGCTGTTCGTAATACTGATCGCGCATGTCCCAGACGGTAGGCAGCCGGGATGAACGGACGGCGACCTCCGGTGAACGCGATGTGAACAGCAACCGAAAGGCCTGTCGCTGCAGGGGTCAGAGTGGCGGCTGGGGAGGAGTTGCCCTCTACGATCAATCATGTGGACACCAGTGCAGGAGTGTTGATCGCGGGGGCGATCGGCGCCGTCATCGGCGCGATGGTCACCTATCTGTGGCGCTACAGCGAGCGCCGCGAGGGTGTCGTTCCCGAGCCCCCGCCGCCCTTGGTGCCACCCGGCGCCGACCTGGTCCTCTCGGTGATCTCCTCCTCCGCCGTGCTGATCGACTCGTCCGACACCGTCGTCAAGGCTTCGGCCCCCGCGTTCGCGATGGGGATCGTGCACGAGGACCGGCTCGAGCCCGAAGAGCTCATGACGCTCGTGCGGCAGGTACGCCGTGACGGCCAGGTCCGCGAGGCCGAGGTCTCCCTGCAGCCCCGCCGGGGCACGACGTCGTACATCCATGCCCGGGTCGCGCCCCTGACCTCGCGACTGATCCTGGTGCTGGCCGATGACCGCACGCGCGAGCACCGCGTCGAGTCGATCCGGCGCGACTTCGTCGCCAACGTCAGCCACGAGCTCAAGACCCCGGTCGGCGCGCTCAACCTGCTGGCCGAGGCCGTCGGCGAGGCCAAGGACGATCCCGAGGCGGTCGTGCGGTTCTCCAGCCGCATGCACCTCGAGAGCGAGCGCCTGACCCGCCTCGTGCAGCAGATCATCGACCTGTCGCGGCTCCAGAACGACATCCTGAGCGACGACGCGACCATGATCAAGGTCGGCGAGCTGGTCTCCGAGGCCACCGAGCACTCCGCGACCGAGGCCGAGCACAAGAGCATCGAGATCGTCACGGCGGTCGAGCCCGACCTCTACGTCCACGGCGACCGCGCGCAGCTGCATGCCGCGGTCAGCAACCTGGTCGAGAACGCCGTGACCTACAGCCCCGAGGGATCGCGCGTCATCGTGACGGCGCAGCTCGACGACGAGGACGTACGCCTGACCGTCGCCGACAACGGCATCGGCATCCCGGGCGACGAGCTCGATCGCATCTTCGAGCGGTTCTACCGCGTCGACCCGGCGCGCGCCCGCGCCACCGGCGGCACGGGCCTCGGCCTGTCGATCGTCAAGCACGTCGCCGCGAGCAACGGCGGCACGGTCGAGGTGTGGAGCGAGCCGGGACTCGGATCGTCCTTCACGCTGGTCCTGCCGGCACACAGCCATGACATCGATGAGGAGCACGCGTGACCAAAGTACTGGTCGTCGAGGACGAGACGAGCTACAGCGAGGCGCTGTCGTACGTCCTGCGCAAGGAGGGGTTCGAGGTCGCGATCGCCGAGACCGGACCTGATGCGCTGACCGAGTTCGACCGAGGCGGTGCGGACATCGTGCTGCTCGACCTGATGCTGCCGGGGCTGTCGGGCACCGAGGTGTGCCGCGCCCTCCGCGCGATCTCGTCGGTCCCGATCATCATGGTCAGCGCCAAGGACACCGAGGTCGACAAGGTAGTCGGGCTCGAGCTCGGCGCCGACGACTACGTCACCAAGCCCTACTCCCCCCGCGAGCTGGTCGCCCGCATCCGCGCCGTGCTGCGCCGCGGGTTCACCGACGAGGTCGACGACAACGCGTCGCTCGAGCAGGGCCGCGTACGCATGGACGTCGACCGGCACCTCGTGACGATCGACGGCCTCGAGACGAAGTTCCCGCTCAAGGAGTTCGAGCTGCTCGAGTACTTCCTCCGCAACCCCGGCCGCGTCCTGACCCGCGGCCAGCTGATCGACCGGGTGTGGGGTGCGGACTACGTCGGCGACACCAAGACCCTCGACGTCCACGTCAAGCGCCTGCGCGCCAAGATCGAGAAGGACCCC
>NZ_JAKFCB010000098.1:0-2944 GCF_036676885.1 Aeromicrobium sp.
GTGACGCAGTTGCCACCCAAACCGCATCAGGCAGGATGGAACCATGATCGAGGTCAGCGAGGATCGCTTCGCCGAGCTCGTCGAGGCCGCGTTCGCCGCGGTGCCGACCGAGCTCGCGGCGCTGCTCGACAACGTCGTGCTGTTCATCGAGGACGATGCGCCCGCTGACGACCCGACGTTGCTGGGCTTCTACGACGGCATACCGCTGACCGAGCGCGACACGTCGTACGGCGGGGTCATGCCAGACCGCATCTACGTCTACCGCAATCCGACCCTGGCGATCTGCGACACCGAGCAGGACGTCGTCGAGGAGGTGGGCATCACGGTCGTGCACGAGATCGCCCATCACTTCGGCATCGAGGACGACCGGTTGCACGAGCTGGGCTATGCCTGAGATCCGCCGAGCCGACGACCGTTTCCGCACCGACGGCGACGGGGTGTCGACGTGGCACAGCTTCTCCTACGGCGCGCACTACGACCCCGACAACATCGGCTTCGGCCCGCTCATCGCGATCAACACCGAACGCATCGACGCCGGTCGCGGCTACGAGCTGCACCACCATGCCGACGTCGAGATCGTGACGTGGGTCCTCGAGGGCGCGCTCCAGCACGAGGACGGCACGGGGCATCGCGGCATCATCCGGCCGGGCACCGCGCAACGTCTCAGCGCCGGCACGGGCGTCCAGCACTCGGAGAAGAACGCCTCCGGCGACGTGCCGCTGGTCTTCGTGCAGATGATGCTGACCTCCGACCACGACGCCGAGCCCGAGTACGCCCAGGTCGACGTCGAGCCGCAGCCCGGCGAGCTGACCCCGACGGTTGACGTCCACACGGGAGCGGAGCTGTTCGTCGTACGTCTGGGTGCCGGGCAGTCCGTGACCGTCCCCGCGGCCCGCCGCAGCCTCGCCCATGTCACGGCCGGCTCGGTCGAGCTCGGCGGCACCACGCTGACGAGCGGCGATGAGGCCCGCCTGACGGACGGGGGCGCGTACGATCTGAGTGCTGCCGGCGACGGTGGCGAAGTCCTGGTCTGGCAACTGCAGAGGTGAACGCATGACGGTCCTCGTCCTCAACGGCCCCAACCTCGGCCGTCTCGGTGTGCGTGAGCCCGCGGTCTACGGCACCGCGACGTACGCCGACCTGGTGGCACGCTGCGAAGAGGTCGCCAAGGAGTGCGGGCTGGAGATCGACGTACGCCAGACCGACAGCGAGTCCGAGATGATCGGTTGGCTGCACGCTGCCGCCGACGCGGGTTCGCCGGTGATCCTCAATGCCGGGGCCTGGACCCATACGTCGATCGCGGTGCGCGACGCCGCGAGCCAGCTCGACGCACCGCTCGTCGAGGTGCACCTCAGCAACGTGCACGCCCGCGAGTCGTTCCGCCACACGTCCTATCTCAGCGACATCGCCGCTGCCGTTGTCATGGGCATGGGCCTCGAGGGCTACGCCGCCGCAATTCGTTACCTTGCTGTCTCCTAGGCCGACCTGCGAAGCGCGATGTCCCCGCCCGGGTCTAACCTGAATGTCGTGAAAGGTTGGCAGGCCCATGGGGAAGCCGTTGACCGGTTGCTGGCGTCCTACGGGCGGATAGCGCCCGGAGATCGCATACGCCTGGCCAAGAAGACGTCCAACCTGTTCCGCCCGCGCCAGGGCAATGACTCGCCCGGCCTCGACGTCAGCGGTCTCGACGGCGTCATCGCGATCGACACCGAGGCGCAGACCGCCGACGTGCAGGGCATCTGCACCTACGAGCAGCTCGTCGCCGAGACCCTGCCTCACGGCTTCATCCCCTACGTCGTCCCGCAGCTGCGCACGATCACGCTCGGGGGAGCGGTGACGGGGCTCGGCATCGAGTCGACGTCGTTCCGCAACGGCCTCCCGCACGAGTCGGTGCTCGAGCTGGACATCCTCACGGGCTCGGGCGAGATCGTCACGGCGGCCCCCGAGGGCGACCACGCCGACCTGTTCGAGGCGTTCCCCAACTCCTACGGCAGCCTCGGCTACGCCACCCGGCTCAAGATCAAGCTCGAGAAGGTCCCGCCCTTCGTCAGCCTGCGACACGTGCAGGTCGCCGACGCCTCCGCGGCGGTCAAGGCGATCGAGGTCATCGCCGAGACGGGGGAGTGGCACGGCGAACGCGTTGACGGCCTCGACGGCACGGCGTTCAGCCCCCACGAGATCTACCTGACCCTGGCGCACTTCTTGGATGAACAGAGCACCGGCGTCCCGCAGACGGTCAGCGACTACACGGGCCAGCAGATCTACTACAAGTCGATCCAGGCCCGTGAGACCGACGCCCTGACGATGAACGACTACATCTGGCGCTGGGACACCGACTGGTTCTGGTGCTCGGGTGCGTTCGGCGCGCAGAACGCCTGGGTCCGCCGGGTCTGGCCGACCAGGTGGCGGCGCAGCGACGTCTACCACCGGCTCGTCGGGCTCGACGAGAAGATCGGCCTCAGCAAGGTGCTCGACCGGATCAAGAAGGTGCCGGGGCGCGAGCGCGTCATCCAGGACGTCGAGGTGCCGGTCGACCGGCTGCCGGAGTTCCTCGAGTGGTTCGACGCCGAGGTCGGCATGCGCCCGGTGTGGCTGTGCCCGCTGCGTACGACCCGGACCTGGCCGGTCTACCCGCTGACACCCGGCGAGACCTACGTCAACGTCGGGTTCTGGGGCACCGTCGAGGTGCCGGCGGGCTCTCCCGAGGGCATGATCAATCGCAAGATCGAAGACTTCGTGCACGACCTCGGCGGGCACAAGTCCCTCTACTCCGAGGCGTTCTACGACCAGGAGACGTTCGAGCAGATGTATGGCGGCGAGGTGCTCGCCGCCGCCCGCAGGCGATACGACCCCGAGGGCAGACTGAGCACCCTGTACGAGAAAGCGGTGAGGAACTCATGACCACAGACGTGGGAGTACGGCTGACGATCGCGGACGCGCTCGG
>NZ_JAKFCB010000099.1:0-7188 GCF_036676885.1 Aeromicrobium sp.
TGGTCCAGCCGGCAGGCTTGACGCCGAGCTGCTTGGCCAGCAGGGCCGTGAAGATCTTGGCCTTCTGCTCGCCGAACCCCGGCAGGGCACGCAGCCGCGTCATCAGTGCCTCGCCCGTACGGGCCTCGGTCCAGATGCGCGATGCGTCGCCGTCATACTCGTCCACCACGACCTTGGCCAGCGCCTGGAGTCGGCCGGCCATCGACCGGCCGTAGCGGTGGATCGCCGGAGGGGTGGCGCACAGGTCGGCGAATGCCTCCGGGTCGGCGTCGGCGATCGCCGAAGGGTCGAGCGTGCCGAACCGGTCCAGGACCTTCGCCGGCCCGGCGAATGCCCGCTCCATCGGGAACTGCTGGTCAAGGAGCATCCCGGCGAGCAGGGCGAACGGGTCGTTGGTCAGGACCTCGTCGGCGTGTGGGTCCTGAGCGATGCGGATGGCCATGGACCGATTGTGCCACCGCCCGCGGTCTGCCCACCAAGATCACGCCCGGAAGTCCAGCACCTGCTCGGGTGGGGGGAAGCCATCCTCGAGAGCCACGCCGTGCACGTCACGCACGTACTCACGGAACCATCGGTCGAACGGCTCCTGCGATTCTGCCAGGCCCTTGAGCATCGCCTCGAGGTTCTCGGCCTCGACATAGATCACCGCGGCATCGCCAGCCGGCGTTGTCTGGATCCAGACCGCCTCACGCGTGATCCCGTGTCGCTTCCGCGATGCCTCGAAGGCGCCCTTCCGGTGACCCGTCCAGCATGAGGTCATCGCCTCGCGGTCGTCGTCGGTCTTCCCTGGCAGCAGCGGAAGCACAAATCCCAGTGCCGACATCTCTCATCACCCTCTCGTCGCTATTGGATGACTCGAGCATCGACGCCCGCGCCCCGGGAGACATCACTCGAACGCGTGATCCTTGGCGGTCCCGGTCAGCCGGGATACTCACCCTGACGCAGCACCTTCGCCGAGAGACCCACCCGTGAGGACACCTCGAGCTTCTGGAAGACATGCCGCAGATGCGTGTTCACGGTGTGCGGTGAGATGAAGAGTCGTGCGGCCACCTCGCGGTTGGTCAGCCCGTCAGCGACCAGGCTCGCAACGGTCCGCTCGGTTGTGGTCAGGCTGGCCCAGCCATGGGACGGACGCTGTCGAGGGCCACGAACGCCCTGCCGAACACCGAGGCTGCGCAAGTTGGACCGGGCGCGGGCCACCCAGGTGGTGGCCGCCAGTGCCTCGTATCGCTCCAGTGACCGGACCAGGAGCGGCTGCGCCTCTGCGGGCCTTCCGCACGCCACGAGGGTCGCTGCTGCGTCCTCGCAGGCGCCAGCGTCCTCGAGGACCCTGGACCCCGTTCCCGCCAGGTCCACCGCAGCCAGAGCCGCTTCGGGATCGCCGTCGAGCATCCCGCGACACCGCAGGAGGACCGCGCGAAGCCCCGGGACCTCTGCCGCGAGGCGCACTGTCTCTGCGAGATCCCCCACCACGTGCGAGGCGACGGCGCGCTCGTCATGGGCGAGGGCGATCCGCACCAGAGGCGGTGCGAGCAGGCGATCGAAGCGGCGGCACTGCCGCTCACCGTCGACGGCCCAGAATCGGCGCAGTACGTCGAACGCCGCTGCAGGATCGCCCTCCGCTTCGGCGAGGACCGCCACGGCGTACGCCACGGCTTCCATGCCGTACGGCGGAGAGTCAGCGTCGAGCTGACCCTGCAGCGGGGCGAGCGTCGCCCGTGCCTTCTTGAGGTCTCCCCGCGCGGTGGCGATGACCGCAAGGTAGGCCAGCGACTGCGCGATGGGCACCTGGTTGCCCTGGTTGCGAGCTGCCCCCAGCCCGGCCTCGATCTCGGCGAGCGCGTCATCCCACTCCCCCGTCAGGAAGTGCAGCTCGCCGGTCAGCTGCTGGATGTCCGGCAGGATCCAGGAGGACCCGAGATCTGCGCACTCCCGTACGCCCTTTCGGTAGGTGTCGCGCGCCTCTGCCATCCGGTCCGCGTCGCACAGCGCCATGCCCAGGAAGAAGTGCGGGTGCCGGAGCCGACCCTGCTTGTCAGGACCGTCGACCGCGGCCCGGGCGGCGCGTTCCGTCAGCTCGACAGCCTCCGCGTACCGGCCCTGCGTCTTCACCGCGAACGACAGCGTCGTCAGGCTCCATACGGTCGTGCTGGTGTCTTCTGCACGCTCGGCGAGCTCGAGTGCCGCGCGGGCGTCAGCCTCGCCACCGAGGAGGTCCCCTCCGAAGGTGCGGCCGTAGCTCGACTGCGCCAGCACGAGGGCTTGCTGTGCATCGGACAGCGCAGGCCTCGCATCCAGCGCAGCCTGCGCCTGCGCGATGAGGTCCTCCGCACGGTTCTGAAGCGACAGAGCCGAGAGAAGAGAGAGCCGAAGCGCCGCCCGGGCCTCAGGATGAGTGGTCGTGACGAGGGCCGCCTCGGCACGGGAAGCGCACTCTGCCACCCGTCCGGCTCTCAGCAGGGCCTCGACGAGCTCGGCTGTACAGAGATCATGCTCGCTGCTCTGCACCGGCAGCAGACCTTGGGCGTAATCGAGGATGTCGATGGCGACGGACGGTGCCTGCGGTAGCGCCTCCAACGCTGCAGCCCGTAGCCAGGCAACGGCCTGCAGGTCGCCTGCTGATGACCCACGCATCACGTGAGCGGCAATCTGGGCGAGCGGCGCTCCCGCCCCAGCGAGGACCCGCGCCGCGTCCTGGTGCAGGGCCACTCTGCCGGCCAGGGGGATGTCCTGGTAGATCGCGTCGTGGACCAGCTGGTGACGAAAGGCCAGGCGCGGGCCACGCTCACTCAGGAGCTCCGCGAGCAACGCCGGAGCCAGCTCGTCCAAGAGTTCGCCCGCGCGGCGTCCGGTGACCGTCGCCAGGTCCACAAGGGTGAAGGAATCGCCGAGGACGGCAGCCATGGGCAACACCCTCAGCGTCGCGTCGGGCAAGTAGCGCAGCCGGCGCAACACGAGCTGGCGAAAGGAGTCCGGCAGCGCCCCTGATGGGGCTGCCGGGTTGTCCGATCGGGCACCGAGCAGCTCTTCCGACGCGAGTGCACGGAGGATCTCGACGACCCACAGAGGGTTACCGCCGGCCCGCCGCACCAGGACCTCGGCGTCGGATCCATCCGCGGCACCGGCCTCGGCATGCACTAGGGCCGCGATGTCGTGATCCGACAGCGGACCGAGCCGAAGAATGTCCCTGCCGCGCGCGGTGACGGTTTCCAGCAGCGAGTCAAGACCGGCTGATCGAGGCGACGGACGCAAGGTTCCCACCAGCAGGAGCGGCAGGTCGGCCACCCGGTCGAGCAATGCGCGGCACACCAGCACCGTCGAGTCATCCGCCCAGTGGAGGTCCTCGAGAATCAACAGGACGGGCCCGGCACCGGTCAGTTCCTCGACAAGGTCGACGATCTCGTCGACGACCCGGTGCCGCATGTCCGGGTCCGACGCCCTCGTGCCACCGTCTCCTCTCAGCAGCCGGGCGACCGCGGCCCGCGCCGGGTCGGCCGAACCACCGCGAAGCTCAAGGGCGTCACTCACCGCGCCGAACGGGCGGGTCGTCTCGAACGGGCGCGCGGATCCGACCAGGACTGTGACGCCCAGGCCCCGCGAGGTGTCGGCGCACTCCTGCACCACCCTCGTCTTGCCGATCCCGGCCTCACCCTCGACAAACACTGCAGCGCCCGCGCCCTGAGCGACTGCCCGCAGCAGATCATCAAGCACGCCGCGCTCCGCTGCGCGACCGACCATCACGCTCGTCGACGCCGTCGCCGCCATGCGCTGAGCGTACGCGCGGGACGACATCGCGGCGAGCCAACCGAGGCGTGACTCAGGCCCGGAACGTGTCGGCGGCCTCCTGGATGCGGCCCACGTACGTCTGCCAGTAGTCCGCGTCCATCGTCTCGTCCTGGTCCGCGCCGGCGCGGCCGTCGATCATCTCCCGGACGATGTCGATGTGCCCGGCGTGGTGCGCGGTCTCGTCGAGCATCCGGATGAGCAGCACGCCGAGCGTCGTGTCACGGCGCTCCTCGGGCCAGTGCGGCACGCTGCCGGGCGAGTCGAGCTCGAGCAGCTCGATCGTCTGGTCGCTGTGCGCGGCCGCCCGGCGGTAGAGGCCGATCAGGTAGTCGCTCGACTCGTCGGCCTTGGCCCACATGTCGGCACCCTCCGAGTCGGACCCGTCCTCGACCCAGCTCAGGGTCTCGGGGGCGGGCCGGCCGAACGAGTCACCGAGATAGCGGTATTCGACGCTCCCGAGGTGCTTGACCAGGCCGAGCAGGTTGGTGCCGGTCGGCGTCATCGGGCGTCGCAGGTCGTACTCACCCACGCCGTCGACCTTGGCGAGGACGACTGCACGCTCCTCGCGGAGCTTGCGGTGGAGCTCGTGCTTGATGTCGGTCATCACTCGATCCTGCCGGGAGCGTGTGACACCGGGTCGCCGCGCACGTCGTCCACCGCCAGGACCGGCACGTGGGTCGGCGCCTCCCCCGTCGGGAAGTCGAACACCGCGATCATCATCTGCATGGGGTAGCGCGGAGCTTGCTGCGTCGACCGCACCACGCGGTCGTCGAGCAGGAAGTCGACGCCGTCCGGCCGCCATTCCACGGCGTACGAGTGGGGTTCGCGTACGTCGATGTGCTGCGTGTCCGCCGAGAACTCCTCGACGAGCGACGGGTCCCGAAACGGATGCAGGCCGCTCCCCACGTCGGCGGTGGAGCCGTCCGGGGAGATCGTGTTGCCGAATACCTCGAACAGGCAGATCTCGCCGCATCGCTCCGGGCTGTCCTCGAGCCCCACCATCCACACCGAGGCCATCGAGGTCTGGGACAGCTCCATCCGCGCAAGGACCTCGATGCGGCCGTACTCCGGCGTCCAACCCCACCACGCCGGCTGCTCCTCGCGTACGACCTGACTTTCAGCGAACGGTTGCTGGCCGACGGTGCTCCCGGCCGGCCCGGAGAAGACCCCCGACTGGACTCCCGAGACCCGCAGCGGCTTGGCGTGGGTGTCCGCGCACCAGAGACCTTGATCGAGCGGGATGCTGAGCCTGAGGTCGGAGTCGACCAGCTCGTACGTGGCAGCGGACTCGGCCCGCGAGCTCCACTGCGGCAGGTAGTGAGGCAGCCAACGACTCGTGTCGAGGTCCGCGCCGTTGAACGCCTCGCGGAAGGTCTCCTCGGCCACTGCTGTCCCCTCTTTCGCCTGCGGCAGATTCTAGGCCGCAGGACCGACAGGCCTGGTGTCGATTCGGTGGAACTCCGGAGAACGGCTGTCTCCCCGTGCGACACTCGGCCATGACTTACTGGCCCGGCTATCCGCCGCCCACGCCCCCGAAGCCACCGTGGTACCGCAACCTCATGGTGTGGCTCTGGGTCTACGTCGGCCTGGCAGCCGTCGGCGTCGTCGCCTTCCTCGTCTTCGTCTTCAGCGACGTCGGCACCTTCGAGGGCTGGGAAGACGGCTACTACTACGTCGAGCAGGACTCGGTGAACAGCGCCGTGCTCGAGCCCTGCAGGGACATGGCGCGTGCCGGGAGGGAGATCGAAATCTTCGCCGCGCCCGCCGAGGGCGCCGAAGCGCTGCATCGATTCGTCACGGCAGGCCGGGCGATCCCGGACGCGATCAACGAGGTCGACGACGCAGACAGCGGGGCCCTGCAGTGGAGGGACGACTGGATCACCCTGCTCGACGCGCTCGACTCGTACGCCGATGACCTCGCCGCCGATCCGAAGGCCGAGTTCGCGCCTCCCGACGGCCTCAACAGCGACTCACTGATGTTCGACATGAGCTGGGTGTCCGACATCGAGTGCGAGCTCCCGCCCGCCATCTTGGCGCTCGACCCGGGGTCGACTGACGACCCGTGGTGAGTCCCAGGTGTGCTGACCGTCAGATCGCGCATGCCTCGGCGGGCGGCAGCGGCGCGGGGACACCCAATGACGGCATGCCGAGCCCGACCGATCGCACCTCGGTCCTCCCCTGCCGCGACTCCCAGGCGTCACCGGCAGGCGTACGCCGGAACGAGATCGGTGCATCGTCGCTGACCAGGTGGTGCGGGGCGGCGTAGGTGATGCGCACCTCGACCATGTCGCCCGGGCGTACGGCGTGGTCAGCGGGCACGAAGTGGACCAGGCGGTTGTCGCGGGCCCGGCCGGTGAGCCGGTGGGTCGCGCCGTCCTTCTTGCCCTCGTGGTCGGCGACGAGCAGCTCGACGACCTGGCCCTCCTGCTTCCTGGCCTCGTCCCACGCGACCTCGTTGACGACCTCGATGAGCCGGTCGTAGCGCTCCTGCACGACGGCCTTGGGCAGCTGGTCGGGCAGGTCCGCGGCGGGGGTGCCGGGGCGCTGGGAGTACTGGAACGTGAACGCACTCGTGAACCGGGCCTTGCGCACGACCTCCATCGTCTCGAGGAAGTCGTCCTCGGTCTCACCGGGGAACCCCACGATGATGTCGGTCGTGATCGCCGCGTCGGGCATCGCCGCGCGTACGCGATCGATGATCCCGAGGAACTTCTCCTGGCGGTACGACCGGCGCATCGCCTTGAGCACCCGATCCGAGCCCGACTGCAGCGGCATGTGCAGCTGCGGCATGACGTTGGGGGTCTCGGCCATCGCCGCGATGACGTCGTCGGTGAAGTCCTTGGGGTGCGGGCTGGTGAAACGTACGCGCTCGAGTCCCTCGACCTCGCCGCAGGCGCGCAGCAGCTTGCCGAACGCCTGCCGGTCGCCGAACTCCACACCGTACGAGTTGACGTTCTGCCCCAGCAGCGTGACCTCGACGACGCCGTCGGCGACGAGTGCCTCGATCTCGGCGAGGATCTCGCCAGGACGGCGGTCCTTCTCCTTGCCGCGCAGGCTCGGGACGATGCAGAACGTGCACGTGTTGTTGCAGCCGACGCTGATCGACACCCAGGCGGCGAACACCGAGTCACGCTTGGTCGGCAGCGTCGACGGGAAGACCTCGAGCGACTCGAGGATCTCGACCTGCGACTCCTCGGCGATGCGGGCGCGCTCGAGCAGGACCGGCAGCGAGCCGATGTTGTGCGTGCCGAACACGACGTCGACGTACGGGGCCCGCTTCGTGATCGTGTCGCGGTCCTTCTGCGCCAGGCAGCCGCCGACGGCGATCTGCATGCCGGGGTTCTTCTCCTTGACCGACGCGATGTGGCCGAGGTTGCCGTAGAGCTTGTTGTCGGCGTTCTC
>NZ_JAKFCB010000100.1:0-6933 GCF_036676885.1 Aeromicrobium sp.
GTTCGATTCCTGTCGGGGGCACCATGTGATCTCTCAAGAGATCGAAAGTGCCGCACCTGCGACCAGCCCCGCTCACTTCCAGACGCGTACGCGGTCGACCTGCATCGTCGCCGGAAGCGGCGATGCCGCGGCATCGAACCGGTTCGCGGTCGTCGCGACGCCGAGCGCCTGGGTCAGCGCGATGATGAACGGCTGGTCGAATGGCGCGGGCCTGGTCAGCGGTGCCGCAGGGTTCCAGCTGTGCTGCAGGCACCTCTTGCCGTCGTACGAGATCGTCAACGTCCGCGGCGTCCACTCGAGCAGGTAGTCGTGCCACGCGGACGGATCGGCGACGAGGCAGTCGTTGTTGGTGACGCTGGGGTCCGGCGCGGCAGGCGTGTAGTGGACGTACGGGATGACCCGGTCGGGATAGACCGAGTAGTACTCCCCGATGTCGATCTCACCCGCCATCGGCTTGCCTCCGCGCTTGGCGGGATCCTGCGGCCAGAGCCAGATCGCGCTGTGGATGCCGGCAACCTTCACGTCGGGCATCCGGGCCCGGATCTCGAAGCGCCCGTACGTCTGCGAGAAGCGTTTCCACGTGCTCACCATGCCGCCGGTGTACTGCGTCACGAACGGGCCAGCGGGATCCTGGCACGTGAACGGGGCGGCCTCGATTCGCGCCGTGAGACGCAGGACCCCGCCCCCGACCACGACGTTGTCCTCGTTGCCGTAGCACTCCTGGTTGTTGCGGAAACCGCTCACCGCAGTTTTCTGGACGACCCACTTCTCGGGGTCGAGGCGATCGCCGTGGAAGTCGTCCACGAACGTGCAGGTCCAGTGCCCACCGCCGGGCTTGTCGACGCTGGCGCCGCAGTCCGGTCCGTGGCGACCCTCACTCCCGTCGGATCCGCACCCCGCGAGCAGGGCGCCGACGGTGACCGCTGCGACTGCCAACGCTCGCCGGGCACCGAAACGGGACTTCATGGCGCCCGAGACTACGACATACCCGCCCCGTTCAGGCGCCGCGACCCTTAGCCTGTGTCACCACGGGGCAACGGGGCAACGGGGCAACGGAAAGGTGCGGCCATGGAGAAGGTCGTGGTGCTCGTCCGGGCCGACGACGCCGACGACCAGTGGTGCGAGCGGATCCGTGGACCCGTTGCCGATGAGCTGCTGGACCTGGGCGTGGGCGGTCTCACGGTCAACGTCCGCGACAGCGCGGTCCGGCACTCGGTGATGACCTTGACGACGCTGGCGCCGCCGGTGGCCGCAGTCATCAGCATCTGGACGCACCAGTCGTACGGCAGGCAGATCACCGCCGCCGTCGACCTGCTGGCCCGCGACTGCCACTCCGTCGCGGCGTACCTGGTGACCGAGTCCGTCCCGATGGCACCGCCCGAGCATCTCGGCGAGCGCTGTCCCGGACTGGCGAACGTCGCCCTGTTGCGCCGGCCGCAGCACATGGACCACGGCACGTGGCTCACGAGGTGGCAGACCGATCACACCCAGGTGGCGATCGACACCCAGGCGACGTTCGGGTACACCCAGAACGTCGTGGTCCGCCCGCTCACGCCGGACGCTCCCGTCGTCGACGGCATCGTCGAGGAGCTGTTTCCCGACGCTGCGACCACTGATCTTCATGCCTTCTTCGGAGCCGTCGACGACGCCGATCTCGAGGACAGGATGACGAGGATGGTGGCCAGCACCTCGGCCTTCGGGGCGACCGAGAACATCGACACCGTGCCGACCAGTCGCTTCCTGCTGCGATCGCCGTTCTCGGCAACCTGATCCGGCGAAAGTCGGTGTCGGCTCATCCCCGATACGGCAGGCTTACCTGGTGCAGTTCGCCAACACCGTGACCATTCGGCGCTCCCGCGAGGACGTCTTCACCTTCCTCAGCGACTTCGAGAACCTGCCGTCGTGGAACCACGCCCTCAGCAGCACACGCCGCACCGACAGCGGTCCTCTCGGGATCGGCGCGCAGTACACGCAGACGCGCAGCCTCCCGCGGCACGCGGTCGAGACGTTCGAGGTCATCCAGTTCGAGCCCAGCGATCGCCTGGCGATCCGCGGGACCCTCGGCCCGTTCCGCGCCGAGAGCAGCTATCACCTGGAATCCGTCGACGGGTCCACCGTCCTGACCAACGCGATGCAGCTCGAGCCCGAGGGCGCCCTGCGGCTGGTGGCCGGCCTCGCGGGCTCGAGCGTCAAGAAAGCCGTCGAGGCGAACCTCGGCGTCCTCAAGGAGCTGCTCGAACGCCCTTAGCTCGTACGACGTCCGCGGCCTACGACTCGTTGCTCAGCCCCATGTCATCTCGCCCTTGGCGACCTTGGTGCCCAGGTCGGCGGCGATGACGAGCCCGGCGTCCGGGTACGCGGCCAGGAGCTTGGCCTTGGCATCCTCGGCCGTCGCGGCCTCGCCGATGACCTGCTCGAACAGCCACAGGTAGTTGCGGGTGTGCGTGTAGACACCCCTGCTAGTTTATTCCTAATAGGAATAGTCGAGGAGCCCCGCATGAAGCTGACCGCCACGATGTTCATGACCCTCGACGGGGTCGTCCAAGGCCCGGGTCACGCACCCGGTGGACAGCCCGAGGACCCGTCGGACGGCTTCGAGCTGGGCGGCTGGACCGAGCCCTACGGCGACGAGGAGTCCCGGCAGCTCACGGTCGAGGAGTTCTCGCACGCTGACGCGTTCTTGTTCGGCCGCCGAACGTACGAGATCTTCTCCGGGTACTGGCCTCACGTGGCCGACCCTGACGACGCGCTGGCGGCCCGGCTCAACAGCTCCCCCAAGCACATCGCGTCGCGAAGCCCGCAGACGCTCGAGTGGGCCGGCGCGCTCCCGCTGAAGGGCGACCTCGTCGAGGCGGTCCAGACGCTCAAGGAGCAGCCCGGCGACGAGCTGCAGGTCCATGGCAGCGGTGTGCTGCTGCGGTCGTTGTGGGATGCCGGTCTGGTCGACGAATGGCGACTGCGCATCTTCCCGGTCGTGCTGGGCAGTGGCCGTCAGCTGTTCGGCCCCGGGCGGCTGCCGGGCAGGCTGCGACTCGTGGACAGCCGAACCACGCCGTCGGGCATCACCGCCCTGAGGTACGCCCGCGAGTGATGTCAGGCGTGAGCGCGACGACATGCGACCTGGTGATCCGTCACCTAGCGTGATCTCACCATGGTCCGCCTCCGACGTACGTCACCGAGCTCGCCGGGGTGGTCGCGGGTCCGGCACGGTCGCGGGTTCCGGTTCCTCGACGAGGACGGCCGGCCGCTCGAGCCGGAGCAGGTGCTGCGGTGCAAGAAGCTCGTCATCCCGCCGGCGTGGGACGAGGTCTGGATCTGCGCGGTCGAGAACGGCCACCTGCAGGCGGTCGGCAGCGACGCTGCGGGCCGGCGGCAGTACATCTACCACCCGGACTGGCGGGCCCGCCGTGACAGCGAGAAGTTCGAGCGGATGGAGGGCTTCGCCGCGTCGCTGCTCAAGCACCGGAGGGAAGCCCGCCGCCACCTCGCCGGTGCCGAGCTGAGCCTCGACCGCGTCGCCGCGACGGCGTTCAGCCTGCTCGACCTCGGGATGTTCCGGATCGGGTCCGAGCGGTACGTCGAGGAGAACGACAGCTACGGGCTCACGACGCTGGAGAAGCGACACGTGCACGTCTCGGGACGCGACATGACGTTCTCCTATCCCGCGAAGTCGGGGCAGCCCGTCGAGGTCACGGTGCGCGACGAGCCCGTGCGCGAGGTGCTCCAGGCGCTGCGGCGCCGGCGCGGCGGAGGCGATCGACTGCTGGCATACAGGTCAGGACGACGATGGCAGGACCTCGCCGCCGACGACGTCAACGCGTACGTCAAGGAGATCCTCGGCGAGCTCTACTCGGCCAAGGACTTCCGGACCTGGCGCGGCACCTCGATCGCCGCGCTGGCGCTGGCCCGCAGTGACCGCAGCACGCCGAACCGGCGCAAGAAGTCGATCGCAGCGGCGATGCGCGACGTGTCGGAGCACCTCGGCAACACCCCGGCAATCGCCCGGTCGTCGTACGTCGACCCGCGCATCATCGACCTCTACGAGGACGGCATCACGGTGCGCGCCGACCACCGCAGGGTCGCGCCCGGGGCCCCGATGAGCCGCACGCTCGAGCGCGACGTGCTCAGAATCCTGCGCCGCGCCTAGGAGGACCACTAACCTGCTCGAAACGGGTCGGTCATGGATCGTGTGGACCCAGGGAACACAATGGGTCATCGGCACGACAGATGGAGACTTCATGGCACCGGTCCACGTCGGCTACGCGGCAATGGGCGAGCAGTTCCACCCCACCGAGCTCCTCGACCTGTGCGTCCACGCCGAGTCGGCGGGGTTCAACGGCGTCATGGCCGCCGACCACTTCCAGCCGTGGGTGCCCGCGCAGGGACACGCCCCGTACGTCTGGAACGTCCTGACCGCCGCCGGTGAGCGTACGCGTGGCGACATCGGGCCCGGTGTGGTGTGTCCGTCGTTCAAGACCCATCCCGCGATGGTCGCCCAGGCATCCGCGACGCTCGCAGCGATGTACCCGGGCCGGCACTGGTTGGGGCTGGGGTCGGGTGAGGCGCTCAACGAGCACGTCGTCGGCGGCTACTGGCCCGAGGCTCCCGAGCGGCTCAACCGCATGTGGGAAGCCATCACGATCATCAACAAGCTGTTCACCGGCAAGGACGTCAAGCACAAGGGCGAGTACTTCACCCTCGAGAAGACCCGCCTGTGGACGCTCGACGAGAAGCCACCGATCTACGTCGCCACCGCCGGACCCATCACCGCCAAGCGCACCGGCAAGGAGGTAGACGGGATCATCACCCCCGGCGCCACGACCGCCAAGGTCGCCGGGCTGCTCGGCAAGTTCGCCGAGGGTGCCCGCGAGGCCGGCAAGGACCCCGACACGATGCCCAAGATCCTCCAGCTCCACCTGTCCTGGGCGCCGACGTACGAGGAGGCGCTGCAGAACGCCATGACCGAGTGGCCCAACGGCGGCATGAAGTTCCCCAAGGGCGACATCCGGTCCCCGTACGACCTGCAGGAGATGGCCAAGATGGTGCGCCCCGAGGACTTCGACGGCCGCATGCTGATCTCCGAGGACCCCGACGCCCACCGCGCCGAGATCCAGAAGTTCCTCGACGAGGGCATCGACACCGTCTACCTCCACAACGTCGGCCGCAACCAGCGCGAGTGGATCGACCTGTTCGGCCGCGACGTCCTCCCCCAGCTGCACCGTTGACCGACATGACTGCTCCCACCGAACGCGAGATCGCCCGGGCCGTCACGCGCGCCGTCGCCGGGAAGACGATCGACGCGCGCGAGGCCGCGGGACTGCTGAGCGCGCGCGGCGACGAGCTGCGCCGGCTCATGTCGGCGGCGGCGCGGGTCCGCGACGCGGGTCTGGAGTCGGCCGGCCGGCCGGGCGTCGTGACCTACAGCAAGAAGGTCTTCATCCCGCTGACCCGGCTGTGCCGCGACCGGTGCCACTACTGCACGTTCGCGACGACTCCGGGCCGCCTGCCCGCGCCGTTCCTGTCGCCCGACGAGGTGCTCGACATCGCCCGCAAGGGTGCCGCGCTGGGCTGCAAGGAGGCCCTGTTCACGCTCGGCGACCGGCCTGAGGACCGGTGGGACGACGCCAAGGAGTGGCTCACGGCCGCGGGCTACGACAGCACGCTGGAGTACGTACGCGCAATGGCGATCCGCGTGCTGGAGGAGACCGGACTGCTCCCCCATCTCAACCCCGGCGTCATGAGCTGGAAGGAGATGTCGCGGCTCAAGCCCGTCGCGCCGTCGATGGGCATGATGCTCGAGACGACGAGCCGGCGGCTGTACGAGGAGAAGGGCCAGGCGCACTACGCCAGCCCCGACAAGGACCCGGCCGTACGCCTGAGGGTGCTCGAGGACGCCGGCCGGCTCAACATCCCGTTCACCACCGGTTTGCTGATCGGGATCGGCGAGACGATCGACGACCGGGTCGAGAGCATCTTCGAGCTGCGCCGGATCGCGCGGACGTACGGGTCGATCCAGGAAGTCATCATCCAGAACTTCGTCTCCAAGGACGACACGGCGATGCGGCTGACGCCTGACCTGGAGGTCGAGGAGTACCTCGCCGCGATCGCCACGACCCGGATCCTGATGGGCCCGGCGATGCGCGTGCAGGCGCCGCCCAACCTGGTGGGCCTCGACGACTGCCGGGCGCTGCTGGACGCCGGCGTCGACGACTTCGGCGGCATCAGCCCGCTGACGCCCGACCACGTGAACCCCGAGCGACCGTGGCCGCAGATCACCGCGCTGACCGAGCTGTGCGCCGAGCGCGGGTTCACGCTGACCGAGCGGCTCACGGCGCACCCGCAGTACCTGTCCGAGCCGTGGCTCGACCCGCGGCTGCGCCCCCACGTCGAGGCGCTGGTCGCCGGCGACGGGCTCGCCCGGGCCGACGCGATCCCGGGGGGCCTGCCGTGGCAGGAGCCCGACGGCGGCTGGTCCACGGAGGGCTGGCTCTCGAAGGGGCGCACAGACCTGCACACGGAGATCGACACCGTCGGGCGTACGACGGACCGGCGCAGCGACTTCGAGGACGTCTACGGCGACTGGTCGGTGCTCCGGGACGGCCAGCCCGGTCGCGACGCGGCGCTGGTCGGCATCGGCGACGACGGGTTCGCGGTGGCGATGCGGGCCGCCGAGCGCGATCCGGCGGGGCTGTCCGACGCGGACGCACTGACGCTCATGACGGCCGAGGGCGCACACCTCGACGCTGTCACCGCCCTCGCCGACGACCTGCGCCGTCAGGCCGTTGGCGATGACGTCACCTACGTCGTCAACCGGAACATCAACTTCACCAACGTCTGCTACACCGGCTGCCGGTTCTGCGCGTTCGCCCAACGACGTACGGACGCCGACGCCTACACGCTGTCGCTCGACGAGATCGGCGACCGGGCCAGCGA
>NZ_JAKFCB010000101.1:0-9845 GCF_036676885.1 Aeromicrobium sp.
GACCGGCACCCGGCACACGACCTCGGCGAAGCGTGCGCCGTCGATGCCTCGCAACGCGTCGGCGAAGCCGCTGTCGTCACGCACGGGGTTGATCCAGATGTCGACGAGGCAGCCTCGCGGGTTGTCCCGGACCAGCCGGACGACGGCTTCCCGGGCGGCCAGGCGGACCGCGAACCTGTCCTCGGGGACTGCCGGACCGAGCCCGTCGACCACCGCCTCCTTGAGGGTGTCGAGACTGAAGAGAGCCAGGCCGAGAGCATCGCGCAGGCGCCCGGCCAGGCTCGACTTGCCCGCTCCCGGCAACCCGGTCACGACCACGATCGGCCCTCGGAGCGCCGGCGTCACGCCAGCTCCTTCAGGTGCATCCGGTCGACCTTGCCGTTGCCGAGCAGCGGCAGCGCGTCCAGGACGACGACGTCGCGCGGCGCCCAGGAGCGCGGATGCCGCTCGGCCACCCAGGCCCTGGCCGTCTCCAGGTCGAGGCGGCCCACGACGAACGCCACGACCCGGTGCCCCCACTCGTCGTCGGGTACGCCGACCACCTCGGCCGCAGACACCGCCGGGTGCTCCCGCAGCCGCGCGGCGACGGCCGGCGTCGGCACGTTGACCCCGCCGCTGATCACGACATCGTCGATCCGGCCGGTGATGTGCAGCCGGCCGTCCTCATC
Source organism: Aeromicrobium sp. (assembly GCF_036676885.1). GTDB lineage: Bacteria > Actinomycetota > Actinomycetes > Propionibacteriales > Nocardioidaceae > Aeromicrobium. Next base: position 669 of record NZ_JAKFCB010000101.1, read on the forward strand.
GATCGACCCGAGGTCAGCGGTGGCGAACCAGCCGTCGCGCAGCACCCGGGCGGTGGCCTCCGCGTCGGCGTAGCCGTCGAACAGCACCGGCCCGGCCAGATGCACCTGCCCCGCCTCGTCGACCCGCACCCGCACGCCGTCGAGCGGCAGCCCGTCGTAGACGCATCCCCCGCAGGTCTCGCTCATCCCGTACGTCCGCACGACCCGCGCGCCCGCCGAGCGCAGCGTCTCGAGCAGGTCGGACGGAACGGCCGCCCCGCCGATCAGCACCGCGTCCAGGCCCGCGAGGACGCCGACCTCCCCCGACTCGACGAGCCGGTGCGCCTGCGTCGGCACGAGCGAGGCGTAGCGGCGTTGACCCGGGATCGCCGCGACCGCGGCACCCAGCGAGGCGTATTCATCGGCGTACACGGGTTCGAGCCCGGCGACCGCTGAGCGTACGAGCACCTGGAGGCCACCGACGCCGGTGACCGGCATGGCCTGCAGCCAGCCGCCCGGACCGCCGAGCCGGTCGAGGCTGGCCCGTGCCGAGGCCAGGACAGCCCGGTGGGACAGCACGACGTCCTTGGGCTCGCCGGTGCTGCCGGACGTACGGACGACGATCGGGGCACCGCCCTCGCGGACCCACGCGTCGACGAGGGCGAACACCTCGCGGGGCGATCCCTCGACCGGGCGCAGGCCCGAGGTCATTCCGGCTCCCCCGGCTCAGCCGCAGCGTCGAGCGGGCGCTTGACGTACGTCCACGGGAACCACATCGTGCCGATGCGCTCCCACCCCTTGGCCTCGAGGTCCTTGGCCTTGCGGCTGCCGATCACGGCGCGCTTGTGCTCCCACTGCACCGGCGACTTCTCGACGTCGTGGAACAGCGGGCCGTAGCCGATCGAGTGCCAGCCGTGGCGTCCCCAGGCGTTGAGCACGTCGATCTCGTTGAACGCCGTGAGGCCCACGAGCTGGCGGTGCTCCGCGGTGCCGGGGATCGGCTCCGGACGATGCCCGAAGCGCTGCTGCGCCGCCTGCCGAGTCATGCCGAGGGCCGAGCCGATCGCCTCCCAGCTCAACCCGGCAGCGCGCGCGGACGTCACGGCGGACCGCAGCAGCCGCCCGGTCTCCTCGTGGGCCCGGTGCGTCAGCACCGCCAGGTCGAGGTGCGCCTCGGGCTCGCTCTCGAGGCGCCGCTCGATCGTGGGGTCGAGCCGGGCGATCGCACGTCCGATCAAGTCGGAGAACTCCTGGTCGTCGATGGACATGTGTCAAGATTAACTTGACGAGAGATCAGGCGTCAACTCGGAGTTGACAGACTGTCAGGTGGCAGACTGATCGTTCGTGACCACCCCTACGCCCTCGCCCACCCAGCTCTGGGTCGCCGGCGCGCGGCCCCGTACGCTCCCGGCCGCCGTCGCTCCGGTCCTGGCCGGCACCGGCGCCGCGGCCTTCGCCGACGCCTTCGTCTGGTGGAAGGCCCTCCTCGCCCTCGGGGTGTCGCTCTCGCTGCAGATCGGCGTCAACTACGCCAACGACTACTCCGACGGCATCAAGGGCACCGACGACGATCGCGTCGGCCCGCTGCGGCTGGTCGGCTCCGGCCTGGTCCCGGCTCGCTCGGTCAAACGAGCAGCGCTGCTGTTCCTCGCGCTGGGCGGCGCCTTCGGCTTCGCCCTTGCCGCGACGTCGAGCTGGTGGCTCCTGCTGGTCGGCGTCGCCGCGATCGGCGCCGCGTGGACCTACACCGGAGGGCCGTCTCCGTACGGCTATCGCGCGCTCGGCGAGGTCAGCGTCTTCGTGTTCTTCGGCCTCGTGGCGGTGCTCGGCACGGCCTACGTGCAGATCGAGGACATCACCTGGCTCGCCGTCGCGTGCTCGATCGGCGTCGGGGCGCTGGCCTGCGCGATCCTCGTGGCCAACAACCTGCGGGACATCCCGACCGACTCGGTCACCGGCAAGAAGACCCTCGCGGTCGTGCTGGGCGACACCTGGACCCGGCGGTTCTACGCCTTCCTGCTGCTCGTCGCGATCGCCTCGCTCGTCTGGGCCTCGGTGTTCACGCTGTGGGCGCTGCTCGGGCTGGCGATGGTCCCGCTCGCCGTACGCGCCCGCCAGGTCGTGGCATCCGGCGCCAAGGGCCTGGCGCTGATCCCCGTGCTCCGCGACACGGGTCTCGCCGAGCTCGTGTACGCCGTCGGGCTCGCGCTCGGGCTGTTCATCGGGGCCTGACGTGCTGCGCGTCGCTGTCCTCGCCGACACCCACGCGCCACGCTTCTGGAAGGCGATGCCGCCGGCCGTCGCCGAGCAGCTCACGGACGTCGACGTGATCCTGCACGCCGGCGACGTCTGTACGCCCGGCGTGCTCGACGAGCTGACGGCGTACGCCCCCGTGCACGTCGTGCTCGGAAACAACGACGGCCCCGACGTTGCCGCGTGGGGCGCGCCCGAGACGCTGGAGCTCGACCTCGACGGCCTCCGCGTCGCGATGCTCCACATCTCCGGCGACAAGGTCGGGCGCGCCGCCCGTATGCGCGGGAGGTTCCCCGACGCCGACCTCGTGGTGTTCGGCCACTCCCACATCCCGTGGGACACCGAGCACGACGGCCAGCGGCTGTTCAATCCCGGATCGCCGACCGACAAGCGCCGCCAGCCCCGCGGCACGATGGGCCGGCTCGTGATCGACGACGGTGTCCTGCTGTCGGCCGAGATCGTGCCGGTGACGCCTTAGACCGCCGGGAGCACTCCGGTCCGGTCGAACTCGGCGAGCGCAGCGGCGTAGGGCGCGATGTCGAGGTCCTTGGACTCGAGCCACGCATCGTCGTAGTAGGTGTGGCCGTAGCGCTCGCCGCCGTCGCACAGCAGTGTCACGACGCTGCCGCTCTCGCCGGCGGCGCGCATCTCGCCGATCAGCTGGAGCGACGCCCAGACGTTGGTGCCGGTCGACCCGCCGACCCGGCGGCCGAGCAGGCCCGACACCCAGCGCATCGCGGCGATCGAGGCCGCATCCGGCACGTGCACCATGTCGTCGATGACGCCGCCGACGAACGACTTCTCGACGCGCATGCGACCGATGCCCTCGATGCGGGACGGCGTGTCGGTCGTGACGTCGGACCGGTCGGCCTCCCAGCCGCCGAAGAACGCGGAGTTCTCGGGGTCGGCGACCACGACCCGGGTGTCGTGCCGGCGGTAGCGGACGAAGCGACCGATCGTCGCGGACGTGCCGCCGGTGCCGGCACCCACGACGATCAGGCTCGGGCACGGGTGCGGCTCGAGGGCGAGCTGCTCGAAGATCGACTCGGCGATGTTGTTGTTGCCCCGCCAGTCGGTCGCCCGCTCCGCGTAGGTGAACTGGTCCATGTAGTGCCCGCCGGACTCGGTGGCGAGCTGCTGGGCCACGTCGTAGACCGTGCCCGGGTCGTCGACCAGGTGGCACTGCCCTCCGTAGAACTCGATCAGGGCGATCTTCTCCGGACTCGTCGTGGCCGGCATGACTGCGACGAACGGCAACCCGACGAGCCGGGCGAAGTACGCCTCGCTGACCGCGGTCGACCCGCTCGACGCCTCGATGACGGTCGTCTCCGGCTTGAGCCAGCCGTTGCACAAGGCGTACAGGAACAGGGAGCGGGCGAGGCGGTGCTTGAGGCTGCCGGTCGGGTGGACCGACTCGTCCTTGAGGTAGAGCTCGATGCCCGGGACCGGGATCGGCAGCACGTGCAGGTGGGTGTCGGCGCTGCGGTTGGCGTCGGCGTCGACCCGGCGGATGGCCTCGGCGATCCAGGCGCGGCTCTCAGTCGACGTCTTCGGCATTGCGCGACTCCTCGATGCGTTGCGTCATGCGCGCGGCCCGCTCCTGGACGCTCTTGGCGAGCGCGTCGCGCAGGCCGGCGAGGGCGAAGATCGAGATCACCGAGGACAGCACGAGGGAGATCAGCAGGACCAGGAGTGATGTGAGGTTGCCCCACTCGACCCAGATCGACGCGATCAGCCAGACCACACCGAACGTCACCCCGAACACGGCGAGACGGGCGAGCGTGTAGGTCCAGAAAGCCTTCATGGCCGCAGCCTAATCGCTTGCGGAGTCAGTGCGGCAGCCGGTTGCGCGGGCCCCGGTAACGTTTAGGCATGGGCAAGTTCGCACTCATCGTCATCGGAGTCGCGCTGTTCGTCTACGCCCTGTTCGATCTCGTCGCGACGCCCCGCCAGCGGGTCCGCTACATCCCCAAGCCCCTGTGGTTCCTGGTGATCCTGGTCATCGGCATCGGCCCGCTGCTGTGGCTGCTGCTGGGCCGCGAACGTTCAGCGCCGGGTGGTGGCCGGGCCAAGCCGCCCCGTCCCCCACGCCCCGGCCCCCGGGGTCCCGACGACGACCCCGACTACCTGAAAGGCCTTTAGGGCCGGCCCGAAGGGCCGGCCTGGAGGGCCGCAGGCCCAACTTTTGAAGCGTTGGGCATCTTCCGGCGCGGTCTTGGCTGCGCAGCGCTTCAAAAGTCGGCGATCCACAGCGCCTTTCGGGGCGTGACGGGTTCCCACAGCCCACTGCGTCGCCTCGGTCACCCGACGCCGGGTTCGGCATCGTCAGGGCATGCCGGTCACGAACACCTTGCCCATCGAACTGAAGAATGTCCCGTTCACGACGGCCACGGCCAGGAGGTACGGCGTCGGACGCGGCTTCCTCGCCGGCGACCGGTGCCGTCAGCTCTTCCGTGGCGTGTGGGTCTCCGCCGATGTCGAGATCACGATCCGGCTCCTCCTGAGCGCTGCCTTGCTGGTGCTGCCGCGCGATGTCGTGGTCAGCCACACCAGTGCCATGCGGCTGTACGGGCTTGAGCCGCGCACCGGCCGGCATCCTCATCTCGAGTTCTCCACCACGCGCTCGAGCGTCACCCGTCACCGCGGCATCGTGCTTCACCGGCGCCAGCGGCGGATCGCGACGGTCGACGTCGACGGCTTCACCCTGACCGCGCCGGAGCGTACGTTCGTCGACTGCTCAGGCCGACTCACGTTCGTGGAGCTGGTCCAGCTCGGCGACTGGCTGATCCACACGGGTCGCACGTCGTTCGATGCACTGGTGGCGTACGCGCTGGAGTCTCATCTGCACGGTGTCCGGCGAGCTCGACGGGCGGTCGCGTACGTACGGGCCAACGTCGAGTCGCCCATGGAGACGATCATCCGGCTCATGCTGGTGTTCGCCCGGCTGCCCGAGCCGGCGTGCAACGTCGTTCTCGTCGACGATTACGGGCACTTCCTGGGCAGGGGTGATCTGGTTCTCGCCCGTTGGAAGGTGCTCGTCGAGTACGACGGCTGGCACCACGAACGGTCGGCCGCTCAGCGGCAACAGGACCTCCGCCGACGGGAACGCCTCGAGGCAGCAGGGTGGGTCGTCATCGTCATCACGTCGGGCGACCTGGGCCGGCCTCGCGAGATCCCGTGGCGAGTCCACCGCGCACTCTCGGCACGAGGCTATGCCGGACCACCGCCGCGTATGAACGTCATGTGGTCGCGCTGGTTCTCCTGACAAGCCGCAACCTTTTGAAGCGTTGGGCATGCAAAACGGCCCGAGAACATGCCCAACGCTTCAAAAGTCGGGGATCGGGTAGGGCTCTCACTCGTCCCAGCGGAAGACTCGGCTGGCGATCGCGGCCACGACGACCGCGAAGCCGAGCAGGATGACGATCGGCATGAGGGCCGCGGCGGGGCCCTCGCCCCGCACCATGGTGTCGAGCATCCCCTCGTTGAGGTGCTTGAGCGGCAGCACCTCGCTGACCACCGTCACCCACCCCGGGGCACCGTCGAGCGGGAAGAACGAGCCGGACAGGAATGCCATCGGCAGCACGACGAAGTTGGCGATGCCGACGGCCGCCTCCTCGCTCTTGGACACCGCGCCGGCGAGCAGCCCGATCGCCATGAACGAGAGCGTCCCGGCCGTGAGCAGCGGGACGATCATGGGCCACGACCCGGTCAGCTGCAGCCCGAAGAACGCCACACCGACGCCGATGAAGATCGCCGCCTGGAGCGCCGCGATCGCGACGCTGACCGCGATGCGGGCCAGCACGACGGATCGCGTGGGGATCGGGGCGAGCCGCAGTCGGCGCAGCAACCCGTTCTTGCGCCACACCACCAGGTTGGTCGCGGCGCCGAACGTCGCGCCCGCAGCAATCGCCCAGCCCATCAGCCCCGGCGTGAAGAACTGGATCGTCGACAACGAGTCGTCCTCGACCTGGTCGGACTCGAGCGTGTACTTCGGCTGCTGGCCAGTCACCGCGATGTTGGCCGACTGCACGATCGCCTGGAACGTGCCCTGGACCGTCGCTGCCTTGACCTGATCGGCCTGCGAGAACCGCACGACGAGGGTGTCGCCGCGCTGCGTGATCATCGCGTCGGCATCGCCCTTGCGGACCTCGCGGATCGCCGCCTTCTCGTCCGTCGTGCGGTGGATGTCGAGGCTCTCCTCGAGGTAGGCCCGGACCTCCTTGGGCGCATCGTCGAGCACCGTCACCCTGCCGACCTGCTCGACCTCGGTCTTCGACGTGCCTGAGCTGCCCAGCAGGCCGCCGAACAGGGCGAGGAACATCAGCGGGAAGAGGATCGCGAAGAACAACGCCATCTTGTCGCGGAAGAACCCCTTGAGCATCGCCCGGGCCAGGCTCCTGAAGGCCGTCATGCGCGATACTCCCGACCGGTCAGCTCCAGGAAGACGTCCTCGAGCGATGCGCCCTTGACGCTGAGCCCGGCCAGCGCATCGCGGCGGGCCAGCTCGGTGAGGATGCGCGAGGGGTCGCGGGTCGTGATCGTGAGCGCCCCGTCGCCGTCCACCTCGGGCTCGTGGGTTACCGCGTCACCGTTGGCGATGTCGCGTGCCACACCGACGTCGAGCGTCCCCGGCGCCAGGCTGATCCGGACCGGCGCATCGAGCCCACGTATGAGAGCGGCGGGCGTGTCGAGCTCGAGGATCTTGCCGGAGTCCATGATCGCGACCCGATCGCACAGCGCCTCGGCCTCGTCCAGGTAGTGCGTCGTGAGGATCACGGTCCGTCCCGAGTCGTTGATGCTGCGGAGCACGTCCCAGAGGTTGCGGCGGGCCTGCGGGTCGAGCGCCGCGGTCGGCTCGTCGAGGAACACGACGTCAGGGTCGTGGATCAGCGCACACGCGATCGAGAGCCGTTGCTTCTGCCCGCCGGACAGGTCCTCCGTGCGGACGTCGGCCTTGTCGACCAGTCCGACCTGCTCGAGCATCTCGTCGGTACGCCCGGCGGCGACGCCGTACAGCGCGCCGAACGTGTCGAGCTGCTCGCGCGCCGTCAGCCGCTCGAAGAACGACGACGACTGGAGCTGTACGCCCATACGCCGCTGCAGCGCCGGCTCACGCTTCCACGGCTCGTACTGGTCGATGCGGACCGACCCGGCCTGCGGCTTGCGAAGCCCCTCGACCATCTCGAGCGTCGTCGTCTTCCCAGCGCCGTTGGGCCCGAGCAGCCCGAAGAACTCCCCTGGCGCCACCGTGAAGCTGACCCCGTCGACGGCGCGCACGTCGCCGTACGTCATGACGAGCCCGTCGGCCCGAATCTCCGCACCCATGGCTCAGACCCTATGAGTCGCGGCGACGAAGGAGCCGCGCGCCCTACTTGGCGTACGAGTGCAGGCCGGACACGAACAGGTTGATGCCGACGAAGTTGAAGACGAACGTGGCGAAGCCGATGAGCGCGATGACCGCGGCGGCCTTGCCCTTCCAGCCGGCGGTGGCCCGCGCGTGGAGGTAGCCGGCGTAGACGACCCAGGTGATGAAGGCCCACACCTCCTTGGGGTCCCAGCCCCAGTAGCGGCCCCACGCGTACTGCGCCCAGATCGGCCCCGCGATCAGGGCCGCGAACGTCCAGATCGGGAACGCGAAGGCGTGCACGCGGTAGGCGACCTGGTCGATCTTGGCCGACGCCGGGATGCGCCACAGGAAGCCGACCCGGTCCACCTCGGCGGTGTTGCGCTCGGCCCGCGCCTTGACGAGGTAGAGCACCGACGCGGCAGCGCCCACGAGGAATGCGGCGCCGGAGATCATCGCGCCGAGGACGTGGATCACGAGCCAGTACGAGTGCAGGGCGGGCACGAGCGGTCCCGGCGGCACGAACACCAGCGCCGACAGTCCAAGCACGACGGTGGCGAAGCCCGTCACGATGGGGCCGACCCAGTCGATCGCCCACATCTTCACGAGCACGATGTATGCCGTGAGGGCGATCAGCGTCGCGGCGCAGCCGAACTCGTACATGTTGCCCCACGGCACCCGCTCGGCGGACAGGCCGCGGGCGACGACGCCGACGAGCAGCACGAGCCAGGCGAGGCCCGTGAGGGAGAAGCCGATGCCGCCGGCGACATCACTTCGCTCTGCGGCGGTGTCCTCGTCGGATTCCGGCGCCTCGGCGGCCGTCCCTGCCGCCACGAACTCGCGCTCGGGGGCGACCTTGCGGGCGAACCCCCACTGCGCGACGTACGCCACGAACGCGAGGGCCAGGATTCCGGTGGCCGACGCGACGGCGTAGTTGGAGATCTGCTCGTACTGCGCAGCCGTCACGATCTCTTCTCCTCAGTCTCTCCAAGGGCTCCGCGGAACCGCTCGAGGAAGGCGTCCAGGTCGGCCGGCAGGTCGTCACGGGGGACGCGGTCGAGCACGGCGACGTCCACCACGGTACGTGAACCGTCGCGGCGGGCCCTGATCCAGGTCCTGCGGGGCTTGATCGTGAGGGACGTGACGAGCCCCAGCAGGCCGGCGACGATGCCGATCAGCGGCACCTGCACGCCGGGCGACGAGCTGATCTGGAAACGGGCGAACTGCTTGAGCCCCGCGAACTCGATCGTGCCGCCGTTGGGCAGCTTCTGTGACTGGCCCGGCTGCAGGCTCACGCGGTAGCCCTTGTCGCCGTTCATGTACTGCTTCATCTTCGACTTGTCGAGGATGTAGACCGACTGGGGCGTGCCCTCGTCGAGCCCCAGGTCGCCGTGCCAGACGAACAGTCCCAGCAGCGGGTTGGCGGCGGCGGGGTAGACCGAGATCGACGCGCCATCGGCACCACTCGCGGCGGTCGGCAGGAAGAAGCCCTGGAAGCCCAGCTGCTCCGGCTCGGAGTCGGTGACCTTGACGACGCCGTTCGACGTGTACGTGGCGTCGGCCGGCAGGAACGGCACGGCCTCGTTGAACACGACGTCACC
>NZ_JAKFCB010000102.1:0-7534 GCF_036676885.1 Aeromicrobium sp.
GTCGTGCACACCCACTCGACGTACGCCACGGCCTGGGCCGCGCGTGCCGAGCCGATCCCGTGCGTGCTCACGATGATGGCCGACGAGTTCGGCGGCGAGATCCCGGTCGGCCCGTTCGCCCTGATCGGCGACGACTCGATCGGCCGCGGCATCGTCGACACGCTGCGCGACAGCAACTCGCCGGCAGTCCTGATGCAGAACCACGGCGTCTTCGCGATCGGCAAGGACGCCCGCTCGGCGGTCAAGGCCGCCGTGATGTGCGAGGACGTCGCACGCACGACCCACATCGCCCGGCAGCTCGGCGAACCGGTGCCCATCCCGCCGGAGAAGATCGCCAGCCTGTTCGACCGCTACCAGAACGCGTACGGCCAGTGAGCCCCGCGACCCACGAGAAGGAGACGTCCATGAGCACCGCCGCACGCGAGATCTGGTTCCTCACCGGAAGCCAGGGCCTCTACGGCGAGGAGACGCTGCGGCAGGTCGCCGACCAGTCGCGTGAGGTCGCCGCGACGTTGGCCGCCCACCCTGACCTCACGATCCGCATCGTGTGGAAGCCCGTCCTGACCTCGTCCGACGCGATCCGCCGGACGATCCTCGAGGCGAACGCCGACGACGCGTGCATCGGCCTGATCGGCTGGATGCACACGTTCTCGCCGGCCAAGATGTGGATCAACGGCCTCGACGCACTGCGCAAGCCGTTCCTCCACCTGCACACGCAGGCACACCGAGACATCCCGTGGTCCACGATCGACATGGACTTCATGAACCTCAACCAGGCCGCGCACGGCGACCGGGAGTTCGGCTACATCCAGACCCGGCTCGGCATGGCCCGCAAGACTGTCGTCGGTCACGTCAGCAACCCTGACGTCGGACGGCGCATCGCCGTCTGGGTCCGCGCCGCCACGGGTGCCGCCGAGATGCGTACGCTCAAGCTCGCCCGCTTCGGTGACAACATGCGCGACGTCGCGGTCACCGAGGGCGACAAGGTCGAGGCCCAGCTGCGGTTCGGCGTCTCGGTCAACACGTACGGCGTCAACGACCTGGTCGCGGTCGTCGACGCGGTCGACGAGACCGTCGTCGACAAGCTCGTCGGCGAGTACCAGGACCTCTACGACGTCGCGGCCGAGCTGCGCGTCGGCGGGTCGCGCCACGAGTCGCTGCGCTACGGCGCTCGGGTCGAGGCCGGCATGCGGCAGTTCCTCGAGGAGGGCGGCTTCGGCGCGTTCACGACGAACTTCGAGGACCTCGGCGGGCTGCGCCAGCTGCCGGGGCTCGCGGTCCAGCGCCTGATGGCCGACGGCTACGGCTTCGGCGGCGAGGGCGACTGGAAGACATCGGTCCTCGTGCGGACGACCAAGGCCATGGCCGCCGGCCGCCCCGGCGGCACGTCGTTCATGGAGGACTACACGTACCACCTGGAGCCGGGCAACGAGAAGTCGCTCGGCGCCCACATGCTCGAGGTCTGCCCCACGATCTCGTCGAACAAGCCGACGATCGAGGTGCACCCCCTGGGCATCGGCGGCCGCGAGGATCCCGTACGCATGCGGTTCATCGCCGATCAGGGCGAGGGCATCGTCGTGGGACTCTCGGACATGGGTGACCGGTTCCGGCTCACGGCCAACGACATCACGCTCGTCGAGCCCGATGAGCCGTTGCCGCAGCTGCCGGTCGCGTGCGCGGTCTGGCAGGCGCATCCGTCGCTCGCGACGGCCGCAGAGGCCTGGATCATGGCCGGCGGGCCGCACCACACGGTGCTGTCGACTGCGGTCGGAATCGAGGAGTTCGACGATCTCGCCGAGATCCTGAGCACCGAATTGCTGCACATCAACGCGGAAACGACGCCCAAGAGCTTCCTCAGAGAGCTCCGCTGGAACCAGGCGTACTACCGGCTCGCCGCCGGCCTCTGACCCTCACCCCAACCGCCCTCCCCAGGAGACATCATGAGCAGCCCTACCCATTTTCGCTCTGTGACCCGCGTCACATCCGCGATCGTCGCGGTCTTCGCGCTGGTCGCGAGCCTGGTCGTCGGCCTGCCGATGACCGCCAATGCTGATGTCACCGACGGCCTCGTGCTGAAGTACGACCTGACGCAGGAGTCCGGCACGACCGTGGTCGACTCCTCGGGCAACGGCAAGGACGGCACGCTCACGGGTGGCGGCACGTGGGGCGGGGCGAGCGGGCTGACGCTCGACGGCACGGACGACCACGTCAAGCTGCCCAACAACATCATGGCCGGGCTCTCGTCGATCACGGTGTCGACGGAGGTCTACATCGAGCCGACGCAGGCGACGCCGTACTTCATCTGGGGCTTCGGCAACACGGCCTCCTCGTCCTCCGGCACGGGCTACTTCTTCGCGAGCGGCGACGCCTTCCGTACGGGCTTGACCCTGACGAACTGGTCGGGCGAGAAGGTCACCAGCAAGGGCTCCGCCCTCGCGCGCGGCGTCTGGAAGACCGTCACCTACACCCAGACCGGGACGACCGGCACGCTGTACGAGGACGGCGTCCAGGTCGCGCAGAACACCGCCGTGACAGTTGCACCCAGCGCGATCGGCGGCGGTACGACGACCAACAACAACATCGGCAAGTCCAACTACGCGGCCGACCGGTTCCTCAAGGGCAAGGTGCGCAACTTCCGCATCTACGACCGTGCGCTGTCGGCCTCCGAGGTCGCCTCGCTGGCGCCGTCCGACGCCGACCTGGTCGCCGCCGACAAGGCTGCGCTGTCACTCGGTGACCTCTCGGCGGTGACGAGCAACATCACGCTGCCCACCAAGGGCGACCGGGGCTCGACCATCACGTGGAGCTCGAGCAACACCGCAGTCATCGCCAACGACGGCACCGTGACGCGCCCGGCCCCGACCGACGACCCGGCAAGCGTCACGCTCACCGCGACGCTGACCCGCGGCACCGCCACCGACACCAAGACGTTCGGAGCGACCGTGCTGCCGGCCGAGGGTGACCAGGAGAAGGCCGACGCCGACGCGGCGGCCATCAACATCCCCGACGTCGACGACATACGCGGCAACATCACGTTGCCCACCAGCGGCAGCCACGGCTCGACGATCGCGTGGGCCTCCGACAACGAGTCGGTGATCGAGACCGACGGCGTCGTGCACCGGCCGGCCAACGGCTCGGACCCCGCGACGGTCCACCTCACCGCGACCGTGACCGTCGGGTCGGCCACCGCCACCCGGGAGATCACCGCCACGGTGACGCCCAAGCCCAACCTGGGTCCGTACGCCGGCTACGCGTTCAGCTACTTCACGTTCGGCGACGAGAGCATCTACTTCGCCGCGAGCCGGGGCAACAACGCCCTGCAGTGGGACGAGCTCAACGCCGGCAAGGCGGTGCTGAAGTCGACGAAGGGCACGACCGGCCTGCGCGACCCGTTCCTGATCCGCTCTCCCGAGGGCGACAAGTTCTACCTCATCGCGACGGACCTCGACATCGACAGCACCAACTGGGACGCCTCGCAGCGCACCGGCAGCAAGTACCTCGAGGTCTGGGAGTCGACCGACCTGGTGACCTGGTCCGAGCAGCGCCACGTCAAGGTCTCGCCGGACACCGCGGGCAACACCTGGGCGCCCGAGGCGTTCTGGTCCGACGAGCTCGGCTCGTACGTCGTGTTCTGGGCCTCGAAGCTGTATGCCGAGAGCGACACCAACCACACCGGATCGACGTACCAGAAGATGCTGTACGCCACGACGCGCGACTTCCGGACGTTCAGCAAGCCCAAGATCTGGCAGGACTTCGGCGCCTCGCGCATCGACTCGACCGTCATCAAGGACGGCGCCACCTACCACCGCTTCACCAAGGACGAGGGCGGCGTGACGGGGTGCTCCGACATCATCCAGGAGAAGAACGACGACCTGCTCGAGGCTGACGACGCCAGCGTGCCCGGTTGGGACATCAACAACCCGGCGTGGACCATCACGGACTCGTGCATCGGCAAGAATGCCGGTACGTCCGCGGTCGAGGGACCGACGGCGTTCAAGGCCAATGAGGGAGACACCTCGGGCTCGAAGTACTACCTGTTCACCGACGAGTACGGCGGACGCGGCTACATCCCGCTCGGCACCGACAACCTCGATGCGCCGGACTGGAAGGTCGCACCCAGCTACAAGCTGCCGGGCAGCCCGCGCCACGGAACGGTCATCCCGGTCACGGCCGAGGAGCTCAAGCGTCTGCGCAACGATCCCGAGCCGGCCAAGGCCAACGCGGACGGCGTGATCGCGCAGTACGCGCTCGACGACACGTCCGGGACGACGGCCAAGGACTCGTCCGGCAACGGCTATGACGCGACCCTCAGCGGCGACGCCACGTGGTCCGACGGATCGCTCAACCTGGGCGGGACAAACGGCCACGTCAAGCTCCCCGACAACCTGATGGCCGGACTCAACCAGATCACGGTCTCGACCAAGGTGTGGATCGATCCCACCCAGGCGAATCCGTACTTCATCTGGGGTCTCGGCAACACCGACTCCGGCGGCGTCGGCAACGGCTACCTGTTCACGACCGGCAACACCAACTACAAGACGTCGATCGCGACGGGCAACTGGACGACCGAGCAGACCGCCACGGACAACGCGGCCGCACCGCGGGGTGCCTGGAAGACGCTGACCTACACGCTGAAGGACGGCACCGCCACGATCTACCTCGACGGCGTCAAGGTCGGCGAGAAGACCGGCGTCACGATCGTGCCCGGCGACATCGGCGCGGGACGTACGACGGCCAACTACATCGGCCGCTCGGTCTACAACGCCGACAAGTACCTCAAGGGCAAGGTCCGCGACTTCCGCATCTACAACCGTGCGCTGTCCGCGACCGAGGTCCGGGACCTCGGCGCAGACCCGACGGCGATCACCGGCGTGGCGCTCGACAGCCTCAAGATCGACCCGATCATCGACGCGGCGTCGGGCACCGTCACGCTGCCGGTCAAGAAGGGCACGGACCTGAAGGCGCTGCAGCCGACGTTCGAGATCGCCTCGACGTCGACCATCACGCCCGAGGTGACCGGACCGATCGACCTGAGCTCCGAGCGTACGTTCACCGTCACGGCCGCCGGGGGAGAGACCCGCGACTGGAAGGTCCGCGCGATCGAGATGAAGTCGCCGATCCTGCCGGGCTTCAATGCCGATCCGAACATCGTGCGGTTCGGCGACACCTACTACATCTATGCCACGACCGACGGGTTCCCCGGCTGGGGCAGCTCGAAGTTCAAGGTGTGGTCGTCCAAGAACCTGGTCGACTGGACCGAGCACGACACGATCCTGGACCTCGGTCCGGACATCTCGTGGGCTGACAGCAACGCCTGGGCTCCGACCGCGACTGAGAAGGACGGGAAGTACTACTTCTACTTCTCGGCGCAGCAGAACATCGGCGTCGCCGTCTCCGACTCGCCGCTCGGACCGTTCACGGATCCGATCGGCAAGCCGCTCGTCAGCAAGGCCGACTACAACAACGCCCAGCAGATCGACCCGGCGGTGTTCACCGACGACGACGGCACGTCCTACCTGTACTGGGGCAACGGCAAGGCGTACGTCGTCCCGCTCAACGCGGACATGACGTCGTACGACGTGTCGAAGCGCGTCGAGCTCACGGGACTCACGAACTTCCGCGAGGGCATGTTCATGAACAAGCGGGGCGGGAAGTACTACGCCTCGTGGTCGATCGACGACACCGGCAGCGAGAACTACCGGGTCGGCTACGCCATCGGCGACAGCCCGACCGGCCCGTTCGTCAACCAGGGCGAGATCCTCAACAAGGACACCAGCCTGGGCATCCTCGGCACGGGACACCACTCGATCATCCAGGTCCCCGGCACCGACGACTGGTACATCGCGTATCACCGGTTCGGCATGCCCGGCGGCGACGGCACACACCGGGAGACCACGATCGACCGGCTGCACTTCAACGCCGACGGCACGATCAAGAAGGTCGTTCCGACCCTCGAGAGCGTCGACCCGCTGACGTACGAGGGAGCGGCCCCGCAGGCTGCCGTCTCGCACGCCGGCAGCAGCGGCTGGTACGGCAAGGGTGCTGCGCTGACCCTCACCGGTGGCGAGGGCGTCAAGAAGCTGCAGTACCGCATCGGTGAGGGCGACTGGACGACGTACGACGCTCCCGTCACGCTCGACGCCGGAACGTACGGCATCGACTACCGGGCCCAGGGCGACAACCTGCAGTGGAGCGACGTCTCGTCGCTCGCCGTCAAGGTCGACCTCACCGACCCGACCGTGACCGACCAGCTCGACGACCGCACCGTGACGCTGACCGGATCTGACGACGACTCGGGAGTCGCCGCGATCCAGTATCGCCTCGACGGCGGCGACTGGCTGGCGTACACCACGCCGGTCGAGGTCGACGGTGAGGCTCACACCGTGGAGTTCCGTGCCACCGACGTGGCCGGCAACCAGGGCGCGACGGACTCCGTCCAGATCGACGAGGCAGTCGATCCCGGACCGGGCCCGGCGCCGGTGGCGACGATCGCACCGGTCGTGCTCGGCGTCCCGCGGGTCGGGGCCCTGCTGACCGCGTACGACGGTGAGTGGGACCAGACCGGCCTGACGTTCTCGCGGCAGTGGCTGCGCGACGGCGTGCCGATCAGCGGTGCCGTCGCCCGGACGTACCGGCTGGGCGGCAAGGATGCCGGCCACCGGATCTCGGTCCAGGTCACCGTCACCAAGGACGGCGTCACGCCCGGCACCGCGGTCTCGGCCGAGACGGTCAAGGTGGCCAAGGCCATCAGTCGCACGCGCGCGTCGCTGAGTGACACCTCGGTGCGCAGCGGCACGACTGTCAGGCTCCGCGCGACGGTCAGCGCCAGCGGCGTCGTCCCCGACGGCAAGGTCGACATCTCCTATCGCGGTCGGCACATCAAGACCCTCTCGTTGCGCGACGGCAAGCTGTCGTCGAGCTATCGCGTCGTCAAGAGAGGTCTGCACACGTTCCGGTTCTCGTACCGAGGATCCGCCGGCGTGCTCCCCAGCTCGGACTCGGTCACGATCCGCGTCCGCTAAGGCCCGGGCGGCACCACCTCCTCTCCTCCAGCGGGGTGGTGCCGCCCGGTTTTCCACTCCGCTTCACCATCCGTTGTCGGCACCACGTTCGAGAGCAGGCACATTGTGAGTATCCAGGCCACCACCACCGGACGGCGCTCCATGCGGCACGGCATCCTCTTTGCCATTGCCGCATTGTTAACGCTAACAACACTGTCACCGCAGACCGCGGACGCAGCGGATCCCACGACGACAGGATGGCGCGACGACTTCGACGGCAGCGGTCTCGCCGCCGACTGGGGCGTGACGAACGAGGACACCGGCAACTACGCGGTGGCCGACGGCAAGCTCGCGGTGACCGGCCAGGCCGGCGACACGTACCAGGCCATCAACACCGCCAAGAACATCTTCATGGTCGACATCCCGGCCGGCGACTTCACCGCGGTCACCAAGGTCTCCGCGCCGGTCGCCAAGGTGTTCCAGGGTGCCGGCCTGATCGCGTGGAAGGACATCGACAACTACGTACGCTCCGG
>NZ_JAKFCB010000103.1:0-3323 GCF_036676885.1 Aeromicrobium sp.
CCTACCGCTGCTCCTGCGCAGGAAGTCCTACCCGCAGGATGAGCCCAAGGATCCCGAAGTGCCTCGCTGAGGCCTTCGGCCTCGCCTATTGGCGGAGGTGGCCGCCACTGACACCCCTTTTCGGCTGCAATCCCCGCTGTGGACAACCCATCCGACAGGCTCAAGAAGGGGTAGTCACGGGCTTGAGATTCGAGCTGGCCGAGTCAGTCCGTGTCGTCGCTGCGACGCCGCAGGTAGCGCTCGAACTCACGGGCGATCGCATCGCCGGACGCCTCGGGGAGCTCGCTCGTGTCGCGCTCGTTCTCGAGCGCCTCGACGTACTCGGCGATCTCCTCGTCGCGGGACGTGAGGTCCTCGGCGCCGCGCTGCCAGGCGTCGGTCATCTCGACCAGTACGCCCTGGGGGAGGGGGAGGCCCATCGCGTCCTCGATCGCACCGAGCAGGGCAAGCGTGGCCTTCGGGCACGGCGGCTCGGCGAGGTAGTGGGGGACCGCAGCCCACAGGGAGGCCGAGGCGATGCCCTCCTGCGATGCCATCTCGTTGAGCACCGACGTGATGCCGACCGGGCCGGAGTATGTCGACGGCATCAGCGACATCCGCTGCATCAGCACCGGATCGGTCGTCGAGCCGCTGACCGGCACGGGGCGCGTGTGGGGCGAGTCAGCCAGGAGCGCGCCCAGCGTGATCAGCTCGGTGACACCCGCGAGCTTGGCCACGCCGAGCACCGTCGAGCAGAACGCCTTCCAACGAAAGTTGGGCTCCGGCGCCCGGAGCAACAGGACGTCGCGGTCACCCCGCCGAGGACGCGCGTGGTAGATCATCGGGGCCGGCCAGGTGATCATCCGGTCGCCATCGTCGCCGTTGTGAACCTGTGGGCGGTGCACCTGGAAGTCGTAGTAGTCCTCCGGATCGAGCTCGATCAGCAGCTCCGCGTCCCACTCCTCGATCAAGTGATCGACCGTGCCCGACGCCGCGTCGGCGGCGTCGTTCCAGCCCTCGAAGGCAGCCACCATCCAGGGGTCCCGCAGGTGCGGGATGCTCGGTTCGACAGTCACTCCTTCAGCCTAGCCCCGCGGTACGCGCACGGAGGACAACAGGCTGAAGGAGTGACTGTCGACTCATTCGTTCTCGGTGCGGTAGCCGAGGTTGGGCGACAGCCACTTCTCGGCCTCGTCGACGCTCCAGCCCTTGCGAGCGGCGTAGTCCTCGACCTGGTCGCGGCCGATGCGGCCGAGCACGAAGTACTGGGACTCCGGGTGCGAGAAGTAGAGGCCGCTCACCGCAGCGCCCGGCCACATCGCCATGCTCTCGGTGAGCTCGATGCCGGCGTTGGCCTCGACGTCGAGAAGCTCCCAGATCGTCTGCTTCTCGGTGTGCTCGGGGCAAGCCGGGTAGCCGGGCGCCGGGCGGATGCCGTCGTACTTCTCCTTGATGAGCTCCTCGTTGCTGAGCGCCTCGTTGGGAGCGTGCGCCCAGAACTCCTTGCGTACGCGCTCGTGGAGGCGCTCGGCGAACGCCTCGGCCAGACGGTCCGCAAGTGACTCCAGCAGGATCGCGCTGTAGTCGTCGAGCTCCTTCTTGAACTCCATGATCTTGTCGGTGATGCCATGACCTGCGGTGACCGCGAACGCGCCCACGTAGTCACGCAGACCGGTGTCCTTGGGCGCCACGAAGTCGGCGAGCGACTTGCGGGCCGAGCCCTCGCGCCCCTCCGTCTGCTGGCGCAGCTGGTGCAGGACGGTCTTGACGTCGGAGCGTGACTCGTCGGTGTAGACCTCGATGTCGTCGCCGCCGACCTGGTTGGCCGGGAACAGCCCGAACACACCGTTGGCGCGGATCCACTTCTCCTCGATGATCCGGTCGAGCATCTCCTGCGCGTCGTCGTAGAGCTTGCGCGCGGTCTCGCCGGTCGCCGGGTTGTTGAGGATGTCGGGGTAGCGCCCCTTCATCTCCCACGAGCTGAAGAACGGCTGCCAGTCGATGTACTTGCGCAGCTCCTCGAGCGAGTAGTCCGTGAACGTCTTGACGAACTGCGTCGCGCCGCCGTGGCGGTGGTCGCAGTCCGGGCCCGTGCACAAGTCGCGCGCCTGCTGCAGGAGCATGCGCGGACGCGGTGGGGTGTAGTCGCTCCAGTCGATCGGCGTCGCCTTCTCGCGCGCGGCTTGGATCGGCAGCAGCGAACGCGTGTCCTGGCGAGCCGCGTGGCGCTCGCGCAGCGACTCGTAGTCTGCCGCGGTGTCGGCCAGCAGCTTGGGCCGCTGCTCGTCCGACAGCAGGGCCGCAACGACGGGTACGGACCGCGATGCGTCCTTCACCCAGATGACCGGTCCGTGATACTTCTGCGCGACCTTGACCGCCGTATGTGCGCGCGACGTCGTGGCCCCACCGATCATGAGCGGGATGTCGAACCCCTGGCGCTCCATCTCGGTGGCGAAGTTGACCATCTCGTCGAGCGACGGCGTGATCAGGCCGGAGAGCCCGATGACGTCGGCGCCCTCCTCCTTGGCCGTGTCGAGGATCTTCTGCGCGGGCACCATGACGCCGAGGTCGACGACGTCGTAGTTGTTGCACTGCAGCACGACGCCGACGATGTTCTTGCCGATGTCGTGCACGTCGCCCTTGACCGTGGCCATGATGACCTTGCCGTTGCTGCGCTCGGCGTCGCCGGGCTGCTTCTCGGCCTCGATGAACGGGATCAGGTAGGCGACGGCCTTCTTCATGACGCGCGCCGACTTCACGACCTGCGGGAGGAACATCTTGCCCTCGCCGAACAGGTCGCCGACGACGTTCATGCCGTCCATCAGCGGGCCTTCGATGACCTCGATGGGCCGGCCGCCGCGCTCGGAGATCAGCTTGCGCAGCTCTTCGGTGTCGGACTCGGCGAACTCATCGATGCCCTTGACCAGGGCATGCGTGATC
Source organism: Aeromicrobium sp. (assembly GCF_036676885.1). Classification (GTDB taxonomy): domain Bacteria; phylum Actinomycetota; class Actinomycetes; order Propionibacteriales; family Nocardioidaceae; genus Aeromicrobium. The sequence continues at coordinate 2,920 of NZ_JAKFCB010000103.1, forward strand.
CGCTCGCCGACCGGCAGCGAGCGCCACTCCTCGGAGGCGACCTCCTTGACCGAGCCGTCGCCGGCGAAGTCGGCGGCGATCTCGAGCAGTCGCTCGGTCGAGTCCGCACGTCGGTTGAGGATGACGTCCTCGATGCGGTCGCGCAGCAGCTCGGGCACCTCGTCGTAGACCTCGAGGGCGCCGGCGTTGACGATTCCCATGTCCATGCCGGCCCCGATCGCGTGATAGAGGAACACCGCGTGGATGGCCTCGCGCACCGGGTTGTTGCCGCGGAACGAGAACGACACGTTGGAGACGCCACCGGAGACCAGCGCGCCGGGCAGGTTCTGCTTGATCCAGCGCGTCGCCTCGATGAAGTCGACGCCGTAGTTGGCGTGCTCCTCGATGCCAGTCGCGACGGCGAA
>NZ_JAKFCB010000104.1:0-5565 GCF_036676885.1 Aeromicrobium sp.
GACGCCTGACCTCCGCGACGTGTGGGTCCTGGACGGCGGCGCCATCGAGGAGATCACGGCCCGCGGGGCCGAGGTCAGCGACTCCGACGTCGAGTCGCGCCGCGCCGCCATCACGAGCGAGACACTCGCGACCCTGATCTACACGTCCGGCACGACCGGACGCCCCAAGGGTTGCGAGCTCACGCACGGCAACTTCCGCTACGAGCTGGGCGCCGCGATCCCCGAGCTGCCCGAGCTGTTCGAGCGCGACGGCGCATCGACGCTGCTGTTCCTCCCGCTCGCACACGTCTTCGCCCGCATCATCCAGGTCGGCGCGATCCGTTCGGGCGCCAAGCTGGGCCACACCGCGGACGTCAAGGACCTGGTGACCCACCTCGGGTCCTACCAGCCGACATTCGTCCTGGCGGTCCCCCGGGTGTTCGAGAAGGTCTTCAACACCGCGAGCAGCAAGGCGTACGCCGACGGCAAGGGCAGGATCTTCGACCGCGCCGCGCAGACCGCGATCGCCTACAGCAAGGCCCTCGACGGCGGGAAGCCCGGACTCGCGCTTCGCACGCGTCACGCGCTGTTCGACCGGCTGGTCTACGGCCGGCTCCGCGACGCCCTCGGAGGCCAGGCCGAGTGGGCGATCTCGGGCGGCGCACCGCTCGGCGACCGCCTCGCGCACTTCTATCGCGGCATCGGCGTCACGGTCCTCGAGGGCTATGGCCTGACCGAGACGACCGCCGCGCTGTGTGTCAACACGCCGGGCGATCAGCGCATCGGCACGGTCGGCCGTCCCCTGCCGGGCACCGAGGTCCGCGTGGGCCCCGACGGCGAGCTCAGCTTCCGCGGCCCGCAGGTCTTCACCGGCTACTGGCACAACGCGGAGGCCACCGCGGAGTCGCTCGACGCCGACGGCTGGTTTGCGACCGGCGACCTCGGTGAGGTCGACGACGACGGCTACGTACGCATCACCGGGCGCAAGAAGGAGATCATCGTGACGGCGGGCGGCAAGAACGTCGCGCCGGCCGCGCTCGAGGACCGGGTGCGTGCCAATCCGTACGTCAGCCAGTGCCTCGTGGTCGGCGACGGCAAGCCGTTCGTCGCGGCGCTGGTCACGATCGACGCGGAGGCCTGGACCGGCGACCTCGACGACCCCGCGCTCCGGACCGAGGTCCAGAAGGCGATCGACGACGCCAACTCACAGGTCTCGCAGGCCGAGTCGATCCGCAAGTTCCTGATCCTGCCGGAGGACTGGACCGAGGACAACGGCTACCTGACGCCGTCGTTCAAGGTCAAGCGCAACGCCGTGCTGCGCGACTTTCACGACACGGTCGAGGCACTCTTCGCGAGGTAGGCGCGCCACTCGGCTGTCAGCTCGGCAACGGTGAGCCCGAACGATGTCGCCAGGGCGCTGTCGAGCGGGGTGTCGGCCATGACCGCCTCGTAGAAGTCCACCACGCGTGCGTCCCCGTACCGCTCCCCCAGCATCCGGAAGATCATCCACGCGGACTCGTAGACGGCACCGAGGCCGTGGCCCTCGGCGTCGAAGTCCGCCGCCGTGGGCAGGCGGGTCGGCGCCCGGCCGGCCCTGACCTCGGCGAGGATCTGTCCGGCGCTGACCGCGAGTGCGGCCGAGTCGTCATGCAGGGCGACGAAGTCGGCGAATCCCTCGACGACCCAGCTCTCGGCCCGCGTGCCGACCGCATCGGTGAGCAGGTGCGTCGCCTCGTGCGTCAGGACGACCTGGGCGGCTCGGCGGTCCATCGTCGAGAACACGGTGGGGTTGAGCACGATGACGGTGTCGGCGGAGGTGCCGCCCCGCCCGTCCAGCCGGGTCGTCACGGCGGCGATCTGGCGCACCTGTTCGAGCGGCTGCCCCACGAGTCGCGCCATCTGGGTCTGCGTGTGCGGCGAGACGACCGTGACATCGCCCTTGGTGCCGGGCACGACCCGCGCGACTGCCGCCCGCGCCGCTGTCGCCATGGTCTCGACCGGCAGCGCCTCGTCGCCGCCGTCGACCCGGATGACGACCGAGCCGGAGCTGCGTTCGACCGCGACGTCACCGGCCAGCCAGATCGGCAGGGCGCCCTCGCGTGGCGCCGCGGCGATCACCGAGAACCCGCCGTCGGCCTGCGGGGCGACCCGGAAGACCACCGACGACGTGTGCACCGTGGTGTCGCTCAGGCCGATCTCGTCGCCGGCCCGCCAGCTGACGTCGACCGTCGCCTGCGCGGACCCGTCGGCGCGGTCGGCCACGTCGCCGCCGCTGACGTACCGGAGCTCGACCGCCTGGGCGCCGAGCGCCTCACGGGCCCGCCACGCCTGCCGGGCGAATGCCTTGGCGTCCCGCGACGTTCCGGCGGTGGCGACGAACTCCGCCTCCGTGCCGGCCTCGCTCAGCGCACGGAACTGCGCCGTGAGCTGCGAGGGTGCGTCGGCAGGGATGCCGACGACCGCGTCGTCGGACTCCTGCCACGGGCGCTGCCAGACGAGCAGTGCCACACCCAGCGCGATCAGGACTAGGACTGCGACCGCGTTGGGCCCCAGTCTTCGGCCTGGGTCAGCCAACCCGCCCGCCGACGCTGAAGCCGCTGAGGGTCGTGATCTCCACGCTCTTGCCGGGGCGCGGTGCGTGCACGACCTTGCCACCGCCGAGGTACATGCCGTCGTGCGACATGTCGCCGTATGCGACGAGGTCGCCAGGCTGCAAGGCATCCATCGGGACGCGAGTGGTGGCGGACATCTGCGCTCCGACCACGCGCGGGAGCGAGACGCCTGCTGCGGCCCACGCCTTCATCATGAGTCCTGAGCAGTCCCAGCCGTCGGGGCCGGTGCCGCCGTAGACGTACGGGTCACCGAGCTGCCCGAGCGCGAAGTCGATCGCAACCTTGGCGCGGCCCGAGGCATCGACCTCTGGCATGTCGGTGTTGCTGGTGTTGAACTTGGCCTGCTCGGCGGCCGTGAGGCGTGCGAGCTCAGCCTTGGCGTCGGCGTAGTGCTTGCGGATCTTGTCGCGCTTGGCGTCGGCGTCCTTCTGGGCCGCTGCGAGCTCGGCCTTGCGGTCCTGGAGCTGCGCCCTGCGGTTCTTGAGCTCCCTGCTCGTCTGACCGAACTTCTCGAGTGCTTCGGCCCGCGTGCTGTTGAGCGCCTGTACGGCGCCGAGGCCGGCGATGAACTCGTCGGGGTCACTGCTGCTGAGCAGGTTGACGCTCGGCCCGAGGGGCGCGTCCATCTGCTGCTGGGCGATCGCGTCGCCGAGCTCCGCCTTCTGGCGGTTGTACTCGGCGAGGTCGCGGTTGATGTCACCGGTGAGGTCGTCGATCTCGGCCTGCGTCGCCTTGGCCTCGACCTCGAGCTGGTTGACCTGCTCGTTCATGGCCTCGGCCTTGTGGAACGCGGCTTCGACGTCCGCGGGCGTGACAGCTGGATCTGCTCCGGCTGACGGGAGGGCGAAGAGCCCACCGATCAGAGCGAGTGCCGCAGCGGCGGCGAATCCTTGACGACGTGTTCGGGTAGCGGGCAAGCGCACGCAGTACTCCTATGGTGCCTCGACGCCTACCGGGTGAGCTGACGGGTTCGGGCCAAGGTCTGCCCTACAGTCCGCGCCAATCCTTTGACAGATCAGCGCGATCCGATTCACCCCACACACATGGGTCCCCGGTTCGCCTCAGACATCTTCCCCATGACTGTGGCAATTCGGCGGTGTGCCCGACGCCGCCCGGGGGGGACGGCGTTCACCGGTCACACAAGCCCCCACTGTAGGGGGAGGTCAAGGTCAGATCAACTTCAACTACCGTTCACACGGCTTGTGTCTCGGGGCCGGTGACGGGAGTCACCAGGCGCAGCGGTGGCGTCAGACCGGCATCGGCGAGCACACCGAGCGCGGCCATCTCCTCGGCATCGATCTCGATTCCGGCGGGTGGAGCGCCGAGCAGGACCGTCACGATGCAGTCGCCGCACGCGCTGGGACTGCGTACGAGACACCGGTCGCAATCGACGACCACGGAGTCGGTGGGGGAATTCTCGGTCATGGCTGCACCTCCTGCTTGCCAGCTTGCCCCGTCATTCGGGGTCAGCTACGACGCTAGGAGCCGGCTCGGACAAAAACGCCGCGCGTTGCAGGTTCCACGACTCTGTCCGTACGCCCACCTACGGTGAACCACATGGCGGTAGTTCAGGGATCGTTCGACGAGCTCGGCCGTGCCCTGTCCGACACGACGTTCTGCGTCGTCGACCTCGAGACCACCGGCGGCTCGGCCGCCAAGGGCTCCAAGATCACCGAGTTCGGTGCGGTCAAGATCCGCGGCGGCGAGGTGGTCGGCGAGTTCCAGACCCTGGTCAACCCCGACGAGACCATCCCGGCCTACATCACGGTGCTGACCGGCATCACCAACCAGATGGTCATCGACGCTCCGCGCATCGCGGAGGTCCTGCCGAGCTTCCTCGAGTTCGCCCGTGGCAGCGTGCTGGTGGCACACAATGCGCCGTTCGACGTCGGATTCCTCAAGCACTTCAGTCGTGAGCTGGGCATCCCGTGGCCGGGCTTCGAGACGCTCGACACCGCGACGCTCGCCCGGCGTGTCCTGACGCGCGAGGAAGTGCCCAACTGCAAGCTCGCGACCCTGGCGGCGAAGTTCTCCGCCTCGACGACGCCCAACCACCGCGCGCTGTCGGATGCCCGGGCGACGGTCGACGTCCTGCATGCCCTGTTCGAGCGCCTCGGACCTCTCGGGGTCACGACGCTCGAGGAGGTGTCGACCTACACCGCCAAGGTCAAGCCCGAGCAGCGGCGCAAGCGCCACCTCGCCGAGCACCTGCCGGAGGCCCCGGGCGTCTACCTCTTCCGCGACGCGCGCGACGCGATCCTCTATGTCGGCACCTCCCGCAACCTGCGGGCGCGCACCCGGTCCTACTTCACCAAGGCCGAGACCCGCACTCGCATGGGCGAGATGGTCATGCTGGCCCAACGCATCGAGGGCATCGTCTGCGCCACGGCCCTGGAGGCGCAGGTACGCGAGCTGCGCCTGATCGGCAAGCATCGCCCGCCCTACAACCGCCGATCGCGGTTTCCCGACCGGCTGAGCTGGCTCAAGCTGACCCGCGAGCCGTGGCCGCGACTGTCGATCGTCCGCAAGATCCTCGACGACGACGCCGACTACATCGGCCCGTTCCGCGGCCGCGCGGCCGCTGAAGGGGCACTCACGGCGCTGCACGACTCGTTCCGCATCCGCCAGTGCACGACCAAGCTCGCCAAGAAGTCGCGCATCTCACCGTGTGCCCTCGCCGAGATGGGCCACTGCCTGTCCCCGTGCGACGGATCGACGGACGTCGAGACCTACGCAGCCGAGGTCTCCCACGTACGCAAGGCCATGACGGGCGATCCCGAGGAGCTCGTCACGGCCATCCGTGCTCGCATGCTCGACCTCGCCCGCAATGAACGGTTCGAGGACGCCGCGATCTGGCGCGACCGCCTCACGGGCTTCCTCCGTGCCGTCGCCCGCACGCAGCGACTCCGTGAGCTGACCGGCACCGACGAGCTCGTCGCGGCGGCGCCACACCCCGAGGGCTGGGAGATCCACG
>NZ_JAKFCB010000105.1:0-3885 GCF_036676885.1 Aeromicrobium sp.
CTACGGGCGGGAGGTCTCCCACTCGACGGTCTCGCGGGTGATCTCGTCGGCCGACTTGCGCTGCAGCTCGCGGAGCGCCGGCGGGCGGTCATACGTCTGGTTGAGCGTCGGCACCCGGTCCTCGATGACGAACGTCGCCCGGGTGAACACCGGCTCGTCGGGTGTCCTGACCTGAGTGAGGCAGCGGAAGTCGGCGCTGAGGTCGTCGGGGGTGATCGTCGTGTTGACGTAGCCGCGCAGGCTGTTCTGGAACTTGAGGTGCGGGTTCCAGCCCAGCCACGGGTGGGCGGTCGACGGAGAGTCCGCACCGTTGCCGCCCGACGTGATCGACGAGCACACCAGCTCGGTGCCGACCGAGGGCGTCGTCGGGTCGTCGTAGTTCAGCTTGAGCTCGCTGGCCCAGTGCGCGTGCACGTCGCCGGTCAGCACGACCGGATTGCGTACGCCGGCGTCGACCCAGCCCCTCGTGATCCGGTCGCGCGATGCCGCATAGCCGTCCCAGGCATCCATCGACACGGTCTTGACCGGGCCGGAGTTGTTGTCGCGCTGCGCGAAGAAGACCTGTTGCCCGATGACGTCCCACCGGGCCGTCGACTGGTGGAAGCCGTCGATCAGCCACTCCTCCTGGGCCGCGCCGGTGATCGAGCGCGCCGGGTCGATCGCGGCGGGACAGTCGGCGCGATAGCCGTCGCCGCAGCCCTGGTCGCTCCGGAACTGGCGGGTGTCGAGCATGTGGAACGTCGCTAGCCGGCCCCAGTGGAGCCGCCGGTAGAGCTGCATGTCGGCCCCGCGCGGCACGGACGTGCGCCTCAGCGGCATGTTCTCGTAGTACGCACGGAAGGCGGCCCGGCGGCGCTCGACGAATCCCGGGGTCTCCGCGACCTTCTCGGGGATGTCGGCGGCCCAGTTGTTGTCGACCTCGTGGTCGTCGAAGACCACGGCCCAGGCGGTCGCGGCGTGCGCCTCCTGCAGGTCGGGGTCGAGCTTGTACTGCGCATGCCGCTGCCGATAGCCCTCCAGTGTCACGGTCTCCGGCCCGTCGTGGTGGCGGACGTTGCCGCCGGGAGCGACGTACGCCCCGGCGATGTACTCGTACTGGTAGTCGCCCAGGTGCAGCACGAGATCCGGCCGGTCCTCGGCCAGCCGCCGGTACGCCGTGAACAGCCCGTGCTCGTACTGGGCGCAGGAGACGAACGACATCGCGAGCGATGCCGGCATCGCGTCGCGGCGCGGCGCCGTGACGGCTCGCCCGACGCGCGACAGGAACGGCCCGTGCGCGAAGCGGTAGAAGTACTCGCGGCCGGGCTCGAGGTCGTCGGCCTCGATGTGCACGGCATAACCGAGCTCGCGGTTGGTGATGGTGGCCCCAGCGCGTACGACTCGTCGGAAGCGCTCGTCGGTCGCGACCTGCCAGCTGACCGGGATGCGTACGTCGGGCATGCCGCCGAGGCCGTCGTCGGCGAGCGGATCGACCGCGAGCCGGGTCCAGAGGACGAAGCCGTCCGGAGTCGGGTCGCCGGCGGCGACACCGAGCGTGAACGGGTCGCGCGGCAGCTTGAGGGCGTGCGTACGGGCGTCCGCGGAGCCCGCGGCGACCGCAGGCGTGAGAGCGCCGGCACCGATGGCCGCGCCGTAGGTCAGGAAGTCGCGTCGAGTCGTGGGCATGCTCAAGTGATGTCTGCGCCCGGTGAACGTACGGCGACGCCGGAGGGCCGCTGCGCCGACGAGTGGGTGAAGTCGTGGACGCCCTGTCGCAATCTGGTGAATCATGCACGGCGCTTGACTTAATTCAAGACTCGTATTAAACCTGACCCATGGCATCGGACTTCGTACTGGGCATCGACTCCTCCACCCAGTCGACCAAGGCGCTGCTCGTCGACGCCGCGACCGGTGAGGTCGTCGCGCAGCAGTCCGCAGCGCATCCCGACGGCACCTCGGTCGACCCTCGGGCCTGGCTCGAGGCGTTCGACCAGGCCACTGCGGGGCTTCTCGACCGGGCCAGCGCGGTCGCGGTCGGTGGGCAGCAGCACGGCATGGTGGCCCTCGACGACGCCGACGCACCGGTACACGACGCGATCCTCTGGAACGACACCCGATCGAGCGCCGAGGCCCTCGACCTGATCGACGAGATGGGCGGCCCCGACGCCTGCGCCGAGACGATCGGCAGCGTGCTCGTCGCGTCGTTCACGTCGACCAAGCTGCGCTGGCTCCGCGACCACGAGCCGGACGCCGCCGCCCGTACGCGCCGGGTGCTGCTCCCCCACGACTACGTCTCCCGCCACATCACCGGCGGCGAGCCGTTCACCGATCGCGGCGACGCCTCCGGCACGGGCTACTTCTCGACCGCCAAGGACGACTGGCTGCCCGAGCTCGCCGACGCCGCCATCGGGCACGCGGTCGAGCTCCCCCGCATCGTCGCCTCGTCGGAGGTCGCCGCGACCACCACGAACGGCCTCGTCGTCGGCGCCGGCACGGGCGACAACATGGCCGCCGCACTCGCCCTCGACCTGGGTCCCGGCGACATCGTCGTCTCGATCGGCACGTCGGGAGTCGCCTCGGCGATCAGCACCTCGCGCATCGCCGACGGCACCGGCTCGGTCACCGGCTTCGCCGATGCGACCGGGCGGTTCCTGCCGATGACCACGACGATCAACGCCGCCCGCATCCTGGACCTGCAGGCCCGCCTCCTGGGCGTCGACCACGACGAGCTCGGCCGCCTGGCCCTCGCCGCTCCCCCGGGCGCCAACGGGCTGACGATCGTGCCCTACTACGACGGCGAACGTACGCCCAACCTGCCCGACGCCACCGGCACCTGGAGCGGACTGACCTCGTCGACCACCCGCGAGGACCTCGCCCGCGCCGCCTTCGAGGCGCTGCTCTGCTCCCTGGCCGACGGCGTCGACCACCTCGTCGCCAAGACCGGCATCACTCCCGGGCGCATCCTCATGGTCGGCGGGGCGGCCGGCAACGCCGCGGTGCACGCCATCGCGCCGGCGGTCTTCGGCAGCCCAGTCACCGTGCCGGCTCCCGGCGAGTACGTCGCCCTCGGCGCCGCCCGGCAGGCCGCCTGGGCGCTCGCCGGCACCGCAGAACCCCCGACCTGGGCCTCGGCCAACGCCGAGACGTACGACGCAGAACCCACACCTCCCGTGCGTGAGGCCTACGCACGCCTGCGCGACCGCACCATCCCGTGGTCCACATCCACCAACCCCTCACAGAAATAGGGCTCTCATGAGCATCCCCACCCCTTCCCCCTCCGACAAGTTCTCCTTCGGCCTGTGGACCGTCGCCTACCCCGGTCGCGACCCGTTCGGTGAGCCGACCCGCGAGCCGATGGACCCGATCTACGCCCTCGAGCGGCTCGCGGACCTCGGCGCGTACGGCGTCAACTTCCACGACGACGACCTGATCCCGTTCGGCTCCGACGACGCGACCCGCACGCAGATCATCGACCGCTGGAAGAAGGGCCTCGCCGACACCGGCCTGGTCGTCACCACCGCCACGACCAACCTGTTCACCCACCCGGTGTTCAAGGACGGCGGCTTCACGTCGAACGACCGCGAGGTGCGCCGCTTCGCGATCCGCAAGGTCATGCGCAACATCGACCTCGCCGCCGAGCTCGGCGCCAAGGTGTACGTCTGCTGGGGCGGCCGCGAGGGTGCCGAGTCCGGTGCGGCCAAGGACGTCCAGGCGGCGCTCGACCGCTACCGCGAGGCGTTCAACGTGCTCGGCGAGTTCGTGCACGACAAGGGCTATGACATGAAGTTCGCGATCGAGCCCAAGCCCAACGAGCCCCGCGGCGACATCCTGCTGCCGACGATCGGCCACGCGCTGGCGTTCATCGAGACGCTCGACCGCTCCGAGAACGTCGGCGTCAACCCCGAG
>NZ_JAKFCB010000106.1:0-4229 GCF_036676885.1 Aeromicrobium sp.
CGTGCATGCCGGCATCACGATCGACCGGGTCGACCACGACGGCACCCGGTTCGCCGTGACCTGCGGCGACACGACGTACGAGGCCGAGCAGCTGCTCGTGGCCGCCGGCCGCAGGTCGCGCCTCGACGACATCGGTCTGGAAACCGTCGGCGTCGAGGTGGAGCGGTTCCTCACGGTCGGCGACGACATGCAGGTCACCGGTGGCAATGCGTCCGGGGGCCTCTGGGCGATCGGCGACATCGTCGGCCGCGGCGCGTTCACGCACCTGTCGATGTACCACTCCGAGCGCGCCGCCAGGGCGATCCTCGGCGAGCCGTTGGGGGAGTACGACACCAGCTTTCCGCGGGTCACGTTCACCGATCCCGAGGTCGGCGGCGTCGGCATCACGGAGGCGCAGGCGCGGGATCGTGGCATCAACGTGCGTGTCGGGCTGACGGACGTCTCGGCGAGCAGCCGCGGCTTCGTCCACGGCATCGGCAACGAGGGCCTGATCAAGCTCGTGATCGATGCCGACCGCGATGTCATCGTGGGCGCGACGAGCGCCGGGCCGACGGGCGGCGAGACGTTGTCTGCCCTGGCGTTCGCGGTGCGCGCCGAGATCCCGCTCGCGACGCTCCGCAACACGGTCTACGCCTACCCGACGTTCTGGCGCGCGATCGAGTCGGCGCTCTGAGCTCGCGCCCCCTCGGGCAGACTGAGCGCATGCGGATCACGGTGCTGTCGGGCGGAGTCGGAGGGGCCAACTTCCTGTCGGGGCTGCTGGACGCGGTCGGCCCGGAGGACGAGGTCACGGTCATCGGCAACACCGCCGACGACATCTGGCTGTTCGGCCTGCGCGTGTGTCCCGACCTCGACACCGTGATGTACACCCTCGGCGGCGGCATCGACCCCGACCGCAAGTGGGGCCGCACCGACGAGACGTGGAACGCCAAGGAAGAGCTCATGGCGTACGGCGTCGACAACACCTGGTTCGGGCTCGGCGACCGCGACCTCGCGACCCACCTCATCCGCACGCAGCTGTGGCACGAGGGCACCGGCCTGACCGAGATCACCCAGCGGCTCTGCGAGCGATGGAAGCCCGGCGTACGCCTGCTGCCGATGACCGAGGACGAGGTCGAGACCCACATCGGCGTCGACGGCGAGGACGGCCTCGACCTGATCCACTTCCAGGAGTACTGGATCCGCCTCGGAGCCCGGGTGCCGGTGCGGGAGGTCGAGTTCCGCGGCGCGGAGGAAGCCACCGCTGCGCCGGGCGTGGTCGAGGCGATCCTCGGCGCCGACCGGGTGATCCTGCCGCCGTCCAACCCCATCGTCTCGATCGGCGCGATCCTGTCGGTCGCGGAGATCGCCGCTGCCGTACGTACGACCACCGCGCCCGTCGTCGGGGTCTCGCCGATCATCGGCGGCGCCGCCGTGCGGGGGATGGCCGACCAGCTGCTGACCGGGCTCGGCATCGAGCTCAGCGCCGCCGGGGTGGCGCGCCACCACGGCGCCCGGACGTCGGGGGGAGTGCTCGACGGCTGGCTCGTCGACAGCGCCGACCGGGCCGAGCTCGACGCGATCGAGAATGCCGGCATCGCCGCTCGCGCGGTCCCGCTCTACATGACCGACGCCGAGACCACCGCCCAGCTGGCCCGCGACACGCTCGCCCTCGCCGACACGCTGGCGACCGGGGCCTGACATGGTCCTGCGTGCGTGGCCGCTGGAGGGCATCGGCGAGATCAGGGCCGGCGACGACCTCGCGCGGATCATCGCTGAGCACCTCGACGAGCCGCTCGCGGACGGCGACGTCCTCGTCGTGACGAGCAAGGTCGTCAGCAAGGCTGCCGGGCTGGCGTCGGCCGGCGACCGTGATTCGTTGCTCGACGCCGAGACCGATCGGGTCGTGGCCCGGCGTGGGCAGACCCGCATCGTTCGTACGCACTCCGGCCTGACCCTCGCCGCTGCCGGGATCGACGCGTCCAACCTCGAGGCCGGCCTGGTCATCCCGCTGCCGGGTGATCCGGACGGCGCCGCGCGTGACCTGCGCGCTCGGCTCGAGGAGCTCACCGGCGTGCGCCTCGGGGTGGTCGTCAGCGACACCGCGGGACGGGCCTGGCGGATCGGGCAGACCGACATCGCGATCGGCGCCTCCGGCATCGCGCCCTTGCTGTCGTTCGCCGGCGTCGAGGACGCCTACGGCAACGTCCTCGCCGTCACCTCGCCTGCGGTCGCCGACGAGATCGCCGGCGCGGCCGACCTCGTGGCCGGCAAGCTCGACGGGCATCCCGTCGTCGTGCTGCGCGGGCTGCCGGCCGAGTGGTTCGGGCCGCACGAGGAGGGCGCCGCAGCGCTGGTCCGCGACGAGGACGGCGACCTGTTCGGCCTCGGCGCACGCGATGCCGTGCTGGCCGCGGCGTCGCGGGGCGAGCTGCCGCGCGGATTCCCGATGCCGGACGAGGACGACGACCTCATCGCCCTCGCGCGTGCCGGCGCCGATCTCTCGCTCGCCGACGTGACGGTGGCGCTGGACGGCTCGCTCGAGGTGCGCGCCCTGAGTGAGGACGGGGCGCCGGAGGCGTACGTGGAGGCCGGCGCGCTGGCCGAGCGGCTCCGCATCCTGGCCCGGGCGCTGCGCCGCGACGTCGTGATCGCAGTCGTCAGCGACTAGCGGCGGAGGGCTCGTCCGCGAGATCCGCGTACGTACGCCGGGTGTGTGGACCGAGACCCAGGCGGTCGGCGGCGACGAGGTCAGGGAGCATGTCGACGTCCTGCCGGAGGTTGTCCGCGGCTGCCAGCTCGTAGGCCCCGCGCTGGCGGTGTAGCTCGGCCGAGCCGGGACCGTAGCCGGGTCGCATCAGGCCCGGCGTGCTGCTCGTGAGGATCGTGGTGCCGTCGCCGTTGGCGTCCCGCACGAAGGCGAACGGATGCGCTGCGGCCACGAGCAGCAAGCCGGCCAGTGCGTCGGCCGTCAGCGCGGGCAGGTCGGACGGGACGACGGCGACCGGGGCGTACGGCCGCCGGTCGGCGGCCCAGGCGATGCCGTGGCGGATCGCCGACCCGAGCGTGTCGAGGGGCCGGTCCGCCGGCTCCTGGATGACCTGGGCGCCAGCGCCCTGGACGTACGAGACGACGAGCTCGCCGCGTGTCACGACGACGACCTCGCCCACCGCCGGGCAAGCCACCACGGCGGCGAGGGTGTCGCGGGCGAAGGCCTCGGCGAGGGTCCGGCGAACAGCCGGGTCGGCGTGGAGGCGGGACTTGGCCCGGTCCCACGACTTCATCGGCATGACCACGGTGAACGGCGTCGTCATCCCGCTGCCCTCACCGGCGACAGTCGCTCGTACGTCGTGGTGCGCTGGACCGCCTTGCGACCCGCCAGGGCCGCCATGGCCTCGAGCTCCTCGATCGACTTGCGGGAGCCGTTCGTCGACCCGGCCATGCGGCTGATGGTCTCCTCCATGAGGGTGCCGCCGAGGTCGTTGACCCCGCCCTGCAACACGTCCGTGCAGGTCTCGGGGCCGAGCTTGACCCACGAGCACTGGATGTTGTCGACCAGGCCGTGCAGCATGATCCGGGCCATCGCGTGCACGGCGCGGTTGTCGCGCACCGAGGGGCCGGGGCGGGCGACGCCGGCGAGGTAGATCGGCGACGACTGGTGCACGAACGGCAGCGGCACGAACTCGGTGAACCCGCCGGTCTCGCGCTGCAGGTCGGCGATCGTGCGCAGGTGGCCGACCCAGTGACCGGGGTGGTCGACGTGGCCGTACATCATCGTCGAGGTCGTCGGCAGGCCGATCTGGTGGGCCGTGCGGATGACGTCGAGCCACTCCGAGGTCGGCAGCTTGCCCTTGGTGAGCACCCAGCGCACGTCGTCGTCGAGGATCTCCGCGGCGGTGCCGGGCAGCGAGTCGACGCCGGACTCCTTGGCCCGCACCAGGAAGTCGCGCACGGACATGCCGGTGCGGGTCACGCCGTTCATGACCTCCATGGGGCTGAACGCGTGGACGTGCAGCCCGGGCTCGCGTTGCTTGACCGCCGCGGCGATGTCGAAGTAGGCCGTGCCGGGCAGCTCGGGATCGATGCCGCCCTGCATGCAGACCTCGGTCGCGCCGAACGCGACGGCTTCGCTGGCCCGGTCGCCGATCTCGTCGAGCGACAGCGTGTAGGCGTCGGCGTCCGTACGTCGTTGGGCGAACGCGCAGAACCGGCAGCCGGTGTAGCAGACGTTGGTGAAGTTGATGTTCCGG
>NZ_JAKFCB010000107.1:0-9953 GCF_036676885.1 Aeromicrobium sp.
GAACGTGCTCCTCGCCGAGGCCAAGGTGCCGTACGACATCGCGCTCGAGATGGACGAGATCAACGACGACTTCGACGGCACGTCGGTCGTGCTGGTCATCGGCGCCAACGACACCGTCAACCCCGCCGCGACCGAGGACCCGACCAGCCCCATCGCCGGCATGCCGGTGCTGCGGGTGTGGGAAGCCGACAACGTCGTGGTGTTCAAGCGGTCGATGGCCGCGGGCTACGCCGGCGTGCAGAACCCGCTGTTCTTCCGCGAGAACGCCCAGATGCTGTTCGGCGACGCCAAGGACCGGGTCGAGGACATCCTGCGCGAGCTCTGAGCCCGCGCATCGTGACGCCTGAGGTCACCATTCGTTAGGTATGTCGACCCGATCCTTTGGAGGACCAGTGGACAAGCCCGAGTACGACCGGCCGGAAGACAAGGAAACGACGGGCAGCAAGGCCCTGGTGTTCCTGGTCCTGGCGATCGTCGTCGTCGCGATCTTCTACTTCGGCATCTACCGCTGATACCCGGGCGCGGCTCCTTCGTCGCCGCTCACTCCCGGCACTCGCTGGCGCTCGCGCCGGGCCGGGTGTCGGGCTTCGCCCGACCCTTGGTCGGTAGCTAGCCGACGACGCCGTACAAGCGATCGCCGGCGTCGCCCAATCCCGGGACGATGTAGCCGAGGTCGTTGAGCTTCTCGTCGAGCCCTGCCGTCACGAGGGTGACCGGTACGTCGATCGCGGCGAGCTCGGACTCGAGGCGAGCGATGCCCTCAGGCGCCGCGAGCAAGGTGATCGCGGTGATGTGGTCGGCGCCGCGCTGGACCAGGAAGTCGATCGCCGCGGCCAGCGTGCCGCCGGTCGCGAGCATGGGGTCGAGCACGTAGCACTGACGTCCGGTCAGGTCGTCGGGGAGCCGTTCGGCATACGTGACGGCCTCGAGCGTCTCCTCGTTGCGGACCATGCCGAGGAACCCGACCTCCGCCGTCGGCAGCAGCCGCTGCATGCCCTCGAGCATGCCGAGTCCGGCGCGCAGGATCGGCACGACGAGCGGTGTGGGATGCGAGAGCCGTACGCCCTGGGCAGCCGCCACCGGGGTCTGGACGTCGACCGTCTCCACGCGCACGTCGCGGGTGGCTTCGTACGCCAGCAGCGTGACGAGCTCGTCGGCGAGCCGCCGGAAGGTCGGTGAGTCGGTGCGTTCGTCGCGAAGCACCGTCAGCTTGTGCGAGATCAACGGGTGGTCGGCGACGTGTACCTGCATGTCAGCAGACTAGCGGTGCCCATGGCACGTCTGTCACCATCGCAGGAGAGCCCCGTCCGACAAGGAGGTGCAGCATGGCAGAAGACGATGTCGACTTCGCCGTCGCCGCCTACCGTGACGAGGGCGAGTGGCAGGTCGTCGAGCTCAAGCCGAGCCTCGGCGAGGATGTCGAGGAGCTCAGCGACGCCCTGGCCCGGTTCCCCTCCGAGGTCGGCGTGCTCGGGCTGGTGTCGATGAACGACGACTTCTTCGTGATCCTGCGCCGCTCCGGCACCCAGGTGCGCGCGATGCTGTCGGACGTCACGGCGGTCACGGACTGGCCGCTCGCGGGCGGTGTCGCCGACCTCCTCGACCTGCCGAACCCCGACGACGAGGACGAGCCGCAGGCCGCCGGGGATCTCGAGCTCCTGAGCGACCTCGGCATGCCGGCGTTGGATCTCGGCGTGCTGTGTGACGACGACGACCTCTACCCCGACGACATCCTGCGCGATGTCGCCGACCGGCTGGGATTCGGCGAAGAGTTCGAAGCCGTCATCGGGTGACGTACGAGAGCGAGATGGAGGAGGCGCTGCGTCTCGCCGCCTCCTGCCTGGCCGACGGTGACGTGCCGGTCGGTGCTGTCGTCATCGACCGCGGCGGCATCGTCATCGGGTATGGACGCAACACCCGTGAGCGTGACGGCGACCCGACCGGCCACGCCGAGATCGTGGCGATCCGGGAGGCCGCGCGGGTTCATGGCGAGTGGCGGCTCGAGGGCTGCACGCTCGTCGTGACGCTCGAGCCGTGCACGATGTGTGCCGGTGCGATCGTCGCTGCGCGTCTTGAAAGGCTGGTCTTCGGCGCGTTCGACGACAAGGCCGGCGCGGTCGGCTCGCTGTGGGACGTCGTACGCGACCGTCGCCTCAACCACCGCCCCGAGGTCGTCAGCGGCGTGCTCGCCGAGCAGTCCACCGCGATGCTTCAAGAGTTCTTCGCAGGTCACCGGAAGGCATGAGCAGCGGGGGAATACCGCTCATGCTAATCTAGTTGAACATTCAACAGGACCATGGAGCGGTCCTGGCGAAGGAGAAGCAGATGACCAGCATGCAGTTCGGACTCTTCACGGTCGGTGACGTCACGCCCGATCCGACGAACGGCACGGTGCCGACCGAGCACGAGCGCATCAAGAACACGATTGCGATCGCCAAGAAGGCCGAGGAGATCGGCCTCGACGTGTTCGCGACCGGCGAGCACCACAACCCGCCGTTCGTGCCGTCCTCGCCGACGACCACGTTGGCGTACATCGCCGCGCAGACCGAGAAGCTGATCCTCTCGACGTCGACGACGCTGATCACGACCAACGACCCGGTCAAGATCGCCGAGGACTACTCGACTCTGCAGCACCTCGCCGACGGCCGCCTCGACCTCATGCTGGGTCGCGGCAACACCGCGCCGGTCTATCCCTGGTTCGGCTATGACGGCACCAAGGCCGTCGAGCTGACGATCGAGCACTACCAGCTGCTGCGCCGCCTCTGGGACGAGGAGGTCGTCGACTGGGAGGGCAAGTTCCGTACGCCGTTGCAGGGTTTCACCGCGACCCCGCGCCCGCTCGACGGTGTCCCGCCGTTCGTGTGGCACGGAAGCATCCGTACGCCCGAGGTCGCCGAGCTCGCCGCGTTCTACGGCGACGGCTACTTCGCGAACAACATCTTCTGGCCCAAGGAGCACTACATCCGGCTGATCAACTTCTACCGGCAGCGCTACCAGCACTACGGCCACGGCGAGCCGGAGCAGGCGATCGTCGGGCTCGGCGGCCAGTTCTTCATCCGCAAGAACAGCCAGGACGCCGTGCGCGAGTTCCGCCCGTACTTCGACAACGCCCCGGTCTACGGTCATGGGCCCTCGCTCGAGGACTTCACGGCGCAGACGCCGTTGACGGTGGGCAGCCCGCAGGAGTTCGTCGAGAAGACCCTGACGTTCGCGGACTACTTCGGCGACTACCAGCGCCAGCTGTTCCTCGTCGACCACGCGGGACTGCCGGTCAAGATCGTCCTCGAGCAGCTCGATCTGCTCGGCGAGGTGCTGCCGACGTTGCGCGCCGAATTCGACGCGCGCCGGCCGGCGAACGTACCGGATGCCCCGACGCACGCCGCGCGCGTGGCGGCCCGGAATGCGGCGGACGCGGCGGCTGTTGACACGGAGGGCTCGTCCCTCGAGCCCGTCGAAAGGACGAACGCATGACGAAGATCGTGGCGATCTCGGCCGGACTGAGCGACCCGTCGACGACGCGTATGCTCGCGGACCGGCTGGTCGAGTCCGTCGAGCAACAGTCCGGCGACGTGTCGGTGGAGATCGTGTCCCTGCGCGAGCTGGCCCACGACATCACGGACGCGACGCTGACCGGGTTCGCGCCGCCGCGGCTGCAGGACGTGATCGACAAGATCGTCGCGGCCGACGGCCTGATCGCGGTCACGCCGATCTTCAAGGCGTCCTACCCGGGGCTGTTCAAGTCGTTCATCGACGTGCTCGAGGCCGACGCGCTGATCGGCAAGCCCGTGCTCCTCGCGGCGACCGGCGGCACCGCGCGCCACTCGCTCGCGATCGATCACGCGCTGCGGCCGCTGTTCGCCTACCTGCAGGCGCTCGTCGTGCCGACGGGTGTGTTCGCATCGCCGTACGACTGGGGCACCGAGGGCACGAACGCGCTGATCCAGCGGGTCGACCGGGCCGCCGGCGAGCTCGTCAGCCTGCTCAAGGGTGCCGGCACGGGCCGCGGACCGTCCGACGACATCGACCTGTTCAGCGACACCTTCCTCTCGATCTCCCAACCCTCTGCCTGAACCCCGGGCGGTGACTTAGCGTCCAATCGCGCGGTCGGACAGGACGCCAAGTCACCGCCCGAGATGGCGCGAGGCAGCCCGAGACGGCGCGAGGCAGCCCGAGACGGCGCGAGGTCAGAGCAGGGCGCCGTCGACCACGAGGTCGGCGGCGCTTCTGCGTGCGATGACGCGGCGGGCGTTGGCCTCGTCGACCTGCGCGACCCATGAGGCGGCTTCGGGCTCGGGCTTGCCGAACCTGACGTGGCGACGCACGAGCCGCCCGACGCGGACGCTGTCGTCGATGTCGATGAACCAAGTCTCGTCGAGCGCGGCGCGCACCGCCGGCCACGCTCCCTCGTCGTCGAGCAGGTAGTTGCCCTCGGTCACGACGATCCGGTCCTGCGGCCGTACGGTGATGGCGCCCGCGATCGGCTGTTCGAGGGTGCGCTCGAAGTCGGGGGCGAGGACGTCGTGGTCGAGCTCGATGCGCAGCCGCCTCAGGAGGGCGAGATAGCCGTGGGCGTCGAACGTCTCGATCGCGCCCTTGCGGTCGAGGAGGCCGCGTTCGATCAGCGCGGCATCCGCCAGGTGGAAGCCGTCCATCGGCACGTGGGCGACCGCGAGGCCGTCAGCCCGCAGGCGCTGGACGAGGGCCGCCGCGAGGGTGGTCTTGCCGGCACCGGGCGCGCCGGTGATGCCCAGCAGCACGCGACGGTCGTCGCCCGTCAGGCCGATCGCGCGGTCGGCAAGGTCATCGAGCAGGTCGGAGTCCACCAGAGCAGGCTAGCCAGCGGTGGCGTCGAGGACGCGCAGGATGTTGTCGCCCATGAGCTTGGCGAGGTCGAGGCTGGACCAGCCGCGCTCGGCGAGCCGGTCGATCAGCACGGCGTGACCCGTGACGTCGCCCATGCCGTCGGGGAATGCCGCGACGCCGTCGTAGTCGCTGCCGAGGCCGATGTGGTCGACGCCGGCCACCTCGCGGGCGTGCTCGACGTGCGCGACGACATCGTCGACGGTCGTACGCGGTGCCGGCCCCGAGCGATCCCCGAAGGACCAGTCGGCCGAGTCCTGGTTCACGAAGTACGGGACGTACGCGACCATGATGACGCCGCCGTTGCCGGCCAGCCGCTCGAGGACGTCGTCGGGCACGTTGCGCGGATGGTCGGTGACCGCCCGGCACGACGAGTGGCTGAAGATCACCGGCGAGGTCGACACGTCGAGCGCGTCGCGCATCGTCGTCGCGGCGACGTGCGAGAGGTCGACGAGCATGCCGAGCCGGTTCATCTCGGCGACAACCTCGCGGCCGAAGTCGGTCAGCCCGCCGTGCACCGGGTCGTCGGTCGCGGAGTCGGCCCACGGCGTGTTGTCGTTGTGGGTCAGCGTCATGTAGCGCACGCCGAGCCGGGCGAAGTCGCGCAGCACCGCGAGCGACCCGTCGATGCTGTGCCCGCCCTCGGCGCCGAGCAGCGACGCGATGCGCCCGGCGCGCCACGCCCGCCGCACGTCGTCGCCACTCCAGGCGTACGAGAGCGACTCGGGGTAGCGGGCGATCAGCCGGTGGACGAAGTCGATCTGCTCCAGCGTGTAGGTCACGGCGTCGGCGCCCTGCTGCTCACACGGCGCGTAGACCGACCAGAACTGCGCGCCGACACCGCCACGACGCAGGCGCGGGATGTCGGTCTGGAAGACGTCGGACCGGTCGCGGTCGAGGCCGTCGACGGAGTACGCGACCTGGTCGCGCGCCTCCCACGCGAGGTCGTTGTGCCCGTCGACCAGCGGCGCGAGGCTCAGCGCCTCGATCGCCGCCTGCTGCCCGACGAGGACGGAGGAGCGGTCAGTCACGGTAGAGACCCAGCTCCGACGCGAGTCGCTGGCGTTCGGCGAACCGCCGGTTGGCGCCCTTCGCGCTGGCGGTCGACAGGGTCGCGAGGAGGTCGATGACCAGCGCGACGACCGGTGGCGACACCTCGGGCGTCTCGGGGTGCATGCTCAGGTCATCGTCGACGTGGGCATAGCCGGCGGTGTCGTCGGGGCCGATCACGATCACCTCGGTCGCCCGCTCCGCGAGCGGGTTGCTGTCGGAGTCGGTGATCAGCACGAGCGAGCCGCCGGCGTCGACGAACGGCAGGGCCGTGTCGATCGTGTAGCTGCGGAAGCGGCGGAACGACAGCACGATCATGACGTCGCTCGCGCGTACGTCCGACAGGATGTCGAGCGGCCGCACGATCGTGCCGTCGACCAACGTGACCTGGGCCAGCGAGTTGCTGAGCTTGGCGGCGAGCAGCGAGGCGTACGTGAACGAGGTGGCCGCGCCGAGCACGAACCGGCGCCGGGCCCCGGTGATGCGGGCGGCAGCAGCCTCGACCATGGGGTCGGAGAGCGCCCACTCGAGGCCGGCCTCGAACTCCTGGCGGTGCGCGTCGATCAGCCGCGACTTCAGGATCGTGGCCGAGCGAGGCGCTCGGCTGGTGTCGGGACGCTCGCTCATTGGTCCAGCCTTCCTGACGACGTGACATTGTGCGAGAGCGGGGCCTCTGTGGGTGCGAGCTGCAGCGCGGGAGCCTCGTCGGCGCGCAGGACGCCGCGCACGCCCAGCGGGATGCTGTGGGCGCCGCGGCCGTGCCCGAACCCGAGCTCGCCGACGATGGGTATGCCGAGGGGTTCGAGCAGCTCGAGGCACAGGTCGTGGATCTCCTCGACCGGCGAGCACTTGGCCCAGCTGCCGAGCGCGATTCCGGTGACGCCGTCGAACCAGCCGGACCGGAGCAGCGTGTGGAGGTAGCCGTCGATCCGGTACGTCGACTCGGCGTAGTCCTCGAGCAGGGCGATGCAGCCGCGGTTGTCGAGCGGCGGGCGGGCGCGGGCACCGGTGGTCGTCGACAGCAGCGAGAGGTTGCCGCCGATGAGCCGGCCCTCGGCGCGACCTTCGACAAGGCTGACCGCCCGGGGCGACGTCCACTCGCGCACCGAGTCCGGGTCGAGCACGGCGGTGCGCAGGGCGTCGCGGGCCACCTCGTCGTCGACCATGACATGCGTGCTGAGCATCGGGGTGAACCAGGTCGCCACGCCGAGCTGTTCGCGCATCCACTCGTGGAGCGCCGTGATGTCCGAGCTGCCGAAGAGCGGCTTGGGCTCGGCGGCCGCCATGGCATTGCGGTCGAGCAGGTCGAGGATGCGCACCGCGCCGTAGCCCCCTCGGATGCAGAAGATCCCGGCGATGTCGGGGTCGCACCAGGCCTGCTGGACGTCGTCGGCGCGTACGCGGTCGTCGCCCGACAGGTAGTCGGCGCGTACGTGGACCGCGGTCGCACTGGGGTAGGTGGCGTGGTGCAGCCCCCAGGACTCGACGAGGTCGATCGCGGTGGCCAGCAGCTCTGCGGGTGCCGGGCCGGCGGGCGCGATGAGCGCGACCCGGTCGCCGGGCAGGACCTGTTCCATCGGACCATTCTCGACGATGCGGCCCTGGTGCATCACGACGACGCCGGCGCTGGCCGCCGGACTGGTCAGGAGGGCCGAGCCGATGTCAGGCCCGATCGTGATGCACAGTGGGCTTGATGATGTGTTTCGCAGATCCGCGCACATCCGCCATCGCCTGAGGAGGAGCCTGTCGTGGCCGAACTCCCGGACGTCGTCTCCTTGCTGCAGACCCTGCTGAGGTTCGACACCACCAACCGCGCGCCCGGCGACGCCGAAGGCGAGCTGTCGGCGGCCGGTTGGATCCACGACCAGCTCAAGCTCGCGGGCCTCGAGCCCGTGCTGCTGGCCCGCGACGACGCCCCACACCGGGCCAATGTCGTGGTGCGGGTCGGCGGCACCGACCCGTCCCTGGAGGGCCTGCTGGTGCACGCGCACCTCGACGTCGTGCCGGCCGAGCCCGAGCAGTGGAGCTTCGACCCGTTCGGCGGCGACGTGGCCGACGGGTACGTCATGGGCCGCGGCGCGATGGACATGAAGGACATGTGCGCCATGACGCTGGCCGTGCTGCTCGACTGGGCGGCGACGGGCGAACGACCGCGCCGCGATGTCGTCGTCGCGTTCGTGGCGGACGAGGAGACCGATGGGGCATACGGCGCCCAGTGGCTGGTCGAGGCGCACCCCGAGCTGTTCGCCGGCGTGGCCGTCGGCATCGGCGAGTCCGGCGGCGTGGTCGAGGAGTTTCCCGGCGTCGACGGCGAGCCCGTACGCCTGGCCCGGATCGCGGCCGGCGAGCGCGGCACGCTGCACCTTCGCCTCACCGCGACTGGCCGCTCCGGGCATGCCGCGCGCCCCGTCGGGGGCAGCGCGGTGTTAGCCCTGGTCGACGCGCTGCACCGCATCGGTCACCACGACTGGCCGCTGCACGTGTCGCCGCTGGTCAGGGCGCAGCTCGAGCAGACCGCCGCCGCGCTCGGCCGCAAGGCCGATCTGACGACCGACGAGGGTGTCATGCGTACGATCACCGAGCTCGGCGACGCTGCGGACGTCGCGAGGTTCACGGTCCGCGCCTCGACGACGCCGACGGTCGTGCGCGCGGGCTACAAGGTCAACGTCATCCCCGGCCTCGCCGAGGCGGAGATCGACGTACGCTGCCCGCCAGGGTTCGAGGACGAGCTCCTCGCCGCGCTGCCGGCGCTCGTCGGCGACGACGTCGTGTTCGAGCACTCGGTACGCGAGCCGTCGGTGCAGGCGCCGATCGACGGCCCGTGGTTCGCCGCCATGGTCGCCTCGATCCGGCACGTCGACCCCGACGCGGTGGTGGTCCCGGGTTGCCTCGGTGGTGGCACCGACGCCAAGGCGTTCAGCTCGCTCGGCATCGCCTGCTACGGCTTCGCGCCCGCGACGGCCGACCCCGAGGGCCGCCAACGGTCGGGCATACACGGGGTCGATGAGCGGGTGCCGGTGTCGTCGCTTCTCGGTGGCCTGGGGATCCTCAGGCACTTCCTCGCTACCGTGTGATCCGTGGACCTTCCTCGGCTGTTCGCAGACGTCGAGTGGTCGGTGTGTGTGCGGGACGCGGCCACGTCCGAGGTGCTGGCGGCTGAGGAGCCCGACCTGGTGCTGCGCACCGCGAGTATCGGCAAGCTGTTCCTGCTGATCGAGATCGCGCGGCAGGCTTCCGCCGGTGAGCTCGACCTCGGCGAGGAGCTCACGCGCTCCGACGACGACGCCGTCGCCGACTCCGGCCTGTGGTACCTGATGCAGCGTGACACGTTCACGATCGACGACCTCTGCTGGCTCATCGGTGGGTTCAGCGACAACCTCGCGACCAACGTCCTCGTCCGCCGCATCGGCATCGAGGCGGTCACCGCGACGTCGACGTCGCTGGGCTTCGTACGTTCCGCGCTGATCGACCGGGTCCGCGACGACCGCGGGCTCGACGACCCGTGGACGCTCTCATCCGGAGCCGCCGACGAGCTGTCCGACCTCATGGCGCGCCTGCACCGCGGTGAGATCGTCTCGCCGGAGGTGAGCGCCCGCGTGCTCGGCTGGATCGCCGCCAACACCGACCTGTCGATGGTGGCGTCGGCGTTCGGCCTGGACCCGCTGGCGCACACCGACCCCGATCGCGGCGTCACGCTGGTCAACAAGACCGGGACCATCAGCACGGTTCGAGCCGATGTCGGTGTCGCCGCCACGTCCGCAGCCGCGGTGGCGTACGCGGTGGTGGCGAGCTGGCCCGACGACGCAGCGCGGGACCCGCGCGACCGGGTCCTCGCCGACATGGCGGCGATCGGCGCCGCGATCCGCAGCTACATCGGCGCCTGACGGCCGGGGCGGGTCCGGATTCGGCCAGCGCGCGGCCTTCCGGTAACCTCGTCCGCGGTGGCGTGTCCGAGCGGCCGAAGGTGCATCACTCGAAATGATGTGTGGGCTCAAACCCACCGTGGGTTCAAATCCCACCGCCACCGCACGATGAAGACCCCC
>NZ_JAKFCB010000108.1:0-19943 GCF_036676885.1 Aeromicrobium sp.
ACCGCTCTCGTAGGGCCCGATGAAGCCCGTTTCGGAGGATTCGATGCCGTAGAGGCCGTTGACCGGGGCGAGGAACAGCTCCATGAGCCGGTCTCCGAAGGAGAGGCCGGAGTCGACGTGGTGATAGCTGCCCGGTACGGGACCGCCGGTCTCGTCGCTGACGTCGTAGGCGCCGGTGGGGACGATGAACGCCAGCGTCCACACCGCCAAGGTCACCGCCGCCAGCACGGTGAATGCGCTCGGGAACCGCCAGGTGTGCGGCTTTGCGTCCGGCTCAGCCGGCCGACGATCAGAGACTGTGGACATGATTCGCCCTCCTTTGGGGGTGCTCTGTCCGTTCAGACAACCAGCGCACGGCGCCGGCCGACCTCCGTCGTTGGGCCCGAGGCATAGGGACTTTGGACACTCCTCGCGCGGCAGCAGACCGGGCTGGAGTCGGCTCGTCTTCGGCCGAGCACCGTGGAACGGCGACGTGATGAGGGCCCCTGACCAGCAGGTATGCGGTCAGGGGCCTTGCGTCTCACTGCGCATTCGGCCGCAGCGAGGTGGGAATCGCTACACGCCGCGACTGGTGCGTGCGGCACTGACGATCAGGACGATGCCGCCGGCTGCGGCCAGGAGGCCGATCAGCAGTGGGAGCAGGCCGGCTCCACCGGTGTTCGGCAGGTCGGTGGTGGTGGAGTCCGTGCCGATCGCTGAATCAGTGCCGTTGTCCGTGCTGTCCTGGGCCTGGGTCCCCAGCTGGTTGTCCGCGCTCTGAGCACCGGCTTCGGTCGTGGTGCCAGTGATGGATCCGGCGCTGGCGCCGGCCGAGTCGGCGTCGGTTCCGGCGTCGGTCGCATCGGTCGCGTCCGTGGCGTCAGTCGCGTCGGTCGCGTCCGTGGCGTCAGTGGCGTCTATCGCCGCGCCATCGGTGGCGTCGGTGTCGGTGCCGCCACCGGGCCCGGTCTCACAACCGGGATCGCGGATCGTGTTGGTGTCGAGGGTGACCGCGCCGAAGTTCGCCAGCAGACGGCCCTCGAACGTCGCACTGGTTGTCGCGGTGATCGAGGTGTGCGCGAGCACGTTGCCGACGAATGACGTGCCGGTCCCGAAGGTCGCTGAGCTGCCGACCTGCCAGTAGACGTTGCAGGCCTGAGCACCGTTGGTCAGGATCACTGACGCGTTGGACGACGTGATGAGCGTCGAGCCCGCCTGGAAGATGAAGACGCTGTCGTTGCTTCCTCCACCGTCCAGCGTGATCGATCCGGTGAGCTGCATCTCGCTGGTGGCCGTGTAGACCCCGGCCAGGTACGGCAGCTCGCGGTTGAGCTCGGCCGGCACGGCGGAGGTCGAAGCGGCACCCGCAGCCTCGTTGTAGGCCGTGAGCAGGTCAGCCTTTGCTGTCTGCGTGACGGCGTTGCCGGCGTGGTTCGTCGCGCCTGGGCCGAAGACGAACGGCGTGTCAGTGGTGATCGTGGGCGTCTCGTGCGAGCCGACGCTGCTGGCAAGAGTCGTGACGCCGGTGTTGGTCACACCTGACCCGGCGAGCACCGAGAAGTCCTCAGCCGTACCGAGGCCGATGGGGTCGGCGGCGTGAGCCGTGTTCGCCGTGGAGATCAGGAACGGGACAAGGGCGAGCAGGCCGATGCCAGCGGTCAGGCGGACGGCCCGACGGCTGCGTGAAGGGGAGTGGTTGAGCAAGGACATGATCGACTCTCAGCCATGGCCAAGGAAATAGAGAAGGACCACGCTTCTCGGCGTCCGTGCCGAACCGATGGGTTCACCGGGGCTGACGGACCGTGCGACGGCGTACGAGATCGTGAAGATGCCGCCCAGTGCGTGGAGTCCCCGACTCTCAGGATGATTCCCCCCACAGGTGACCTGTCGCTTCGGCGATCCGCTGCTGCGATCGGCATGTTTGCGTCAGGCTCACTCCTCCAAGGTCGCACGGGGCGTCCGGATGCGCCATGGACGAAGGTCCCCGCGTCCGGCAGGACGTTCATCAGGCTCCGGTGACCGCCGTGGAATCGTGCGGCTCGCCGACCGGCTTGCTCTCGGCGCTCCCGCGCTGCCGCAGGTAGATCGCCAGCACTGCCATCGAGCCGACCGCGAGGAACTCGGACTGCCAGTTCTGCAGGGTCCTGGCCCAGAAGTCGGCATTCACCAGGTACGACCCCCATGAGAGCGGGTCGAGTCGGTCCCCGAGACGCGTCTCGTTGTACGCCGCCCAGCCGGCGATGGACTGCGCGAGCCAGGAGACCACGAAGATCGAGGCCATCACGATCGTCAGCGACCACGAGAAGATCGAGGTACGTACGCCGCCCGCCTTGGCCCAGGCGGGGGAGTCGTCCAGGGCGTGGTGCCCCAGCTTCTGCTCCTTGTCGGTGCCGAGTCCGATGCGCGCGGGAGACTCGGGTGAGCCCTTCTGGAAGAAGAACACCGTCGCGAGGATGTAGAGCAGGAACTGCAGGTACTCGCTCTGCCAGTTCTCGGTGACGTCGACCGCGAAGTCCGCCGACGTCAGATAGCGGCCGAAGCCGATCTCGGCCAGGCCCGACGCCATCTGCTCGTTGTTGAACTGCGCCCAGCCGGCGAACGCCTGGCCGACGAGCGCGGCGAAGAAGATGACGAGGAAGAACAGGCTGAGCGAGTTGTCGCGGATGAACGTACGCATCATGGCCTCCTAGGCGTGGATCAGTCCGGCGGTCAGGAAGTACGCCAGCCCGACCCAGATGATGAGCAGGTACAGCACGAACACGGTGCGCATCTAGCCTCCTTGGACCTTGCAGTCGTACGGCGCATCGGCCTGCCGGGTGCAGCCCGCGGCGGTCACCTTCCAGCCGTCGGGGAACTCGCCCAGGAACACGACGTCCTCGGCATAGCGGACCTGGGCCGCGGTGCCGTAGACCTTCACGTCGACAACTCGGCCGGCGTCGGGGATGCCCGCCTCCATGACCGCGGTCTCGCAGGAAGTTCCCTGCGACTGAGCCAGTTCCTGCCGCACCTCGTCGCTGAGCGCGTCGCAGGCGGCGGCACCGTCCCCGGCTTGCAGGCCGGTGCGCAACCTTTCGGCCGCCCGGGTGGCCGCGTCGTCGTTGCCGGATGAGCACCCGGACAGGCACATGAGGACGACCACGGAAGCAGCTGCAGCCGTCAGCGATCTCACGTCGAGGCCATACCCAGAAAGCGCGTCTCGTACCCGCTTGGGGTGAGCGCCGGACGGGTACGTAGGCGTTCTGGAGAGAGGCATCCTGATGACGACATCACCTGACGACGAGCCGGATCAGATCCCCAGTGAGGAGGATCCTGAGGAGCCGGGCATCGGCGCGCAGGAGACGCCGCCGATGACCGAGCCAGATGTCGAGGGTTGGTCCCGCCGGATCCGGTAGCGGATGCGGTCATTGCGGAGACCGGCGGGCTGGAGAGTCTGCGTAAGCCTCCAGCCCGCCCGATCTCTCGACTGCCGGTCGAGGACCGCCGTGTACCCCAAAGTTCTGGCCGCAAACCTCCATTGCCGTGCGATCTCGGTGAGACTGCTTGACCACACCCGACGCGCGGGAACACACTCGACGGATGTCAGACCCCGTCGAGTCCAACCCGTCGCTATACCGGGTGGTGTTCGAGAACGAGCGCGTACGGATCCTCGAGTACCGCGACAAGCCGGGTGACCGGACGACGCCGCACACGCACCCCGACAGCGTCATGGTGACGATGAGCGCGTTCGACCGCCGGCTCAGCGTCGGCGATCAGGTCAGAGAGGTCTCGCTCCAACCGGGCCATGCCGCGTGGCTTCCCGCGCAGACCCACGCCGGCGAGAACATCGGCACGTCCGAGACGCACGTCATGTTCGTCGAGCTCAAGGAGCCGGCGACGGCGACTGGCGAGGCAGCGCTCGGGCCGGAGCTCGCCCAGGACTGACGGTTACTCGCCCGTGCAGGCGGCAAATGCCGTGCCGAACTGCTCGGTGTCCTGCATCGGCGCCACATCAGGCTTGCTGATGGGGCCGCCGGTGATGGCGTAGTACGTGTCGGAGTAGACGACGAGCCTGGTGCCGTCCTCGCACTCGGTCACGTCCTGGGTGCCGTACGCGCCGTCCTCGACGCACTGCGTGTAGTCCTCCGGCAAGGTCGCCCCGTCCTTCCAGATGCTGGCGCAATCCGGACCCTTGGGGGCGGCGGTGGTCTTGGTGGCCGACGGCTTCGCCGAGTCCTTGCCGTCGTCGCCGCCGTTGTCGGACGACGTGCAGCCGGCGAGCACGAGGAGGGTCGTCACGGTCAGGATGGCGAGGCGAGACATGATCTGACCTTAGTGGGATCCGGCACCAGCCTCATCGCCGGCCGAAGAGCAGGTGGAACGGCCGGCAGGCCACCGTCAGGAGCGGCCTGCGGCCCGCCAGGAAGCTGAGCGGTCCGTCGCCGGCGAACGACCAGCGCGCTGCGGTGAGCCCGAAGCGGATGCGGCCGGTGACCGGGGAGACGAGCAGCGAGCCCTGGCGGTCCTGTGCGATCCGAAAGCGCAGGGGCAGCTGCGCAGGGAGCCGGCGTACGCGGCGGACCGCGAGCGAGCCGATGCCGGGTGCGGCGTACGAGGAGTGGGGCGCGACCTCGAAGTCAGCAAGGTCCTTGGGGATCGCCCACAGGCGGCGCCCACCGTCACGGGAGGCGACGCTGTTGACCCAGATGTGGGTGATCGACACGCGTGGCCGCCACCCGTCGCGCACCAGCACGGTCGCCATGATCTCGTCGTACGTCAGCGGGCTGGGCTCCTCGTAGACGAAGAACGCGGCACACACGAGGGCGCGGCCGAAGATCGTGACGGTCCTGGTGGCCGGCGAGCTCGGCTCGGGTGTGAGACCGCGCGGCAACAGCCAGACGCCGACGTACGCGTGACCGTGCAGATCCCACGGCTCCGCCGGATACTCAGTCATGCCGGCACCCCCGGCTCGCTCATGCCCACCGGAACGCAGTCGGCTCGAGCACCTTGGTCGCCTTGGCGAACGGGGCTGTCGACCCGGGCCAGTTGGAGGTGATGCGGCCCGAGCGGTGGCGATACCAGTTGTCGCAGTGCGCCCATGCGGAGTGCTCGAGCTTCTCGGTGAGCTCCCGGTCGTAGGCCAGCTCGGCCTCTTCGGTCACCTCGACCGTCGTGTAGTCGCCGGCCTTCAGTCGGTCCATCGTCTGCCGCATGTGGCGGGCCTGCGCCTCCAGCATGAAGATGATCGACCCGCCGCCGAGGTTGGTGTTGGGACCGTAGGTGACGAACAGGTTGGGGAAGTTGGGGACGTACATGCCCAGGTAGGCGTGGGCGCCGTCGGCCCACTGGGTCGCGAGCTTCTGGCCCCTGGTGCCGGTGATGTCGATCGACTGAAGGAAGTCCTGGGTGTCGAAGCCGGTCGCGTAGATGATCGCGTCGACCTCGTGCTCGGTGCCATCAGCGTCGACGACGCCCTTCGGCGTGACCGACGTGATCGCGTGCGTCACGACGTCGACGTTGTCCTGCGCCAACGCCGGGTAGAACTCGTTGGAGAACAGGATGCGCTTGCAGCCGATGGGGTAGTCGGGCGTCAGCTTGGCCCGCAGCTCGGGGTCCTTGACCTGCTTGCGCAGGTGCCATATCGCGATCGCCTTGTTGATCCGGCCCACCCTCGACTCGTCGTCGAGGCCGCGGGAAAACTGCTCCGTGAGCGCCCACACCCCGCCGCGCTCGATGCGCAGGCTGATCGGGGCCACCTCGAACAGCTTGGTATGGAACGCCTTGTAGGGCTTGTCGGGCTTGGGCAGCAGGTAGTTGGGCGAGCGCTGGAAGACCACCAGCTTGCGAGCATCGCGGGCCAGGTGCGGGATGAACTGCACCGCGCTTGCGCCCGAGCCCACCACTGCGATCGTCTTGCCGGTCGGGTCGAACGAGTGGTCCCACTGCGCGGAGTGGAACGACGTGCCGGCGAACGAGTCGATGCCCTCGATGCGGGGCAGGGTCGGCCGCGAGAGCTGTCCGACCGCGCTGACCAGGATGTCGACGGTCTCCTCCCTGGTTCCCGAGTCCGTCGAAGGGTCACGGCAGGTCACGGTCCAGGTCGAGGAGTTGTCGCTCCACCTGGCGGCCACGACCTCGGTGTCGAAGCGTACGAGCGGGGTGATGCCGTGCTTGTCGGCGACCGAGCGGATGTAGGCGTGGATCTCCTCCTGCAGCGCGTAGCGGCGGCTCCAGCCGGGATTGGGCTCGTACGAGAACGAGTAGAGCGGGGAGGGGACGTCGCAGCCGGCGCCCGGATAGGTGTTGTCGCGCCACACGCCGCCCAGGTCGTGCGACCGCTCCCACAGCCGCAGATCGGTGTGCCCCGCACGCTTCAGCTCGATCGCCACGGCGAGCGCGCCGAATCCGGAACCGATGATCCCGACTGACGTCATGCAGGCTCCTTCGCTCGTCCGGCGCGGATCGGCCGATGCTGACACCCATACTGTCACGGTCAGATCGGCCCTGACCATGGCTGCGAAGTGAGCAGTCGTCGCGGTGGTGGCCTCAGGCGAGGGGGGCGGTCAGGACGAACGCCCCCGCCGGCTGGTCCTCCGAGCGGGGCACGTAGAACGCGTCGCCGCCAGAGGCCCTGGCGAGCTCCCGGACGATGAACAGGCCGAGGCCCGTGCCCCGGACGTTGTCGGCCGTGGCGAACCGCTCGAACAACCGCGGCAGGACGGCGGCGTCGACGCCGGCGCCTGAGTCACTCACCCGGATCTGGGCCACGCCATCGACCAGGTCGGCGCCGAGGGTCACCGGTGGGGCACCGTGCGAGACCGCGTTGCCGATCAGGTTGTCGATGGCCTGCCCGTACCGGTTGGGATCGACCATGACGTGGAGATCAGGGAGTGGGTCGACCTGGATGTCGACACCGGTCCTTGCGACTCGGGCGGTGTCGACGGCGGCACGGATCAGCGCCGCGACCGAGATGCGTTCCGGGCTGAGGTTCAAGGCCTTGGCGTCCAGCTTGGAGGCTGTGAGCAGGTCGTTGAGCAGGCGGCCGAGGCGATCGGCGCTCGACGTCATGCCTGCCAGCAGTCCGCGCCGCTCGCGTTCGCCCAGGTCGGCCCAGTGCCGCGCGAGCGTGTCCGCGGAGCCGCGCAGCACGGCCGCTGGCGTACGCAGCTCGTGTGCCGTGACGGCGAGGAACTGTGACTGGTCCGCAGCCGCCTGCTGGAGCCGCATGTTGAGCTCCTCCAGTGCCGCGTTGGTCTGCTCGCGTTCGTCGTCCAGGCGACGTTTGTCGGTGCGGTCGCGGGTGACCTTGGCGAAGCCGATGTGTTCTCCGACGTCGTTGAACACCGCGGTGATCACCACGTTGGCCCAGTAGTGGGAGCCGTCCTTGCGTACCCGCCAGCCCTCCTCCTCATAGCGCCCTTCGCGGAGCGCGATCTCGAGCTCGTGCTCGGGGTGCCGTTCGGCCTGGCTCTCCGGCGGGTAGAAGACGCGGAAGTGCTGCCCGATGATCTCGCGGCTGGTGTAGCCCTTGCTCCGCTGGGCGCCGGTGTTCCAGCTCATGACCCGGCCCTGCGGGTCCAGCATGAAGATCGCATAGTCGCCGACGGCCTCGACCAGCAACCGGAACCGCTCCTCGCTCTGCCGCAAGGCCTCATTGGCCTCGCGGTTGGCGGAGATGTCACGGGTCACCTTGGCGAATCCCACGTGCTGCCCGGTCTCGTCGAACACCGCGGTGATGAGCACGTGCGCCCAGAACTCCGACCCGTCCTTGCGGATCCGCCACCCCTCCTCGGAGTAGTGGCCGTCGATCATGGCGCGCTCGAGCTCGTACTCCGGATGCCGGGCCTCCTGCTGCTCCGGAGGGTAGAACGTACGGAAGTGCCGCCCGATGATCTCGTCGGCTCGATAGCCCTCGCTGCGTTGCGCGCCGGCGTTCCAGCTCACGACGATGCCCTCGGGGGAGAGCATGAAGATGGCGTACTCCTCGACGGCGTCGACCAGCAGCCGGAAGCGCTCCTCGCTGAGGCGGAGCTTCTCCTCAGCGGCCCGCTGGGCGGTGACGTCCTGGACCTGGAGGAACAGGTAGAGCGGCTCCCTCGCGGCGTCGCGCACGGCAGCGATGGAGGCGCGTACGTGTCGCGGCTCCGCGCTCCCGCGCACCTCGTGCTCGAGGTGCACCAGATCGGCCGCGCCGACCTGGATCTCGTGCAGCGCAGCGGCCAGATGCTCTGCGCGACCCGAGGTGAGCGTCGCGTAGTCGACCCCGACGAGGTCCTGGTGCTTGCGGAGCAGGATCTTGCCGAGCGCACGATTGGCCCGCACGATGCTGCCGGTCAGGGTCATCGTCGCCATCCCGATCGCGGCCTGCTCGAAGACCTCCCGGAACCGCTCGAGGTGCTCGTCCAACACGCTCTGGTCGTCGTGATCGTGATCATCCGCCACTCGTTCGGCCTCATCCTCATGAGTGACGACCGGCACGGCTTTGAGCGCTCGCCGCTCCGCGGGCGAGTTGGCCTTGGCCAGGATCTCGACCATTCGGGGCGCCATCTGGTCGATCGGGATCGACTTCTCGAGGAATGCGGTCGCTCCGAGCTCGAGGGCGCGGTCAGCAAGGCCGTTGCTCTCGAATCCGGTGTAGATGACGATGCGCGTCTGGGGGGAGACCGTGAGGATTCCGTGCAACGCGTCGAGCCCGTCCATGGTCGGCATCGACAGGTCGAGCAGCAGCAGATCCGGTTTGTGCCGGTGCGCCAGCCCGATCGCCTCGATCCCGTCGACCCCATCGGCGACGACCGTGAGCAGCCCCGAGAGTCTGAACTGGGTCTTGAGGAGCTCGCGCACTTCGGCAGAGTCGTCGATGAGAACGACGGTCGGAGCGTTGTTCCCCATGATCGCCACTATGGCCCCGTGAGAGCGTTCGCGCGACCGGAACAGGCACCTGACCTCACCGCGTGGCACTGATCTAGGGTGGAGACAAGCAGAACGCGCCATTCGTAGGGCGCGTCATACCGAACAGAGGTCACGCATGTCCGACATCCAGATCGTCCTGACTGCTCCCGATTCAGGGGCCGAGGCACGAGCTGTCGAGAAGGGCACCAAGGCGTGGCAGCTGTTCGCCGAGTCGCCCGACATCATCGCGGCGCGGGTCGGTGGCGAGCTGAAGGACCTGGCGTACGAGCTCACCGACGGTGACCAGGTCGAGGGTGTCGCGATCGACTCCCCGGACGGCCGCGACATCCTGCGGCACTCGACGGCTCACGTCATGGCGCAGGCCGTCCAGGAGCTGTTCCCCGAGGCCAGGCTCGGCATCGGTCCGCCGATCACCGACGGCTTCTACTACGACTTCGACGTGCCCGAGCCGTTCGTGCCCGAGGACCTCGACAAGATCGAGTCGCGCATGCGCAAGATCGTCAAGGAGGGCCAGAAGTTCGATCGCCGCGAGATCTCCGACGACGACGCGCGCTCGGAGCTCGCCGACGAGCCTTACAAGCTCGAGCTGATCGGCCTCAAGTCCAGCGCCAGTGATGCGGCCGAGGGTGCGAGCGTCGAGGTCGGGGCCGGCGGCCTGACGATCTACGACAACCTCAAGCGCGACGGCTCGCTGGCCTGGAAGGACCTGTGCCGTGGCCCGCACCTGCCGACCACCAAGCGCATCCCGGCGTTCAAGCTCATGCGCAGTGCCGCTGCCTACTGGCGCGGCGACGAGAAGAACAAGCAGCTGCAGCGCATCTACGGCACCGCGTGGGAGACCAAGGAAGCCCTGGACGCCCATCTGCACCGCATCGAGGAGGCGCAGCGCCGCGACCACCGGCGGCTCGGCACCGAGCTCGACCTCTACAGCTTCCCTGACGAGATCGGCTCCGGCCTGCCGGTGTTCCACCCCAGGGGCGGAGTCATCAAGCGCGAGATGGAGGACTACGTCCGACGCCGTCACATCGAGGAGGGCTTCGAGTACGTCGGCACGCCCCACATCGCGAAGGAAGCCCTGTTCCACACCTCCGGCCACCTGCCCTACTACGGCGAGGGCATGTTCCCGGCGCTGGACGTCGACGGCAGCGACTACCGGCTGAAGGCCATGAACTGCCCGATGCACAACCTGATCTTCCGGTCGCGTGGCCGGTCCTATCGCGAGCTGCCGCTTCGGCTGTTCGAGTTCGGCCACGTCTACCGCCACGAGAAGTCGGGCGTCGTGCACGGCCTCACCCGCGTCCGCGGCTTCGCGCAGGACGACTCGCACTCGTACGTGACCCCGGAGCAGGCGCCCGACGAGATCCGGCATCTGCTCAACTTCGTGCTGAGCCTGCTGCGTGACTTCGGCCTCGACGACTTCTATCTCGAGCTGTCGACCCGTGACGCGTCCAAGGACAAGTTCATCGGCTCGGACGAGGACTGGGCGGTCGCGACGAAGGTCCTCGAGGACGTCTGCGTCGAGAGCGGCCTCGAGCTCGTGCCCGATCCCGGCGGTGCGGCCTACTACGGCCCCAAGGTCTCGGTGCAGGCTCGTGACGCCATCGGCCGTACGTGGCAGATGTCGACGATCCAGTACGACTTCAACCAGCCGTCGCCCGAGCGCTTCAACCTCGAGTACGTCGCTGCGGACGGCAGCCGGCAGCAGCCGGTCATGATCCACTCGGCGAAGTTCGGCTCGATCGAGCGGTTCATGGGCGTGCTCGTCGAGCACTACGCCGGCGCCTTCCCTCCGTGGCTCGCGCCCGTGCAGGTCGTCGGCATCCCGGTCGCGGAGCGGCACGCCGACTACCTCTACGAGCTCGCGGCCCGGCTCAAGGCCAAGGGCATACGCGTCGAGGTCGACGACTCCGACGAGCGGATGCAGAAGAAGATCCGCAACGCGCAGACCCAGAAGGTCCCGTTCATGGTGATCGCCGGCGACAACGACATCGAGGCCGGTGCAGTGTCGTTCCGCTATCGCAGCGGTGAGCAGGAGAACGGCATCGCGCTCGACGACGCCATCGCCCGCATCGTCGAGGCGGTCGAGACGCGAGTTCAGGTATGACCGACCGCGACACGGGCCAGCAGGACGGCGTGGGGGAGCCCGATGCGTTCGAGCGGCTGTGGACCCCGCACCGGATCGTCTACATCAAGGGCGAGGGCAAGCCGGCGACCGGTGACGAGGCGGACTGCCCGTTCTGCCGCATCCCGCAGATGGACGACGTCGAGGGGCTGATCGTGCACCGGGGCAAGTCGGCGTACGTCGTGCTCAACCTCTATCCCTACAACGCCGGGCACCTGCTCGTGTGCCCCTACCGCCACGTCGCGGACTACACCGACCTGACCGACGACGAGACGGTCGAGGTCGCCGAGCTGACCAAGACCGCGATGCGGACGATGCGCGAGGTCACGAGCCCCCATGGGTTCAACCTGGGGATGAACCAGGGCAACATCGCCGGTGCCGGCATCGCCGCGCACCTGCACCAGCACATCGTCCCCCGCTGGGGCGGCGACTCGAACTTCCTGCCGGTCATCGGGCAGACCAAGACCATGCCGCAACTGCTGGGCGACACCCGCGAGATGCTCGCGGCGGCCTGGCCCGAGGAGTAACCATGCTCGAACGCTTCCGACAGTTCTGGTCCAACGTGTGGGCGCCGCTGGGCGATCTCCTGCTGCGGCTGGGCGTCAAGCCGGACTGGGTCACCTGGGTCGGCACGATCGGCGTCACCGCCGGTGCACTGATCTTCTTCCCGCGTGGCGAGTTCCTCATCGGTGTCCTCGTGATCACGGTGTTCGTGTTCAGCGACATCATCGACGGCTACATGGCCCGCAAGTCCGGTCAGTCGTCGAAGTGGGGCGCGTTCCTCGACTCGACGCTCGACCGGGTCGGCGACGCCGCGATCTTCGGCGGCCTGGTGATCTACTACTCGACTGCCGACGCCGAGGCCGACTTCGGCGACCCGAGGATCTACCTCTACCTGAGCCTGGCGTGCCTCTTCCTCGGCGGGCTGACGTCGTATGCCCGGGCCCGCGCCGAGAGCCTCGGCATGACCGCCAAGGGCGGCATCGCCGAGCGCTCGGACCGGCTGGTCGCGATCCTCATCATGACCGGCTTCTCGGGCATGTTCGACGCGCCGTTCCTGCGCGAGATCGCGCTCTGGGCGCTGGCCGCGGCGAGCACGATCACCGTCGGCCAACGGATGCTGATGGTGCGCAAGCAGGCCGTGGCCAACCCGCACCTCGACAGCTGATCGGCAAAAACTTGTAAGACCTCGGCACCCCTGCGACTCCTACCGGTGAAATGACCGCCAGGAGAAGAGAGATGTCAGATGTCGCGGGTTGCCGGTATGTCGCTGCGAGGCGTTCTAGGATGCGACGGTGACCGACGAGACCGGACCCACGGACGCCGAGCTCGTCGCGGGGGTGCTGGCGGCCGACCGCGACGCGTTCGCCGCGGTCTACGACCGCTATGGCACCAAGCTGTACGACTTCGCGTACTCGATGCTGCGACACCGGGAGGACGCGGCGGACGCCGTGGCGGACTCGTTCGTGCTGGTCGCCGAACGGCTGAGCCAGCTGCGCGATCCGGACCGGCTGCGCCCTTGGCTGTACGCCATCGTGCGCAGCGAGTGCCTGCGCAAGCTCCGAGCGCGCAAACGCGTCGCATTCGGCGGCGAGGAGCAGCTGATTCAGATGGCTGATGACGCCCTGACCCCTGACCAGGAGGCGGAGCGGGCCGCGATGCAGAAGATCGTGTGGGACGCCTCCGCCGGGCTCGCCGATCGCGATCGCGCCCTCCTCGACCTGCACCTCAGGCAGGGCCTCGAGGGCGCTGAGCTCGGTGAGGCGATGGGCGTCTCGGCCGCCAATGCGTACGTGATGCTGAACCGCCTGCGCGCGCAGGTCGACCGCTCGCTCGGCGCTCTGCTGATCGCGCGCCTCGGCCGGGACGACTGCGACGACCTCGATGCCGTGCTCGCCGACTGGGACGGGACGTTCTCGCCGCTCGTCAGGAAGCGGGTCTCCCGCCACGTCGACGACTGCGACGTGTGCTCGAAGCGACGCAAGAAGATCCTCAGCCCGTGGATGCTGCTCGCCTCCGTGCCGATCTTCGCGGCGCCATTGACGCTGCGCGACCGGGTCGTCTCCGACACCCAGCTGGTTGCCTACACGACGCCCGCCGGAGAGCCGCTGACCGCGGCCTCCACGCTGACCCCGCGGCGCAGGCCCAGGGCCGCGGTCACGGCCGCTGCCGCCGCGGTCGCCATCATCCTGTCCGGGGTCGCCGCGCTGTTCTGGGCCGGCGACGACGGCGACCCGTCACCCAAGGGCAACGTCGTGACGACCCCGACGGCGCAGCCGTCACCGACACCGACCGCCGATGCGAAGGCCTCCACGACTCCGACTCCTACGCCGACGCCGACGAAGTCGAGCAGTGCTCCCGGCGTCCTGACGGTGTCGACGACGTCGATCGCCCTGGGACGCAGCGGCAGCAGCTCGAGCGTCACCCTCACCAACACCGGCGGCCTTCCGGTCGACTACCGCCTGACGTCGAGCTCTGCCTGGCTGTCGGCGTCACCGTCCACCGGCCGCGTCGAGCCCGGCACGTCGTCACGCGTCGCCGTCCGCGCCGACCGCGGCGATGTCGGTGAAGGCTCGTCCTCCGGGACGATCGGCATCTCATGGGCCAATGGCAGCGCCCAGGTCAAGGTCTCTCTGGTCGAGGAGCGCAAGCCGATCGTCGGCCGTCCGACTGCCGGCTCAAACTCGGTCTGCAACCCGATCCCGGTGAGGGCGACCGTCACGGACGAGAGTGGACTCTCGTCGGTCGTCCTGCGATGGTCCGGCGACGGCGGATCAGGCAGTGCATCGATGAGCGGTTCCGGATCGGTCTGGAGAGCTGAGATGGGTCCCCTCTCGGCTGGGGGGCCTGTCACGATGCGGGTGACGGCCACCGACAAGCGTGGCAACGTGGCAACCGCATCGCGCACGGTCAGCCCTGACCCTTGCCCCGGCTAGCTATACGGGGACCGCGGCAGGTTCAGGCCGCTCGTCTGGCGCCTCGACGGTCAGCTGCGGGAGCACCCGGTCGAGCCAGCGGGGGAGCCACCAGTTGGCCCGTCCGAGCAGTGACATCGTCGCCGGCACGAGCACCATCCGGACGATCGTGGCATCGATCAGGACCGCGGTGGCCAGGCCGACCCCGAGCATCTTCACCGACGGCACCGGGCTGGCGACGAAGCTGAGGAAGACCGCGACCATGATCAGCGCCGCCGAGGTGATGACCCTGCCGGTGCCGGCCAGACCGCGGGCCACCGACTCGGCGTTGTCGCCCGTGCGTGTGAACTCCTCACGGATCCGCGACAGCAGGAACACCTCGTAGTCCATCGACAGCCCGAACAGGATCGGGAACATGATCACCGGGATCAACGAGGTGATCGGCGTCGGACCCTCCAGTCCGATCAGGCCGCCGAACCAGCCCCACTGGAACACCGCGACCAGCACGCCGTACGCGCCGCCGATCGAGAGCAGGTTCATCAGCACGGCCTTGATCGGCACGGCGACAGACCGGAAGACCAGCATCAGCAGCAGGAACGAGGCACCCAGCACGGCGCCGACGAACAGTGGCATGGTGCTGCTGAGCCGTTCGTTGAGGTCGTCAGTGGTCGCCGTGATCCCCGAGATGTAGACGTTGTCGGGCAGCAGCTCACGAACCTCCGAGATGGCGACCGAGGTCTTCGGGTCGGCCGGACCGGTCGTCGGAATGGCGGAGAACACCATGGTTGCGCCGTCTTTCGAGACCTGCGGCTCGCTCACCGACGCGATGTGGGAGTTCGCGGCGATGCCCGCGGCGACGCCGGCCACCTCATTCGCCTCGACGCCGGGAGCATCCAGATCGACGACGACGAGCAGTGGGCCGTTGATCCCGCGACCGAAGCCGTCGGCCAGCAAGTCGTACGCCTGTCGCTGCGTCGTCGAGGTGGGTGCGTCACCTGCGGCCGGGAAGACCGTCTGGATCCACAGGACCGGCGCGGCCAGGCTCAGCAGGACGGCGGTTGCCCCGAGCAGGTATGGCCACGGGCGTCCCGAGACCCGGTGCGCGAACCGCCACCATGCGCTCTCTGCAGGGCGCTTCACCGGGCGACGACGACCCAACACACGACCGCTGTCGATGCGGTCGCCGAGGAGACCGAGCGCGGCGGGCAGCAGGGTGATGGCCGCCGCGACCGCGATCAGCACGACCAGCGCGGTGGCGAGACCGATGGACGTCAGCACGCCGAGTCCGACGATCGCGAGCGCCGCCATGGCGAGGATCACCGTGCCGCCCGCGAAGACGACCGCCGCTCCTGAGGAGTCCATGGTGTTCGACAGGGCGAGCTGGTTGTCCTGGCCCGCGGCGCGGTTCTCGCGATAACGGGCGACGATGAACAGCGCGTAGTCGATCCCGACACCCAGCCCGACCATGCCCGCCACGGGGAGGGCGGACGTCGACACGTCCATCGTGCCGGCGAGCACCGTGATCCCGGCGATCCCGGTTCCGACCGCCACCAGGGCCAGCCCGATCGGCACCAACGCCGCGACCGCTGTGCCGAACGCCACCAACAGCACGATCAGCGCGACCACGATGCCGACGGCCTCGGTGCCCGAGGTCTCGTCCTCGGAGTTGAGGAACGCCAGGTCGCCACCGAGCTCGACCTGCACGCCGGCGACGTCGGCGTGCGCGACCGCGTCCGACAACGTCGTGAAGTACGCGCCCCCGAGCTCGGCCGCAGGAGTGTCCAGGGTCAGCTCCGCGTACCCGATGCGGCCGTCGGCCGAGATCGTGCCGGCCGTGAACGGGTCGGTCAGCCGGGCGACATGGTCCATCCCGGCGAAGCCGGCCAGCACGCCGTCGACGCCTTGTCGTCGCGCCGCCAGGCCGTCGTCGTCCGTGGCCGCGAGCACGATCAGCACCTTGTCCTGTGCCGCCTCAGGGAACTTCTCCTTCAGCAGCTCGGTGGCGCGCTGGCTCTGGCTGCCGGGCGATGCGAAGTCGTCGATGAAGCCGCCGCCGGAGCCGGCAGCGAGGAAGCCCGTCGCCCCCAGGACGAGGAGCCATACGGTGATGGTGCGCCACGGGCGCCTGGCACTGGCGGCGGCCAGCTGGCGGGTGAGTCGGTTCATGATCTGCTCTCTTCGCGGTGTGGCGGACACAGCGACCGCCGGTGTGTACGACGGTGCCGTGATCCGGCGCGCCCGTCGTCGGCCACGAGGTGCCTTCCGCGTCCTCTCGAAGGCGGATTTCGGGCCGGCCCCCGGCCCGCCCACCTCCGCCATGAGGAGGAGACGGGTTTCGCCTCCAGGTGGGCGTTCCTGGTCGCCGGCCGCCCTACGATGACCAGATGTCCCTCACTGCACGCATCCGTGCGTGGACCGACAGGTCGCCCCGGAAAGTCGACGCCGTGCTCGCGACGTCGGCGTTCCTGGTCAGCGTCCTGGTCGGGCTCCGCGACAACGGGAACGCCGAGCTCCGTGCACCGTGGGACATCGCGCCGTTGGCCTGGGTCGTCTTCGCCGTGGCCGCCGTGGCCCTCCTGCGTCGCCGCGAGCACGGGGCTCTCGTGTTCACGGTCGCGTTGGCCTGCTCAGCCGTGCTGCTGCTCGCGCAGCCAGACGGCCAGATCGGCTTCGCCTTCCTGGTCTCGCTCTACAGTGCCGGCAGGTACGCCGAGGGGCGGGCGGCCACCATCGCCGTACCTGCCGCGGCGATGGCATTCGCCGCGATCGACGCCGTCACCGCGGAGTCACCGGTCTCGGACGTCATCGGAGGCGCGCTCGTCGTGTTCTTCATCTGGTACGTCGGACGGCGCGTGCGGCACCGAGGCGAGCGGTCCGTCCTGGTCGCCCGGGAGCAGGAGGCCCAGGAGAATCGCGTCCTCGCCGAGGAACGAGCCAGGATCGCGCGCGAGCTGCACGACGTCGTGGCTCACGGGGTGAGCCTGATGACCGTGCAGGCCGGGGCCGCCAAGACCGTCGCCGTGGCCGATCCCGAGAGTGCCGTGCAGGCCATGGCGGCCGTCGAGCAGACCGGTCGCGAAGCCCTCAGCGAGCTACGGCACCTGCTCGCCGTGTTGCGGCCGGACAGCTCGATCGGTGAGCTGGGGCCGCAGCCGGGCCTGGCCGGAGTCGAGCGTCTGGTCGCCCAGTTCCGCGAGGCCGGCCTTGCGGTGTCCCTGGACCTGGATCCCGTCCCTGCGAGCCTGCCGGCGCGAGTCGACCTGTTCGCCTACCGCATCGTGCAGGAGGCGCTGACCAACGTGCTCAAGCACGCCGGACCCGGGACCGCGGCCGAGGTCCAGGTCCGCATCGGCCCTCGTGTCGTCACGCTCGAGGTGAGCGACGACGGTCGGGGCGCCACGCTGCTCCCGGGCTCCGGTCATGGGCTGGTCGGCATGCGGGAGCGAGTCCAGCTGCTCGGCGGTAGCCTGCAGGCCGCGGCTCGTCCCGATGGCGGGTTCCGGGTGCACGCGGTTCTACCCCTGAGCGAGGAGTCCGTATGACGATTCGTGTCGTCGTCGTCGACGACCAGGCGCTCGTCCGCGGGGGCTTTGCCATGGTGCTCGGCCAGCAGGACGACATCGAGGTCGTGGCCGAGGCGGGCACGGGCCTGGAGGCGATCGAGGTGGCGCGGACGCACCGTCCGGACGTGATCCTCATGGACATCCGGATGCCGGAGCTGGACGGGCTGGAGGCCACCGCCCGGATCATCGAGGAGGCGGACTGGCCGGTCCGGGTGCTGATCCTCACGACGTTCGAACCGGATGCGTACGTCTATCGGGCGCTGCGCGCGGGCGCGAGCGGATTCATCCTCAAGGACATCCCGCCGGAGGAGCTCCCCGTCGCGGTCCGGACGGTCTCGTCCGGCGGCGCGCTGCTTGCACCGACCATCACGAGCCGGCTCATCGGCCAGTTCGCCCAGCGCCTGGCAGTCGACACGGTCAGCTCATCGCAGCTGGAGCTGCTCACCGACCGTGAGCGCGAGGTGCTGCTCGCCGTCGCCCAGGGGGCGAGCAACACCGAGATCTCGGCCGAGCTCTTCATCGGGTCCGCCACCGTGAAGTCGCACGTCTCGAGCCTCCTCAGCAAGCTCGGCCTGCGAGATCGCACCCAGCTGGTGGTCTTCGCGTACGAGAGCGGGCTCGTGGAGGCAGGTCGCCGCAACCCCGCCTGACCCCGACCGGCGCAGCGTCCGAAAGTTGTAAGAACCGGGCAACCCGGTGCTCCCACTCGTGTACGTACACGAGAGCCGGAGGCACCTGGCATGAACCGCATCGTCCGCACGACCATCCTCACCGCCACAGCGTGGGCCGCCCTGTCCGGTCTCACCGGTTCCGGCCGAACCGAACCTGAGCTCCCAGCGCGTGAGCCGGTGGCGGCCCAGGCGCCCGCGCCGCTGCCCGCGCCGGTGGCAGTGACCCCCGAGGCGGGCCCCGTCGGTAGGCCGACCCGCCTGTCGATCCCGGCGATCGACGTCAGCGAGCGACTGCACGGCGTCGGTCTCAAGCCGGACGGCGCCATGGAGACACCCGACTTCGGTGATGCGGGCTGGTACGACCTGGGACCGCGCCCCGGCGCACCTGGACCCGCGGTGCTCGTGGCTCACGTCCATGGCCCTGCAGGCGACGACGTCTTCGCCCGCCTGCACGAGCTCGAGCCGGGGGACCGGGTGACGGTCGAGCGCGCCGGCGGCAGGTCGACATTCGTCGTCGAGTCCGTGGAGCAGGCCGACAAGGAAGCACTGCCGTACGAGCGGATCTGGAACGGCACCGACCAGCCCGTGCTGCGCCTCATCACCTGCGGTGGCAAGCCCGATCCCATCACCCGGATGTACCCGGACAACACGATCGTGTACGCCCGACTCGCGCTCTGACCTGCGGTTCTGTGCGTCACGGAGATCCGGTCGAAAAAAGCTCCAGAAAAGTTGCAAGGACTCCCAGGGGGTCGTGCTCCTACATCCGAGCAAGCAACAACCACTGACAACAGCACCGACGACAGCAAGACCAACCAAGAGGAGAACATGAACATGAACGCCACGATCCGCAACCTGATGATCGCCGCCCCGCTGGCCACGGCCGCCTTCACGATGGTTCCGGCCGCCGCAACGGCGGCCGAGCCCACTCCGGTCATCATCGTCCAGCCGAACACCGACCCTCAGCCCGAGCTCGACATCGCCGCTCCGGCATCCGAGCCCGTTGAGCCGAAGGGCCCGCAGGACAAGGCCCCGGCGCCCCAGCCCGAGGGTCCGGACGACAAGGTCGGCCCCCAGCCCGAGCCGACCCAGCCTGACGGCCCGGACGTCATCACGAACCCCGAGCCCTGCCCGACGCACGGTGTCGACTGCACGCCGGACGACGAGCCGAACGACGGCGGCGACGGTGGCAACGGCGGCGAGGACAAGAGCTCGGTCGACGACGTCGTCGACACCGTCCAGCTGCCGAACCGCGTCGACGCGGGCCTCGCCTCCGAGGAGCAGGACGGCGGCCTGGACGTGGCCTGGCTGTTCGCCGGCGGCCTCGCGGTGACCGCTTCGGGTGCTGCGCTCGCGGTCCGCAGGCGTACGCGCGGCAACGCCTGATCCGCACAGACCGAAGGGCCTCGCACCATCCAGGGGTGCGGGGCCCTTTGCTGCGTTCCGCGGGGAGCTGTCCGGCGCATGAGGAGAGGTGCGTCACGAGTAGACTGGAGCTGATCATCTGGGCACATCAAAGGACACAGCAGTGAGCAACGAAGCAACCACGGTCGGTACGTCGCGGGTCAAGCGCGGCATGGCAGAGATGCTCAAGGGCGGCGTCATCATGGACGTCGTCAATGCCGAGCAGGCCAAGATCGCCGAGGACGCCGGCGCGGTCGCGGTGATGGCGCTGGAGCGCGTACCTGCTGACATCCGCTCGCAGGGCGGCGTGGCCCGGATGTCCGACCCCGACCTGATCGACGGCATCATCGAGGCCGTCTCGATCCCGGTGATGGCCAAGGCCCGCATCGGTCACTTCGTCGAGGCG
>NZ_JAKFCB010000109.1:0-9948 GCF_036676885.1 Aeromicrobium sp.
TACGGCATCCCGCTGATGCTGGCGATCATCGGTGGACCGCCCGCGCAGTTCGCCCCGTACGCCGACCTCTACCGGCAGGCGCTCGAGCAGCTCGGCAAGCCGCAGCTGCCGATCGGTGTCCACTCGCCGGGGCACGTCGCCGACAGCGACGAGCAGGCGCGCGACGAGCTCTGGCCGCACTACGAGGTGCAGCGCACCCGGATCGGCCGCGAGCGCGGCTGGCCGCCGGCGAGCCGCGAGGAGTTCGAGGCATCGGCGGGCCCGGAGGGCGCGTTGTACGTCGGATCGCCGCAGACCGTCGCCGACAAGATCGTCCGCAACACCAGGATCCTCGGCATCGACCGCTTCGACCTCAAGTTCAGCAACGGCACGCTGCCGCACGACAAGCTCATGCGCAGCATCGAGCTGTACGGCCGCGAGGTCGTGCCGCTCGTCCACGAGGCGCTCGCCTAGAGTCGTCGTCATGGACCTTGCCTCGCTGCCGAGCCCGCGCACGCCAGACTCGATGGAGGCGCCGCCGCTGCGTTGGGGCGTCATGGGGCCGGGCTGGATCGCCGAGCGGTTCGTCGAGTCGTTGCAGGCGCACACCCGCCAGGAGGTCGTCGCCGTGGGCTCGCGGGCCCTCCCGCGAGC
This sequence comes from Aeromicrobium sp., assembly GCF_036676885.1. Taxonomy (GTDB): domain Bacteria; phylum Actinomycetota; class Actinomycetes; order Propionibacteriales; family Nocardioidaceae; genus Aeromicrobium. Next base: position 634 of record NZ_JAKFCB010000109.1, read on the forward strand.
GCAGGACTTCGCCACGCGATACGGCATCCCGACCGCTGTCGGCAGCTACGAGGAGCTGGCGCAGCGCCCGGAGGTCGACATCGTCTACGTCGCGACGCCGCACCCGTCCCACCTCGAGCTCGCACTGCTCAGCCTCGATGCCGGCAAGCACGTGCTGGTCGAGAAGCCGATCGGGCTGAGCGCCGGCCAGGCCCGTCAGATCGCCGCGAAGGCGGCAGAGACCGGCCTCTTCTGTGCCGAGGCGATGTGGACGTTGTTCCTGCCGAAATGGGACGTCGTCCGCCAGGCGCTCGAGCTCGGGATCCTGGGACAGGTCAAGTCGATCCACTCTGACTACGGCGAGTCGTTCCCCGAGGGGCACCGAGTGTTCGACCCGGCCCTTGCCGGCGGCCCTCTGCTCGATCTGGGCATCTACCCGCTGTCGTTCGTGACCTCGCTGCTCGGACCGCACGAGTCGATCGCTGCTCTTGGGCGACCGGACCCGCACGGGGTCAACGGTCAGCTCGGCGCGACCATGACGCACGCCGGCGGTGCGCTCTCGGTGATCTCCACGACCCTGTACGGCTTCCTCCGCAACGACGTCACGATCGTCGGCACCGAGGCCGTCCTCACGGTCGAGCCCACCCACCACAGCCCCGGACCATTGACCGTCAGGTCTGTCGATGGGAGTCGCACGCTGACGTATGACGAGCCGCTCGGCGACCAGGTCACCGGACTCCACTTCCAGGCGACCGAGGCCGCACGCCGGATCACGGCAGGGGAGCGGCAGACCCCGCTGCGTACGCTCGAGTCGTCGATCATCGCGCTGGAGGCCTCCGACGAGATCCGCCGCCAGATCGGGGACGACATGACGGCAGCGGGCCTGCGGGAGTGAGTGTCAGCGAACCCGCCGGGCGTGCGATCGAGATCGTCCAGGACCGGGACCGCCCGTCGGGCCACACGCTCCGCATCGACGGGACCGACCAGTCCCACGTCGACCTCGACGACCCCAGCCGGCTCGAGTTCGACTACATGCAGCGCATCGCCGATGTCATCGACGCGCTCGGCAGCCCCGGCAAACCGCTGCGCTTCGTGCACATCGGCGGAGCGGCCATGACGATCCCACGGTATGTATCGGTGTCCCGGCCGACGTCCGCGCAGATCGTGCTGGAGCCCGACGAACGGGTCACCGCGCTCGTCCGTGAGCAGCTGCCGCTGCCTCGCAACAGCGGCATCAAGGTGCGGCCGGTCGACGGGCGTTCGGGGATCGCGGCGTTGCGGCCCGGCTTCGCCGATGTCGTGATCCTCGACGCGTATGACGGCGCCCAGATCCCTGCGGAGCTGGCGACCGCCGAGTTCTTCGCCGATCTCGCCAGGGTCGTCGTCGAGCACGGCGTGGTCCTGCTCAACCTCGCCGACAAGGCGCCGTTCCCGTACGTACGCCGGGTCGTCCGCGGCGTACGCGACAACTTCGGTCAGGTCATGATCAGCGCCGAGCCGGCAACGCTCAAGGGCCGCCGGTTCGGCAACGTCCTCGTCACCGCGTCACAGGTGCCGTTGCCGTGGGAAGCGCTTGCCCGGCGCGCAGCGAGCTCACCGTTGCCGTACCGCGTGCTGCCCTACCGGGACGTCATCGAGAAGTTCGCCGGCAAGACCCCGTTCACCGACGCGGACACCCAGCGCTCGCCGGCGCCGCCCGGCGGAGCGGCCTTCTTCAGCTGAGGGCCGCCCGCGCAGGTCTGGCAAGGACGGAACCTACGCGTGCAACGCCTCGGTCAGCGCGTCGACGGCATCGTCGATCTCGTCGCGGGTGATGACCAGCGGGGGAGCGATGCGCAGCGTGCGCTCGTGGGTCTCCTTGCAGAGCACCCCGCGATCACGCAACGCCATCGACACCTCACGCCCGGTCTTGGCCGCCGGGTCGATGTCGATGCCGGCCCACAGGCCGCGTCCGCGTACGGTCACGAGTCCCTTGCCGACGAGCTCGTTGAGCCGCCCGTGCAGGTGCTCGCCGAGGTCGCGTGAGCGCTCCTGGAACTCGCCGGTGCTGAGCAGGTCGACGACGGCACGGCCGACGGCGCACGCAACGGGATAACCGCCGAACGTCGATCCGTGCTGACCGGGCTTGAGCACCCCGAGCACGTCGGCACGGCCCACGACTGCCGAGACGGGGATGATGCCGCCGCCGAGGGCCTTGCCGAGCGTGTAGAGGTCAGCTCGTACGTCGTCGTGGTCGAGCGCGAACAGCTTGCCGGTGCGGGCGAGGCCAGACTGGATCTCGTCGGCGACGAGAAGGACCTCGTTCTCGTCGCACAGCGCGCGCACGCCGGCGAAGAACCCGGCGGGCGGCACGATGACGCCGGCCTCGCCCTGGATCGGCTCCATGAGAATCGCGGCGGTGTTCGGTGTGATCGCGGCACGCACCGCATCGAGGTCGCCGTAGGGGACCGTGATGAACCCGGGCGTGAACGGGCCGTAGTTGTCGTGTGCGGCCGGGTCGTCGGAGAACGACACGATCGTCGTCGTACGACCGTGGAAGTTGCCGGAGGCGACGATGATCTCGGCGCGGTCGAACTCGACGCCCTTGACCTCGTACGCCCACTTGCGCGAGACCTTGATCGCCGACTCGACGGCCTCGGCCCCGGTGTTCATCGTCAGCACCATCTCGGTGCCGGTGAGTGCGGCGAGGTCACGGCAGAACGCGCCGAACTGGTCGTTGTGGAACGCGCGGGACGTCAACGTGAGGCGGTCGAGCTGGTTGCGCGCAGCTTCGATGAGAGCGGGGTGACGGTGCCCGAAGTTGAGCGCCGAATAGCCCGACAGGAAGTCGAGGTAGCGGTTGCCGTCGACGTCCGTCACCCAGGCGCCCTCGGCCTCGGAGATCACCACAGGGAGGGGGTGATAGTTGTGCGCACCCCACTGCTCGTCGAGGGTGATGAAGGACGCGGTGTCGTGAGGAGCTGCTGCCATGTGACCCACGGTACATACGTACACGGCCCACCTCGAACACCGGGATTCCGGACATCCTTCGCGTCGTCGATGTCCCCGCCGGTGCAGCTGGCCGGGAGTGCGATCGATAGCCTGATCGCGTGCCCGGGACCGCCTTCGACGTTGCGTTGCGACCGGCCGCAGGTCCCGTCCGGCTCGTACGCTCGACGGCTGCCGCGCTGGCCTGTGTCGCCACGGCGGCGACCGGCCACGCAGGCGCCGGCGGCGAGCTCGGCGCTAGCGCCGTCATCGCCACGTTCGCCGGTTCGGCCGCCATCGCCTGGTTGCTGTCGGCCCGCCGCGTCACCCCCGGCCAGCTGCTCGGGCTCCTGGTCCTGTGCCAGGCCTGCGTCCATCTCGGCTGCTCCGCCGGCGAGATGACGATGTCAGCATCGATGGTCGCCGCCCACGTCGCCGCGACCGCGATCAGCGCGCTGGCGCTGGCTCGCGGTGAGGCGTTCGTGTGGCAGCTGGCCGAGCGCCTGGGCCTCCGCGCGATCGCGCATGCTCTGCAGGTTGCCCCCGTACCGTCGTGGCGGCCGCTGCCGGCCGTCGTCGCGACGCGATCACTCCACGACGTACGCCTCGCGCACTCGCGCGCCGAGAGGGGACCGCCGACCGGGTCCTGACCCCGCTCCGCACACTCCTCACAGAAGGTCCTTTTCATGAACCGCACCACCGCGCGGCTGTCTGCTGCGCTCATCACGGCTGCCCTCGTGGGCATCGCCGGCCCGGCATTCGCCCATGTCACCGTCTCCTCGACCGATGCCGCTCAGGGCGGGTTCGGCAAGGCGGTGTTCCGTGTGCCGACCGAGTCCGAGACCGCGTCGACGACCAAGCTGGTCGTCACGCTGCCGACCGACACACCGTTCGCGTTCGTCAGCGCCGAGTCGAAGCCGGGCTGGCAGGTCACGGTCGAGGACGCCAACCTCGACCGGCCCACCAAGGTCGGCGAGTTCGAGCTGACCAAGGCCGTACGCACGATCACCTGGACGTCGACCGGCGCCGGCATCCCGCCGTCACAGTTCGACGAGTTCGCCATCTCGGGCGGCCCGTTCCCCGAGGCGGGTGAGATCTCGTTCACGGCCGTGCAGACGTACAGCGACGGCGAGGTCGTCGCCTGGGACCAGGCCCAGAAGGGTGACACCGAGGCGGAGCACCCGGCGCCGACGCTCAGGCTGACCGAGCCCGTCGTGGACACAGCGGGCGACAGCAAGGCCAGCGAGATGGGCATCGCCTACGACCGGGACGACACCGGACGCTGGCTCGGCGGGACGGCGCTGGTGGTGGCGGCCGTCGCCCTGGTTGTCGCCCTGCGGGAGAATCGACGTCGTGCATAACGTCGCTCTCCGTGTGGCTCTCCTGAGCCTCATCCTGCTCCTCGTGGCCCCGGGCCCGGCGTCGGCGCATGCGTCGCTCGTCGGGTCCGACCCCGAGGACGGGGCGATTCTCGCGGCCGCGCCGGCCGCGATCACGTTGACGTTCAACGAGAACATCGGCAACCCCGCGTACGTCACGGTGACCGCGCCCGATGGCAGCAAGGTCGACCTCGGCAATGTGCGGGCCGTCGACAACCGGGTCACCACCACCGTCGCCGACGTCGACCAGAAGGGCCGCTACACCGCGGCCTTCCGCGTGGTCTCGGCCGACGGACACCCGGTCGAGGGCACAATCCACTACACAGCGACGAGCGGCCGCACGGTCGAACAGGTCGACCCACCGGACGAGGAGACCTTCATCCACCGACACAGCGCCCACCTGTTCTGGGGCATCCTCGCCGCTGCCGTCGCGATCGCGTTGCTCCTGGCTCCGCTGAGGAGGCGAGATGACAAGAAGCACGCGTGACGTCCTGTTGGCGTTCCTGGTGGCCGGGGCCGTCATGGTGCTCTGCCTCGATCTCGGGGGAGGTGCACCGAAGCCGGCCCTGACGGACGCCGATCCGGGCCAGTTCGTGGGCTGGGCGGTGCCGTTCACCAAGGTGCTGATGGACGCCTCCGCGGTGTTCGTCATCGGCTTCCTCGCGGCAGCGGTGTTCCTCCTGCCGTCCAAGCAGGACGAGGTGGAGGGGCTGTCGGTCCAGGCCGTACGAATCGCAGGGCGCTGGGCTGCGGTGTGGTCGGCCGCCAGCGTCTTCTACTTCTTCGTCCAGGTGGCCGAGACATTCGGCAAGCCATTGGACGAGCAGTCCTGGGCGTTCATCGAGGGGTACGCCCGCGCGTCCGAGGGTCGTGCCGTCCTGCTGCAGGCACTCGCCGCCGCGGTCGTGGCCGTGGCCGTCCGGTGGACCCTCGGCACGAAGTCCCTGGCAGGCATCCTGGGGATCGCCCTTGCCGGGTTGGCGCCGATCGCCCTGACGGGTCACACCGCCTCGTCGGGCTCGCACGACCTCGCCACGACGAGCCTGCTGCTGCACCTCGTCGGCGTGACCCTCTGGGTCGGTGGTCTCGCCGCCCTCGGCTGGGTCGCCGTGCGGGGGAGCAAGCGCCTCGAGGCCGCCATCGCCCGCTTCTCGTCGCTGGCGCTGTGGGCGTTCGTCATCATCGGCGTCTCCGGCGCGATCAACGCCGCCGTCCGGCTCGGATCGTTCGGTGAGGTGTTCGGATCGGCGTACGGCAAGCTCGTCCTGGTCAAGGTCGCGGCGCTCGTCGTCCTCGGCGGGCTCGGCGTGTGGCAGCGCCGGCGGATCGTCGAGCGGGGCGCCGGCTTCCTCCGGCTGGCGATGACCGAGCTGTTCATCATGAGCGCCACGGTCGGTCTCGCCGTCGCGCTCTCGCGCACCCCGCCTCCGGTCGGCGAGAACGTCCTCAACACCCCGGTCGAGGAGCTCCTCGGCGGGCCCATGCCGGCCGCGCCGACCGTCCTGAGGCTGCTGTGGGGCTGGGCCGGCGGCGGCGTCGGGCTGGCGATCGTCGGCCTCGGCACGGCGTTCTACCTGCGGGGCGTCTGGTCGATGCACCGGCGCGGCGACGCATGGCCGGTCGGGCGTACGATCTCGTGGCTGGTCGGCATGGTGATCATCGCGTGGGCCACGTTCGGCGGGCTGGGGCTCTACTCACACGTCCTGTTCAGCGCCCACATGGCCTCGCACATGCTGCTGTCGATGGTGGCGCCGATCTTCCTCGTGCTGGGCGCGCCCATGACGCTGGCGCTGCGCACGCTGCCGGGTCCGCGGCAGCCCGGCGAGGTGTCGCCACGCACGATGCTGCTGGCGTTCCTGCACTCGCGGTTCTCGCGGTTCTTCACGCATCCCCTGATCGGGCCGGTGCTGTTCGTCGGCAGCCTGTACGGCCTCTACTTCAGCGGCGCGTTCGAGACCCTCATGGCCAACCACTGGGGCCACGCGATCATGGAGCTGCACTTCCTGGCCGTCGGCATCCTCTTCTACTACGTGCTGATCGGCATCGATCCCGCGCCACGGGCGATCGCCCCACTCGTACGTTTCGGGATGCTGCTGGTCACCGTGCCGTTCCACGCGTTCTTCGCGGTCGCGGTGATGTCCGCCAACGAGGTGTTCGCCGGCGACTACTGGCACGAGCTCGACCGCCCCTACCGCACGGACCTGCTCGCCGACCAGTACCTCGGCGGCGGCATGGCCTGGGCGATGGGGGAGATCCCGCTGATCCTCGTGATGGGCGCGATCCTCGTGCAGTGGTTCCGGTCGGATGCCCGCGAGGCCAAGCGGTTCGACCGCTCCGAGAGTCGTACGGGCGACGAGCAGCTCGAGGCCTACAACGCCCGCCTGCGCGATCTCGCCGAACACGGAAAACGGCGGGACCCCTAAAAGGGATCCCGCCGTCGACCGTGTGGCGGTCAGAAGATGATCTGGCCGCCGGATGTTGCTGCGGTGAACCGCGCCTGGGCATCGGCCCAGTTGGCGATGTTCCACCACGCCTTGACGTAGTCGCCCTTGACGTTGAGGTAGTCGAGGTAGAACGCGTGCTCCCACATGTCCAGCTGGATGATCGGGATCAGCGTCGCCGGGACGTTGTTCTGCTGGTCGAACAGCTGCACGTTGATGAGCCGCTGGCCCAGCGTGTCCCAGGCCAGGATCGCCCAGCCGGAGCCCTGCAGGCCGAGCGCCGAGGCCTCGAACTGCGCGCGGAACGCGTCGAACGAGCCGAAGTTGTCCTCGATCGCTGCACCCAGCTCGCCGTCGGGCTTGTCGCCGCCGTCGGGGGAGAGGTTCTTCCAGAAGATCGAGTGGTTGATGTGACCGCCGAGGTTGAACGCGAGGTTCTTCTCGAGCAGGTTGATCGTGTCGTGGGCCCCGGTGCTGCGCGCCTCGTCGAGCTTCTCGAGCGCGGTGTTCAGGCCGTTGACGTAGTTCTGATGGTGCTTCGAGTGGTGAAGCTCCATGATCTTGCCCGAAATGTGCGGATCCAGTGCGCCGTAGTCGTACGGCAGATCCGGAAGTGTGTAGTCAGCCACGATCCTCCTCGGGACGTGGGCACCTCGTGTGCCCGGTGTGTAGTTGTATGCGTTTCAACCTTCAGTCTGTCAGTCCTGTTCCCGCACGCAACGGCGGTGCCCAACCCGTGGGCATCGGGGCCGTGTCCGCAGGTCGGAGACCTAGGCGCATGTCCTAGTCTGTCTGTGGACAATCCCGGGGGAACGACGACGTGCGAGGAGGCGGATCAGATGGAGGAGCGTGTCCTCACGATCCCCAACGCACTGAGCTTCGTCCGCCTCCTGCTGGTCCCGGTCTTCCTGTGGCTCGTGCTCGGGCCCAAGTACGACGAGCTGGCCCTGGCCGTCCTGATGGTTTCCGGCTTCACCGACTACCTCGACGGCAAGCTGGCGCGCCGGCTCAACCAGACGTCCAAGATCGGGGCGATCCTCGATCCCGTGGCGGACCGGTTCTTCATCCTCGCCGTCGTGATCGGGCTGGGCTACCGCGACATCATCCCGTGGTGGCTCGCCGTGATCCTGCCGCTGCGGGACGTTTTCCTGTTCAGCCTGGTGCCGTTCCTGCGCACGCGCGGCTACAGCTCGTTGCCGGTCCACTTCCTCGGCAAGGCGGCGACCGCGAGCCTGCTCTATGCCTTCCCCCTGCTGCTGCTGGGCGACGCGACCGGCACGGTCGCCGACCTTGCCAACGTCTTCGGCTGGGCCTTCACGATCTGGGGTGTGGCGCTCTACTGGTGGGGCGGCATCCTGTACGCCTTCCAGGTGCGCCGGCTCATGGCCACGACCGCACCAGTCGCCCGGGGCTGACGTGGACGAGCCGGAGGCGCCGAAACGGGCCGAGGGCCTGCTCGAGCAGATCGCCGACACCGCCCTTGACGACGACTACTACGTCGTACGGGCCGGCGACTACGCCCAGTCGCGTGAGTTCAACACTCCGCTGACCGCACTGGTCCTGGCGACATTCGCGCTGCTCGTGATGATGGCAGCCCTGCAGACCCGCAACGACCGGCCGGCGACAGAGCGCGAGCGCAGCACCCTGATCAGCGATGTGGCCGCCCGCAAGGAGCTGCAAGCCGAACGTGAGGCCACCGTCCAACGGCTTCGCGAGGAGGTCGCCGACCTGTCGGCCTCCGCCGACCGGTTCGACCCGGCCTACCAGAACCTCCGCCTCGAGACCGGCGACCTGGCGGCCACCGGTCCCGGGATCACCGTCGTGGCGAGCCCGAGCGCCCTCCAGAACCCTGATGGGTCCATCAGCGACCGCGACCTGCAGATCATGGTCAACGGCCTCTGGTACGCCGGCGCCGAGGCGGTGGCGATCAACGGCCAGCGCATCGGCACGCTGACCGGCATTCACACCGCCAATGGCGTGATCAACGTCAACTACCACGACATCGTGCCGCCCTACACCGTCGTCGCGATCGGGCCGAGCGACACGCTCCTGCAGCGCTTCGAGAACAATCCGGCTGGGCGCTACTGGGCGTCACGACAAAAGGAGGCGTCGGTGCAGTTCGGCGTGACACCATCATCAGACCTCTCCGTTCCTGCCGTTCCCAAGAAGCGCATGACGATCCGCCATGCGACAGCCATCAAGGGGGAAGAATGATCCCGGTCATCGGCCTGGCCATCGGCATCGTGGCGGGGCTGGTCCTCCAGCCGACAGTGCCGACGGACCTCCAGCCATACCTCCCGATCGCGATCGTCGCCGCCCTCGACGCCGTCATCGGGGCGCTGCGGGCCCTGGGGGAGCGGCGCTTCAACGACCGCGTCTTCGTGGTGTCGTTCATCTCGAACGTCGTGATCGCCGCGTTCATGGTCTATCTCGGCGACCAGCTCGGCGTGGGCTCGCAGCTCTCGACCGGAGTCGTCGTGGTGCTCGGCATCCGCATCTTCGCCAACGCGGCCGCGATTCGCCGGAGGATCTTCCATGCCTGACAAACG
>NZ_JAKFCB010000110.1:0-10496 GCF_036676885.1 Aeromicrobium sp.
GAACAGGCGGGCGTTCTCGATCGCGATGCCGGCAGTCGCCGCGAGGGCCTCCGCCAGCTCCTCGTCCTCTGCCGAGAATGCGCCGTTGAGGCTGTCGGTGAGGTAGAGGTTGCCGTAGATCTCATCTCGTACGCGGATCGGCACGCCCAGGAAGTTCCCCATCGACGGGTGGTGGTCGGGAAAGCCGCTCGACCGGGTGTCGGCCGCGATCTGGCTGAGCCGGAGCGGCCGCAGGTCGTCGTTCATCGCGGCCAGCAGGCCCTTGCCCTCGGGCAGGTGCGCGATCTGCTCGACCACCTCGGACGGCATCCCGATGTGAATGAACTGCTCGAGGCCGCGCTCGTCGCCGATGACGCCCATCGCCGCATAGCGGGCATTGAGCAGCTCCATGCCGATCTCGACGATGCGATGGAGGACGGTCGGCAGGTCGAGCTTGCTGGTCAGGTCGTTGTTGACCCGGATCAGGTCGCGCATACGCGACTGCGAGACGATCAGCTGCTGCGAGCGCTGGACAAACTGTGCGAGCACCGCCTCGAAGTCGAGCGTGGGGCCAGCGGCGCGCTCGTCAGTCATGGCACTCCTGGACAGTCTGTTGCGACAACCCTACGCCCGAACGACACGGGGACCTACGTCCTCCAGAACGTGGCCGGCGGCCATTCGACGAGGACGTCGAGAGCGGAGTCGACGAAGCCCTCACCGACAGGTGAGGGCTTCGTCGTGGCCGGGTCCGGGAAGGATCAGAACGCGGACTCGTCGAGCTCCATGATCGAGTCGTCGATGTTCTCGGCGATCGCCCGCTCGCCCGCAAGCTTCGGGAGCACGTTGCGAGCGAAGAACTGCGCCGCAGCGACCTTGCCCTCGTAGAAGCTCTTGTCCGCCGCGGAGACCTCGCCACCGAGCTTCTCGAGCGCGACCTCTGCTCCGCGCAGCAACAGCCACGCGACGGTCAGGTCACCGAGGACGTAGACGAGGCGGGTCGTGTTGAGGCCGACCTTGTAGATGTTCTTGAGGTCGCCCTTCTCGTCGGCGGGGTTCGACGCCATGAGGTCGGTGAACGTCGCGCCGATGATCGCGCTGGCGTCGTCCAGGCCCTGCTTGAGCAGCTCGCGCTCCTCCTTGAGGCGGCCGTTGCCGGCCTCGCTCTCGGCGAACTCCTTGACCTGCTCGGACAGGTAGCCCAGAGCGGCACCCTTGTCCTTGACGATCTTGCGGAAGAACAGGTCCTGGCCCTGGATCGCCGTCGTGCCCTCGTAGAGCGTGTCGATCTTGGCGTCGCGGACGTACTGCTCGATCGGGTAGTCCTGCAGGAAGCCCGATCCGCCGAACGTCTGCAGCGACTCGGTGCCGAGCAGGACCCACGAGCGCTCCGAGCCGTAGCCCTTGACGAGCGGCAGCAGGAGGTCGTTGATGGCCTCGGACAGTGACGCGTCCTCGCCGGCGGCCTCCTTGATGATGACGTCGTCCTGCCACGTCGCGGCGTACATCGCGAGCGAGCGGAGCCCCTCCGCGTATGCCTTCTGGGTCATCAGCGAGCGGCGAACGTCGGGGTGGTGCGTGATCGTGACCCGCGGTGCCGTCTTGTCGGAGGCCTGCGTGAGGTCGGCGCCCTGGACCCGCTCCTTGGCGTAGTCGAGCGCGTTGAGGTAGCCGCTCGACAGCGTGGCGGCGGCCTTGAGGCCGACCATCATGCGGGCGTTCTCGATGACCCGGAACATCTGGTTGATGCCGTCGTGCACCTCGCCGAGCAGCCAGCCCTGGGCCGGTGCGCCGTCGCCGAACGTCACCTCGCACGTCGTGGACACCTTGATGCCCATCTTCTTCTCGACGTTCGTGACGTACGCGCCGTTGCGCTCACCCGTCAGCTCGCCGGTCTCGTGGTCGAAGTGGAACTTCGGGACGAGGAACAGGCTGAGGCCCTTGGTGCCGGGACCGCCGACGCCTTCGACGCCCACGGGGCGGGCGAGGACCAGGTGCATGATGTTCTCGGCCATGTCGTGCTCGCCCGAGGTGATGAAGCGCTTGACGCCCTCGATGTTCCACGAGCCGTCCTCGTTGGGGAACGCCTTGGTGCGGCCGGCGCCGACGTCGGAGCCCGCATCGGGCTCGGTCAGGACCATCGTGGCGCCCCAGCTGCGATCGACCATGTGCTGGGCGATCGTCTTGTCACGCTCGATGCCGTTCTCGAAGACGATGCGCGCGAACGCGGGGCCGCAGGCATACATCCAGATCGCGGGGTTGGCGCCCAGCACGAACTCGGCGCTGCCCCAGATCAGCGATGCGGGGGCGACCTGGCCGCCGAGCTCCTCGGGGACCTGCAGGCGCCACCACTCGGCGTCCATCCAGGCCTTGTACGACTTGGCGAAGGCCGGGTTCATCGTCACGGTCTTCGCGGCCGGGTCGTAGACCGGCGGGTTGCGGTCGGCGTCCTCGAACGATGCCGCGAGGTCGTCGCGGGCGATGCGGTCGATCTCGGCCAGGATGCTCTTCGCGGTGTCGGTGTCGACCTCTTCGAAGGGCCCGGTGCCGAGGATGTCCTGACGGTTGAAGAGCTCGAACATGTTGAACTCGACGTCACGGAGGTTGCTCTTGTAATGGCTCATGCCAGCAATCCTTTGGGGGTGTGCGCCCCGACTCGGGGCAACTTGCTACTGGGTAGTAACTTAAGTATCCGTCCGAGCCGGGCTGAACACAAGTCAAACGCCGAATGTGGGCCTGTCGGGCCTGTCACACCGTCGTTGCAGGTCAGCGGCGGTCGAGCCAGTCCGGGAAGTCCTCGAGCGTCGTCAATACGGTGTCGGCCCCGGCGTCTCGCAGGTCGTCCCCCGTGCTCGGACCAGTCGTGACACCGACGCCGACGACGCCGGCGAGCCGCGCCGCCGCCATGTCGTGCACGTGGTCGCCGACGTACGTCGTGGCGCCCTGCTCGCGCAGCACGACGCCCTTGGCCTCGCGCCAGGCCCCGCCGAAGACCTCGCCGACCGGCAGCCCCAGGCGTTCGACGTGCAGCCGCGCGTTGGGGGCGTGCTTCGCGGTGAGCAGGATCGTCCGGCCCACCTTGTTGGCGGCCTCGACGGCGTCGTACGCCCCAGGCATCGCGGTGACCAGATCCAGTGCGATCAGCGGGTAGAGCTCGCGGTAGCGATCGGCCCAGCGCGGCACCTCGTCCACGGGGACCCAGTGCTCGAGCTCCCACTCCACCGGAGGGCCGAGCCGCGAGACGACGAGGTCGGTGTCGATCGAGGCGCCACTCTCGGCGACGAGCTGCTCGTACACCGCCTTGATGCCCGGCCGGGAGTCGATCAGGGTCATGTCGAGGTCGAAGCCGGTGATCACGTCTCGACCCTATCGAGGGGGGTCGGACGCCGGGCACGAGAAAGCCCCCGCGAGATCGTCGCGGGGGCTTTGAGTGAGTCGTCGTCCGTCACATGCTGCGGGTGGGCACGCGTCCGAAGCCGTCGTTGGCGACGGTGCGGATGGAGCGGCCGATCCCGATCACGGAGATGACGGCGATGGTGATTCCGAGGGCGATCATGGTGGCCTCCTTCAAGGCTTTTGGGGGTGTTCGTTCCTCAAGTGTGCGCTTGTCAACTATCAAGCACAAGCGAACAGAACTACACCTAACATGTAGTATTGCTACATGGACGTCAATCGCCTTGCACTCCTGCGGGAACTGGCCGAACGGGGCACTGTCGGGGCGGTCGCCGATGCAATGCACGTCACACCGTCGGCGGTGTCGCAGCAGCTCAAAGTGCTGGAAAAGGAGGCCGGATACACGCTCTTGGAGCCGGCCGGACGAGGTGTGGCACTGACGGTGGCGGGCCGCGCCCTGGCCCAGACGGCGACCGATATCGCGGTGGCGATCGAGCGTGCCGAGGGCCGCTGGCGGGAGTTCATGCAGCAGCCAGCCGGGCAGGTCACGATGGTCACCTTCCCCACCGGCGGGGAGATGCTGTTGTCCGGAGTGCTGACCCGCCTCGCCGACGTACCCGAGGTCGAGCTCATCTGCTCGGACGAGGACGGGATCACGACGGACTTCGCCGACCTCACCCCCGATCACGACATCGTGCTGGCCGACTCGCCGACCACCTCGGCGTCCTGGCACGAGCGGGGGATCCAGGTCGTCCCGCTCATGAGCGAACCTCTCGATGTCGCCCTGCCCGAAGGGCATCCCCTGGCACGGAAGTCGAGCCTCTCGCCCAAGGACGTCGTGACCGAGACCTGGATCGGCGTGCCCAATGACTATCCGTTCGACCGGGTGCTGAGCCAGGTCGTCTCCGCGACCGGCGAGCCCGTGCGGATCGCTCAGCGCATCGCCGACAACGGCATCGTCGAGTCGCTGGTCGCCGGCGGGCACGGCATCGCGATCCTCCCCCGTTTCACGACGCGGGAGCGCGGCAACGGACTTGTCACGCGCCCGCTGGTCGGCATCCGTGCCAAGCGCGAGATCTCGGCGCTGTTGCGCCCGGATCGTTTCGAGCGGCCGTCCGTACGACTGGTCGTGCAGGCCCTGCGCGCCGAGGCGCGGGCTGTCGCGGATTCCTATGAGGCGATCTGAGCCCGCGCAGCGACAGCACGATGGGCCCGCCGTGGCGGCGGGCCCATCGAGACTCCTCGTGACTACTTGGTGTTGACGGTGATCTTCGCGACGCCGACGAGCAGGTCCTCGGTGACCGCGTCGGTCCCGAACGTCTCGTTCAGCACGCCGGCAGCGGGCGGGCTGATGAAGACGCGGGTGCCCTCGAGGATCGCGGTGTCTCCCTCGGTCTGCAGGGGCTTGAGGGTCGCGCCGCGGAGCTGGAACAGGAACGCACTGGTCGCGGCAACCTTGCCGTTGACGGTCACGTCGCCGTAGACCCGCGAGATGCCGGGGTCGACGTTGAAGTTCGTCAGCTCGACCTTGATGTCACCCGCGGTCAGCGACAGGCCGGATCCCTCGTGCTGCACCTGACCGATGACGTACGGCTTGGCGGTGCCGGGCTTGAAGTACGTCACGTTGCCGCCCGTGATCGGGAAGATCAGTGAGCCGTCCTCGAGCGTGGCGCCGTCGACCACGCCGGGCGTGAGCTTGAGCGAGGTGAGGGCATCCGTGAAGCCCTGGTCGAGGGCGATCGCGGTCGTGCCGCCCGTGCTGAGGTCGTTGAGCCGGGCGACCGGCTTGGCGACCGTGGCCTTGGACTCGGACGAGCCGGCGGAGTCGGACGATCCGCAGGCGGCGAGGGGGAGCGCCGCGACGGCGACGAGGGCGATTCCGGCGAGCGTCTTCTTGCGAGAGCTGATGGAGCTCATGTGATCCACATCCTTGTAGGTCGTTGGGGGTCAAGCGGCTGACACGGGGGGTTCGTCGCGGAGGGGTGTGGGTGATTGGTCTGGGCAGGGATTGCTTGTGCCGGCTCGTGACGAGGCGGTGACGGTCGTCGGCTCGCGCCCATCCGGTGCAGGCGAGGTGCCATGCTCGGACCATGACTGAGTCCGCGCGCCCCGACGTCGCCGTGATCGGCGGATCCGGCTTCTACACGTTTCTCGAGGAGCCTCGGTGGGTCGAGGTCGAGACGCCGTACGGCAAGCCGTCCGCACCGGTCGCGATCGGCACGGTCGGGGACCGCCCGGTCGCGTTCCTGCCGCGCCACGGGCCGCATCACGAGTTCCCGGCGCACCGCGTTCCCTACCGGGCCAACATGTGGGCGCTGCGCAGCCTCGGTGTGCGCCAGGTGCTTGCGCCGTGTGCGGTCGGCGGCCTCCAGCTCGAGCACGGACCGGGCACGTTCGTCGTGCCCGATCAGCTGGTCGACCGGACGACGGCTCGCCATCAGACGTACTTCGACTCGGGCGCGTGCCACGTGTCGTTCGCCGACCCGTACTGCCCGAGGCTTCGCGGCCACCTGCTCGCGGGACTCGCGGAGCAGGGACCGGTCGACGGTGGGGCGATGGTCGTCATCGAGGGGCCGCGGTTCTCCACCCGGGCCGAGTCGACGTGGTACGCCGACCAGGGTTGGGCGGTCGTCAACATGACGGGGCATCCCGAGGCCGTGCTGGCTCGGGAGCTGGCGCTCTGCTACGCCACCGTCGCCCTCGTGACGGACCACGACGCCGGGGTGGACCAGGCGAGCGCGGTGAGCATGGACGAGGTGTTCGCGGTGTTCGCGGCCCACACCGAGACGCTGAAATCGGCGCTCACCGCGGTGGTCGGGGCGCTCGGGAACGACCGGGACTGCGCGTGCTCGCATGCCGTCGACGGCATGGACCTGCCGATCGTCCTGCCGGATTCGGATGGCCGGTGAAGATCCTGCTGACCGGCGCGGCCGGTTTCATCGGTACGCACATCCGTGGCCAGGCGATGGAGCGCGGACACGAGGTCGTGGCCCTCGATGCGTACCTCCCCCAGGCGCACGGGGCCGGATCGACCCACGACTCCGGCATCGAGCGGCTCGACCTCCGCCATGACCGGTTGGACGAGGTCCTCGACGGGATCGACGTGGTCTGCCACCAGGCGGCGATGGTCGGCAACGGCGTCGACGCCCAGGACCTGCCCGACTACGCCGAGCACAACGACGCCGGCACCGCTCGGCTGCTCGCGGCGATGTCACGGGTCGGCGTACGCGACCTGGTGCTGGCCTCGTCGATGGTGGTCTACGGCGACGGGCGCTACTCGTGTCCCGTCGATGGTGATGTGCCGCCGGCGATGCGCCAGGAGGCCGACCTGGCGGCGGGGCGGTTCGACCCTCGCTGCCCGGCCTGCGGCGGTGAGATCACCTGGCAGGAGATCGGCGAGGACGCGCCCTTTTTTCCGCGTACGAGCTATGCCGCATCGAAGGTCGCTCAGGAGCACTACGCCGGTGCGTGGTGCACGCTCGACGGTGCCCGGACGATCGCCCTGCGCTATCACAACGTGTACGGCCCGGGCATGCCCGCGGACACGCCGTACGCCGGGGTCGCGGCGATCTTCCGCTCCGCGATCGCGCGGGGTGAGGCGCCCCAGGTGTTCGAGGACGGGCAGCAGGTGCGGGACTTCGTGCACGTCAGCGATGTCGCCCGCGCCAACGTGCTGGCGATCGAACAGGTCGCGGGGCACCCGGTCGGGCTGACGCCCTACAACATCGCGTCGGGTCGGACGTTCACGATCGGTCAGATGGCCGCGGCGTTGGCCGAGGCCGCCGGGGGTGCGGCGCCCGAGCTGACGGGGGACTACCGGCGGTTCGACGTACGCCATGTCGTCGCGTCGCCGAAGGCCGCGACCGAGGGCCTCGGGTTCACCGCCGAGATCAGTCCCGAGGTCGGCCTCGCGCAGCTCGCCACGGACCCGTTGCGCCCCCGCTAGGCAGCTGGGAGGCGGATCTCGAACTGGCAGCCGGTGTCGTGGTTGCGTACGCCGATCGAGCCGGACTGCGCGTCGAGGAGTCCCCGCGCGATCGCGAGGCCCATGCCGGCGCCCTGGCCATCGGACCCCCGCGCCTCGGACCCGCGGTAGCCCATGTCGAAGACCTTCGCGAGGTCGCGGTCCGGGATGCCGCCGCACGAGTCGTCGACCCGCAGCCACACCTCCGAGTGGTCCGAGCCGACCGTCACGGTGACGGTTCCGCCGTCAGGCGTGTGCCGGATCGCGTTGCCGAGCAGGTTGCGGAGCACCCGCATGAGCTCGGGTGCGGCGCCGACCGCCAGCGTCCCGTGCGGCCGGCCGTCGACCGTCACACGTACCCCATGACGTTCGCCCGCGGGCCGTGCGGCCTCGACGGCGGAGCGTACGACGTCGTCGACCGCGATGGGTCCGACGTCGAGGGACAGCGTCCCGGCGTTGATCTGCGACATCTCGAAGAGGTCGTCGATCATCGAGGCGAGCCGGAGCGTCTCCGCGCGGATCAGCTGGGCGTACTGCTTGACGTCCTCGGGCGACGACACGACGCCGTCCTCGAGCGCCTCGGTCATGGCCTGCACGCCGGCGATCGGCGTACGGAGGTCGTGGCTCAGCCAGGCGAGCAGCTCCCGGCGGGACCGCTCGGCGCTGCGCTCCCGCTCGAGGGCCTCGCGCTCCCACACGATCTTGCGGGCCAGCGAGCTGCCGAGCACGATCGCGCTCGGCACGCTGACGGCGGTGACGACGAGCCACACCGTGGCGGTGCGGCGCAGCTCGGCGGTGAACATGAACTGGCTCGTGCCGACGACACCGACGATGATCGCGACGAGCGGCACCAGAGTCAGCAGCACGATCGACGTCGTCAGGGCGCGGGCGCGGAGCTGGTGCAGCACGAGGGCGCCGACCGCCACGACGCCGAGCGAGCTGCCGACCCCGATGACCAGCGCGTGCCAGGTGTCCGCGGTCATGACTGCGGGTCCCAGCGGTAGCCGAGGCCGTAGACCGTGACGATCCGCGTGGGATCTGCCGGGTCGGCCTCGATCTTGTGGCGCAGGCGCTTGACGTGCACCGTGACGGTCGAGTGGTCGCCGAACTCCCAGCCCCAGACCTGCCGGAGCAGGTCCTCGCGGCTGAACACCTCGTGAGGATGGCGCAGGAAGAAGTGCAGGAGGTCGAACTCGCGCGTCGTGAGCGGGAGCGGGTCACCCGCCTGCAGCGTCTCGCGGGCCACGGGGTTGAGGGTCAGGTCGCCGTCCGTGAGCAACCCGGCGACGGGTCTCGTCCCGGCCGGAACGAGGCTGCGGCGCAGGACGGAGCCGACGCGCAGGGTCAGCTCCTTGACGCTGAACGGCTTGGTCACGTAGTCGTCGGCACCGCTCGTGAGCCCGGCGATGCGGTCGTCGGTCTCGCCCAGCGCCGTCAGCATGATGATCGGTACCGCCGAGCCGTCGGTCTCCCGGAGCTGCCGGCAGATCTCCAGGCCGTTCAGCTGCGGCAGCATCACGTCGAGCACGATCAGGTCGGGGGCGAGGTCGCGGGCGGCGGCGAGTCCGGCCGGGCCGTCGGCGGCGACCGTGACGTCGTACGACTCCTGCTCGAGGTAGCGGCGCAGCACATCGCGGACCGCGAGGTCGTCCTCGACCACGAGCACGTGGGGCCGGTCGCCGATCGTCATGCCGTTGCCGCCGAGACAAACCCAAGATGCGGCAGCAACGGCATGAACCCTGCCCCGATGACTCGCTCGCTGCGCTCGCTCATGCTCACCACCTTGTCAGCACCAATTGTTGTACGCACAGGGCCAGGACGACCTGCGAAAGAAGGGCCGGGCGGTGCCAGCGGTCCGGCAGGAGCGCCGGAAGGGCGACGACCCAGATCGTGAACGGCAGCCAGATGCGCTCGACCTCGGCCTTGCTCATGCCGGAGATCGTCGCCACGACGATCGTCAGGAGCGCGGCGGCGGCGAGCTGGGCCAGGGGATCGCGATCCCTGAAGGCCCGGATCGCGCGCGGGAACGCGGCCCATACGACGAGCCCGACGGTGAACGTCCAGGCGGCGATGTCGGCCCAGACCCAGTAGGAGTACGCCCGTTCCGAGGCGATGCCGTCGTAGTAGCGCTCGCGCAGCACCGGGTAGGCCTCCCACCACGCGAAGCCCGCGGCCGTGAACGCCGCGACGACCACCGCCGACCCGGCGAGCGCCCACGGCAGCGGCTTCCACGTCTTGGCGATGATCAGGACCGCGACGGCGAGGAGGCCGAGCAGCACCAGCCCGTACGACAGGTAGACGCACAGGCCGAGCACGAGGCCGGCCGCGACGCCGACGGCCGGTCGGCGGCTGACAGCGGCGATCGCCAGCAGCGCGAGACCCCACGCGGCGACCGCGGTGAACAGTGCATCGCCGTTGACCCCCATCCACACCGCGGTGGGCGCGAGCACGATCCACGGCATGGCCCGGCGGCCGAGCCGTACCGAGCCGAGGGTCTTGAGCGTGACGAGCACGGCGACGACGGCGGTGCTGCCGATCGTGACGACCACGGCGCCGATCCAGAACGGATCGGTGATGCCCATGCGGTCGAGCAGCACGAAGAACAACAGCGCGCCGGGCGGATGGCCCGCGACGTGCGTGTGCCAGTTGTCGGCGGAGTCGATCGGGATGTGGTCGACGAACGTACGCACCATCGTCCCGATCGAGTCGACCCGCTGGGCGTCGTACACGTACTCGCCCGGTCGCTCGAAGACCCGGGCCAGGCCGTCCGTGCCCTCGGTCATCGCCAAGGCCATGGTCCAGATCCAGGTGCCGGCGAACGCGTACGCCAGCAGGCCTCGCCACGAGGTCCGTGCCGCGATGCGGGGGAGCACCAGCCACAGCGCCAGGCCGACCGCGATCGCCGGCAGGGTCAGGACGCCGAGGCGCGGGTCCCAGTCGGCATGCAGCGGCGGCCAGTGCACGCGTACGTCTTCGTCGGTCCAACGCGGCACGGCGATCGCCGCGGCGACCAGTCCGAGTCCCAGGGCGGCCGAGGCAACGGCTGCGCGGGTGGAGGACAGGGACATGGACACGATGGTCAGCCTAGGTCCGGCCGGACTTCCCGAGTGGTTCGCCGGCACGGACGTCACGGGTCCGTCATCGCCGTGCGTATGGTGACCAA
>NZ_JAKFCB010000111.1:0-10491 GCF_036676885.1 Aeromicrobium sp.
GTGCGCCCGAGGATCGACGCCGCCTGCTTGCGCACCTGGGCGCGGGTCAGCCGGCGCAGCTCGAGGCGCTTGGCCCGCCGGCCGCGCTCGATCTCGGTCAGGAAGACGCGCAGCGGGTGGCCACGGTGGACGTCGTCGCTGCGGTAGCTCAGCACGATCATGATCGGTCCCGACGCGACGGCGCGGAGCAGGAAGCGCAGCACGGTCAAGGTGGCGTCGTCGGCCCAGTGCAGGTCCTCGATCACGAGGACGACCGGGCGCTCGCGGGCGAAGTGCTCGAGCAGGACCGCGACACCCTCGTGCAGCCGGTGCTCGGTGCCCTGGCCGGTGACATGGTCACTCAGCTCGGGCAGCAGCACGCCGATCGTGTCCCAACCGGGGCCGGCGGCCTCGAGGACGCGGTCGGTGCCCACCTGGGCGACGAGCTCGCGCAGCACCGCGGTGATCGGGGCGTACGGAGGGGCGACCTCGCCGAGGTCGACGCACTGCCCGCGCAGGACCCGGGCGGACGCGGCGGACCGGGCAGTGAACTCGGCGAGCAACCGGCTCTTGCCGATGCCCGCCTCGCCGGCCACCACGACTGCCCTGGGCTCGCCCGCCACGACCTGGGCATAGAGCGCGTCGAGCTCGCGCAGGTCCGCGGCACGGCCGATCAGTGTCGAGCTGGAGGGCGGGAGGTGCACGAATTCATCGTGCCACCTCCCGCCGACAGATCTGCCGGGTTCAGCCACGCGCGGGAGCGTCTGAGAACAGCTCCGTCAGGCGGTGGCGCACGACGTACGGCAGGCCGCGCCTGGTTCGCGTCCGGCGGGCCTCGGAACGTACCGCCTGGCGCTCCAGGACGATGCGACGACGCTCGTTGCGGAGGATCATCTCCTGCTCGCGCTGGCGGTAGAGCGCGTTCTCCACGTAGTCCAATGCAGTCATGATGACCACTCCTTCGAATCTTGATGTCTCCATCGTGATTTCTAAGGTGGGGTCGCCACATCGGACACATGCCCTATCTTGGCGCTGACCTGCGGCTCAGATGGACTATTGACGGTCCGGGAGCGCTCCCCATACCTTGCTGGGAAGCGCGGCTCGGGCTCCGCGCCTCCCACCGTTGCTTGCTGACCTGGAGTTCATCGTGGAGCGTCTCGCCCGACTCGTCATGCATCACCGCATCGTCGTCACCGTCTTCTGGATCGTCATGCTGGTCGTCGGTGGCGTCAGCGCGTCGCAGCTCACCGACCGCCTCACGATCGACTTCTCCTTGCCCGGGCAGCCGGGCGACAAGGCGGAGAAGAGGCTCGTCGAGGAGTTCGGTGTCAGCTCGTTCGACACGTATGTCGCCGTCGTGACCCTCCCGGACGGCGAGACCGTCGACGGCAGCAAGGACCAGGTCGCCGCGGTGTTCCAGACCGCGCATGACGCGGTGCCGAACACCCGGATGGTCGACCTCGCGAGCACCGGCAACCCGGGCTTCGTCGGCGAGGACGGGCGGACGACGTACGCGCTGTTCCAGGCGCCCATGCCCACGTCCTTCGGCCCCGGGATAGAGGTGGAACTCGAGCCTGCCCTCGAGAAGGCCGCGACCGAAGCCGGCTACGAGAGTGGCCTCACCTCGTACAACCTGCTGGCGGCCGGCGGCGAGTCCGAGGGGCCCAGCGTGCTCGTCGAGACGCTGCTGGGCGCGACAGGCGCGCTCCTGGTGCTGCTGTTCGTGTTCGCGTCGCTGCTGGCATTCCTGCCGATGGTCATCGCTGCGGTCTCGATCCTGACGTCGTTCACCCTCGTGCTGCTCCTGTCGACGTTCAGCGACGTGAGCTTCGTCGTGCAGTTCCTGATCGCGCTGATCGGACTGGGCGTCGCGATCGACTACTCATTGCTCGTCGTCTCGCGATGGCGCGAGGAGCGCGCGCACGGCCACGACAACGAGGAAGCGGTCGTCATCGCGATGAAGACCGCCGGCCACGCCGTGATGGCCTCGGGTGTCACGGTGGCGATCAGCCTGGTCGCGCTGATCGTCGTGCCGGTCCCGTTCCTGCGCAGCATGGGCATCGGCGGCATGCTCATCCCCATCGTGAGCGTCGCCGTGGTGCTGACGATGCTCCCGGCCCTCCTGTCGAGCATCGGACCCAAGATCGACTGGCCCCGGATCCGCAAGGAAGGTGTCGCGTCGAAGGGCTGGTCCGGATGGTCCCGCCTGATCGTCCGTCATCGCATCATCGCGACCCTCGTCGCGGTCGCGGTCCTGGCCCTGCTGATCTTCCCGGTGCTGAGCCTCAAGATCGGCCAGGCCAACGTCGACTCGCTTGCCAAGAGCGGGCACCCCTACGAGGCCCTGAGCACCCTGCGGGACGGCCAGATCGGCACGGGTGTCCTCACGCCGGTCGAGGTGCTGGTGGATGCCGACGACGCCGAGGCGGTCGCCGAGGCCACGAGCCGCGTCGAGGGCGTCCAGATGGCCGTCGTCGGTGGCAGGAACGACGGCCAGGCGGTCGTGGACGTCATCCCGGAGGACGAGACGGTCGACAGCTCGGCCAACGCCGTGGTCGACGGCATCCGGGACGCCGCGGACGACGCGGCCGACGGGCCGGTCGGGGTGACCGGCGCGGGTGCCACGGTGCAGGACTACTTCTCGGCGGTCTACGACCGGTTCCCGTACGTCCTGGCGCTCATCGCGTTCATCACGTTCGTCCTGCTCGTGCGGACGTTCCGCTCGCTGCTGCTGCCGATCAAGGCGGTGATCCTCAACCTGCTCTCGATGGCGGCAGTGTTCGGCTCGGTCGTCTTCTTCTGGCAGATGGGGCACGGATCGGAGGCGATCTTCGACGTCTCTCCCACTGGGGCGATCACGTTCTGGCTGCCCGTGTTGATCTTCGGGTTCCTGTTCGGGCTGTCGATGGACTACGAGGTGTTCATCCTGGCGCGCATGCGCGAGGAGTACGACGCCACGGGCGACACCGAGGCCGCCGTGATCACCGGCCTCGGTCGCACCGGCCGGCTCGTCACGTCGGCCGCGCTCATCCTGTTCTTCGCGTTCGCCGCGCTCGCCTCCTCGCCGGGCGTCGACGTCAAGGTGCTGGGCACCGCGCTGGGCGTCGGCATCCTGATCGACGCCACTCTCGTACGCGCGCTGCTCGTGCCTGCGCTCGTCAGCGTGCTCGGCCGGTGGAACTGGTGGTTGCCGGACTGGCTGGCCAAGGTGCTGTTCGTCGAGCCCTCTCCCCTGGCTCCCAAGCGGGAGCGCGAGGACAAGGTCTCGGTTCCGGCGAACTGAGTCCCAGCCGACCCCGGTGCGGGGGCGCCTCAGACGACAGAGAGCGGCAGCAGCGTCTTGCCGGTGGGACCGATCTGGATCTCGGTGTCCATCTGCGGGCAGACACCGCAGTCGAAGCACGGTGTCCAGCGGCAGTCCTCGACCTCGAGGGCGCCGTCGGGGTTGAGCGAGTCCTGCCAGTCCTCCCACAGCCAGTCCCGGTCGAGCCCGGCGTCGAGGTGGTCCCACGGCAGGACCTCGGCGTACTCGCGCTCGCGGACGGTGTACCAATCGAGGTCGACCGGCTCGTCGGCCAGCGCCTCTGCGGTCTTGTCGGCCCACCGGTCGTACGAGAAGTGCTCGCTCCAGCCGTCGAAGCGGCCGCCGTCGCGCCACACGGCCTCGATGACCCGGCCGACCCGGCGATCGCCGCGTGACAGGAGACCTTCGATGATTCCGGGCTTGCCGTCGTGGTAGCGGAAGCCGATCGCCTTGCCGTACCTCTTGTCTGCCCGCACGGCGTCGCGAAGCTTCTTGAGGCGGTCGTCGGTGGTCTCATGGTCGAGCTGCGAAGCCCACTGGAACGGGGTGTGCGGCTTGGGCACGAAGCCGCCGATCGAGACGGTGCAGCGGATGTCGTTGCGCCCTGAGACCTCGCGGCCGGTCTGGATGACCCGCTTGGCGAGCTCACCGATCTGCATGACGTCGTCGTCGGTCTCGGTCGGCAGGCCGCACATGAAGTAGAGCTTGACCTGGCGCCAGCCGTGCGAATAGGCAGCGGCGACCGTACGGATGAGGTCTTCCTCGGTCACCATCTTGTTGATGACCTTGCGGAGGCGCTCACTGCCTCCCTCGGGGGCGAAGGTCAGGCCCGAGCGGCGGCCGTTGCGGCTGAACTCGTTGGCCAGCGTGATGTTGAACGCGTCGACACGGGTCGACGGCAGCGACAGGGACGTGTTGGTGCCCTCGTAGCGGTCGCCGAGCTGCTTGGCGACCTCGCCGATCTCGGTGTGGTCAGCACTCGAGAGGCTCAGCAGGCCGACCTCCTCGAAGCCGGTCTTGTCGAGCCCGTTCTGCACCATCGCGCCGATGCCCTCGATCGAGCGTTCACGCACCGGGCGCGTGATCATGCCGGCCTGGCAGAAGCGGCAGCCGCGCGTGCAGCCGCGGAAGATCTCGACGCTGAAGCGCTCGTGCACGGTCTCGGCGAGCGGGACCAGCGGGTTCTTGGGGTACGGCCACGAGTCGAGGTCCATCAGCGTGTGCTTGGCGACGCGCCACGGCACTCCGGGGCGGTTGGGCACGATGCGCTGGATGCGGCCGTCGGGGAGGTAGCTGACGTCGTAGAACTTCGGGACGTAGACACCGCCGGACTTCGCGAGGCGCATCAACACCTCGTCGCGCCCGCCGGGACGGCCCTCGTCCTTCCATTCACGGACGACCTCGCTGATCGCGAGCACGATCTCCTCGCCGTCGCCGAGCACCGCGGCGTCGAGGAAGTCCGCGATGGGCTCGGGGTTGAACGCGGAGTGGCCGCCGGCGATCACGATCGGGTCGTCGTCGCCGCGGTCGACCGCGTGCAGCGGGATGCCGGCGAGGTCGAGCGCCGTCAGCATGTTGGTGTAGCCGAGCTCGGTCGAGAACGAGAGACCGAGCAGGTCGAACGCCTTGACCGGGCGATGTGCGTCGACCGTGAACTGGGGGATGTCGTTGTCGCGCATGACCTTCTCCATGTCGGAGAACACCGCGTACGTCCGCTCGGCGAGGATCCAGTCGCGCTCGTTGAGGACTTCGTAGAGGATCTGGACGCCCTGGTTGGGCAGCCCGACCTCATAGGCGTCGGGATACATCAGCGCCCAGCGCACCCGGGCGGAGTCCCATTCCTTGCTCGTCGCGTTGAGCTCGCCGCCGACATACTGAATGGGCTTGCCCACGGACGGCAGCAACGGTTCCAGGCGCGGGAAGACGGACTCGACGGACATGCCTCTAGGTTAGGCGCTGCATCCCATGGCGCGAAAACGTCGTGCGGGACACGGCCTAGGCTTGCAGGGTGAGACGCAAACCCCGCCAGAAGCGCCCGTTCTCCCTCAAGTACGTACCCGTCGCGACCGACGGTGGACCCGACCAGGTCCTGACGATCGAGAACCACACCGACGTGTCGGTCGTGCCGACGCTGGCCTTCACGCCCCTCGACCCGTACGGCCGGGAGCTGCCCCACGTCGTCACGCAGACGGTGCACGGATCGCACCGGGGCGGACCCGTGCTTCCGGCGGGCGGCACGCTGCGCGACATCCTGCGCTTCGACGGTCCGGGGAGCCGTCAGGTTCGCGGTGTGCACGTCGAGCTGGCGGCCGTCGAGGAGATCGACCACCCTGCGCTCGAGCAGGACACCCGCAGCGTCATGATCGACCTCGAGCAGAAGGCGACCGACGACCCGACCGACTTCTGGGGCATCGGGCTGGTCAACCCCAACCCGTTCGGCGTGACCGTGCGCGTGTCGCTGCTGGAGTTCGAGGAGCGCGAGCGCGACTTCCCACGGCAGGTCGTCGATGTCGTCACCCTGCAGGAGGACGTCGACCTGGCGTCGGTGTCCAACCACGTCATCTGGCTGCCGGAGGACGTACGCGGAAAATACGACGAGGTCGAGCACCACCTGCGGCAACCGACCTACACCTGACCCTCAGCCCACGGGCAGAGGCGAAGTTCCGACTCAGAGCCGATGTGCCGGGACCTGGGCATCACCAGCATGGAGGGATGAAGACCTTCCACGAAACCATCACCGATCCCGAGGTCGTCAGGGTCCGCGGGTTGTCCAAGACGTACGGCAATCGGGTCGCCGTCGACGGTCTTGACCTCGACGTGTCCGCCGGCGAGGTCCTGGGACTCATCGGCGCCAATGGCGCCGGCAAGACCACGACCGTCGAATGCATCCAAGGTCTGCGCCGGCCAGACGCCGGCACGGTACGCGTGCTGGGACTCGATCCCGTCCGCGACGCCGACCGGGTACGCCGGCTGGTCGGCAGCCAACTGCAGAGCTCAGCGCTGCCGGACCGGTTGCGCGTCAGCGAGGCGATCGAGCTGTTCTCCACACGCAGTGCGAGGGATGCCGATGGGTTGGTCGAGCGGTTCGGGCTCGAGGACAAGCTGCGATCGTCGTTCGGCTCGATGAGCGGCGGCGAGCAGCAACGGGTGTTCCTGGTGCTCGCGCTGCTCAACCGACCCCGGCTCGTGATCCTCGACGAGCTGACGCAAGGTCTGGACCCAGCGGCCCGCCGCGAGGTCTGGTCGTCCGTCGCGCAGCTCCGCGACGCCGGCACGACGGTCCTCCTTGTCACGCACGAGCTGGACGAGGCAGAGGTGTTGTGCGACCGCATCGTCGCGGTCCGCTCCGGCCGCGTCCTCGACGCAGGTACGCCGGCCGAGCTCGTCGCACGGCATGCCGGCGTCGCCACCACACGATTCGGCATACGTGACGGTGACACCGACGGCCTCGTGAGGGCCCTGCGATCCGTGAGCGGCGTTCACGATGTCGGGCTCGACCCCGGCGGACAGGTCGCGGTCCGCGGGGACCGCTCGAGCATCGCCCACGTCGGCGCCTGGCTCGTGAGTCGCGGCGCCATACCCGCCGACCTGCGCGTCGACGTCCCGGATCTCGAGGCCGCTCTGCTGACCCTGCTCGACGGGCGCGAGGAACCCGCACCGACCGCATCAGACCTGACAGGAGCACTCCGATGAGCACCAAGACCCTGCCTGCACGCACGCACCGGTCGGCGACCCGGCGGTTGGTTTCGGCTGAGCTCCGCCTGCTGCTGCGTGATCCGCTGACGCTGACGTTCGTCCTGGTCTTCCCGATCCTGACGATGCTGATCATCGGAGGGTCGTTCGGC
This sequence comes from Aeromicrobium sp., assembly GCF_036676885.1. GTDB lineage: Bacteria > Actinomycetota > Actinomycetes > Propionibacteriales > Nocardioidaceae > Aeromicrobium. The sequence continues at coordinate 7,129 of NZ_JAKFCB010000111.1, forward strand.
ACCGAGCCCGACGAGGCATTCCCGGTGAACCCCTCCCACTGGTACGTCGCGTCGTACTTCACCGTCGTCATCGGCGCCACCGGCCTGGTCATGCTGCCGGTCCACATCGCGTCGTACCGGGAGCGAGGCGTCCTCAAGCGGTTCGCCGCGTCCGGCTTCCCCCGCTGGTCGTTCGCGCTGGCCCAGCTCGTGATCGGTCTCAGCGCCATCGCGGTCTCCGGCGCGCTGCTCATGGCGGTCGCGGCTCCGGTGTATGGCGTCCCGACGATCGAGGACCCGGTGCGTGTCGGTCTCGGGATCGTCGCCGGCTCCGTCGCCTTCGTCAGCCTCGGGGTCCTGCTCGGCACGGTGCTGCCATCAGCACGGGCCGCCCAGGCAATCGGCCTGCTGCTGTTCTTCCCATCGTTCCTCCTGGGCGTCGGCGGTCCCCCGCCGGCGGTCATGAGCTCTACGTTGCGATCGGTGGCCGACGTGTTGCCGCTCAAGCTCGTGACCGACTCCGTGCGCGAGCCTTGGCTCGGCATCGGGGACGGCGCCGGAGCGCTGATCGTCGTGACCCTCATCGCCGTGGGCGCGACGGCCCTGGCGGCACGACGTACGGCTCTGTGAGTCCCCGCATCCTAGGATGACGGCCATGACCGAGCGGGCGGGGCGAATCGCAGCTCCGGTCGCGGTCGCCCTGTTCGTCGTCATCGGGATCGTGAGGTCGAACCAACCGGCAGCGCTCGCGCTGGCTGCCGGCGCCGGCAGCATCGCGGTGTGCGTCCTCCTGGCGATCCGCTCGCCCACGGGCTGGCCACTCGTCACCGGACTCGCGACGGCCGCGGCCGGTGTCACCGTCGTCTGCAACGGCAATCCCTCGAGCCTGGGCTGGTTCGCTCTGTGCGTGCTCGCCGGGTGGGCGGCCCTTTACGCGCCGACGCCCCAGTCCGTCGCCCTCAGCGCGGGAATCGTCGCAGTGCTGGGTGCCCAGTGGCTCCAGATCAGCGACGAGCCGGGCTGGGGTGCCTGGATCGCGGGCACGGTGTTCACGACCGTGGTCTGCCTCCTGGCCCGCCGCCAACGCGCCCTGATCGAGCAGCTGCGTGAGGCGCAGGCTGGGCTGGCGGAACGTACCCGGGCCGAGGAACGCAACCGGATCGCCGGCGAGATGCACGATGTCATCGGGCACGCCCTCACGGTCTCGCTGCTCCACGTGTCCAGCGCGCGGCTCGCTCTCGACGACGACCCTGACACGGCACGCGCATCGCTCGCCGAGGCCGAACGGTTGGGGCAGCAGAGTCTCGCCGAGGTACGTCAGGCCGTCGGGATGCTCCGCGACCCGCACGCCTCGACCCTGGCGCCCATGCCCGGTGCCGCGCAGCTGGACGATCTCGTGACGTCGTTCCGGCGTGCCGGGCGCACGGTGCGCCTCGAGATCGACGGCGACCCAGGCAGGTTGACCACGACGGCTGGACTGGCGGTCTACCGCATCGTGCAGGAGGCGTTGACCAATGTCGTACGGCACGCGCCGGACGCCGCTGCGCGGGTCCGGCTTGCTGTCCTCGACGACCGGACCCGCCTGGTCGTCGAGAATGACGGCGGCGCCCCGGCCGTACGTCCTGCCGACGGGATGGGTGTCGGAATCATCAGCATGCGCGAACGTGCCGAGTCAGTCGGCGGCCGGCTGACTGCAGGGCCGGCGGACTTCGGTTGGCGGGTCGAGGCGGTCCTGCCTCCGAGTCACCAGGTGCGCGCATGATCCGGGTTCTGTTGGTCGACGACCAGGAGCTGATCCGCGCCGGGCTCCGCGGCATCCTGCGCAGCCGATTCGGCTTCGAGGTCGTAGGCGAGCTGCCCGATGGTGCCGGGATTGTCGAGACCGTCGAAGAGCTGCGGCCCGACGTTGTCGTCATGGACGTACGGATGCCCGGCACTGACGGCGTGACCGCGACGCGACTGGTCCGAGCCATGCCGGGCTCACCTCCGGTGCTCGTCCTGACCACGTTCGAGCACGAGGAGGTCCTGGCGGCCGCCCTACGTGCGGGGGCCGCCGGCTTCCTGCTCAAGGGCGTGCCGGCCGAGGACCTCCAGCGAGCCGTGCGGGCCGTGGCCGATGGCGGCGCCTGGCTCGATCCGGCGGTGACCGGCAAGGTCCTCGCCACGTACCGCGACGGCGCCATCGCGCTGCACACCGCGGAGCTGGACGCGCTGACACCCCGCGAGATCGAGGTGCTCGAGCTGATCGGCACAGGACTGAGCAACGCCGAGATCGCCGAGCGCCTGACCCTCAGTGAGGGCACGATCAAGACCCACATCAGTCATGTCTTCGCCAAGCTGCACCTGCGCGACCGGGCGGCCGCGGTGGTGTTCGCCTTCGACCACGGACTCGTACGGCCGGGGCCGCGGGACTGAGTCCCCAGCCCGAACGTTCAGGGCGAGCTGATGATCCAGTTGTAGTGGAAGTCGTGGCCGCCGCGGACCGACATGAGGCCGATCCACACCGGCATCATCATCTCGGTCATGACGGCGGTCTCGATGCCGCCCAGGTCGATCATCTGGACGTCCCGCCAGCCGAGGAGCGCCAGGAACTCCCGGACCCTGGCCTTCGCCGCCTCGTCGTTGCCACTGAGGAACACCACGTGATCGCCGGGCACGATCGACGGGTCGACCATGACGTCGCAGTTCATGGTGTTGAGCGACTTGACGACGTACGTCTCGGGGAACGACTCCTGGAGCCGCCGCCCGATCGAGCGATCCGGAGCCGCGAGCCACGGCGGCCCGGCGCGGTTGGGGTCGAGCTCGTTGGACAGGTCGACCACGGTCTTGCCGGACAGCACGTCGGCGCCGATCGACTCCATGACGCTCAGCGAGTTGATGCCGTTGGTCGCGTTGACCAGCAGGTCGGCGTGGGCGGCGGCGTCGGCGAACGAGCCCGTACGCACGCCCAGCTCGCCGAACGGCGCGAGGCTCGCTGAGTCGGCGGAGCGAGCTCCCACCAGGACGTCCCGGCCCAGGTCAGAGAGCCTGCGGGCGAAGGCCCGTCCCACCATGCCGGTCCCGAGGATCCCGATCGCGCTCATGGCACGAGCGTAGCCACCGCGCTGCTCAGAGGTCGGGGAACCAGAGCGCGATCTCGCGCTTGGCCGAGTCCTCGGAGTCCGAGGCGTGCACGAGGTTCTCCCGGTTGGACAGCGAGAGGTCACCGCGGATCGTGCCGGGTGCGGCCTGCCGGCCGTCGGTCACTCCGTTGAGCAGGCGTACGACCGAGATCGCCTCGTCACCCTCGAGCACCAGCGCGACCAGCGGGCCGGAGATCGCGAACTCGCGCAGCGGCGGGTACCACGGCTGGTCGACGTGCTCGGCGTAGTGGGCGTCGGCCTG
>NZ_JAKFCB010000112.1:0-3519 GCF_036676885.1 Aeromicrobium sp.
TTCGACCCGGCGGCGCTGCCGGACGAGCCGTGGGTCTTCGTGCCACCGCTCAGTTCTGGTCGATGAAGGACTCGAGGAGGTCGCTGACGGCGTCGGGCTGCTCGATCGTGCTCGAATGGCCGGCGTCCGGCACGATCTCCAGTCGCGATCCAGGGATCAGCTTGTTGAGCTCCTCGGACTTGGCCACCGGGGTCGCGACGTCGTCAGCCCCCACCACCACCAGCGTCGGCGCGGTCACGTTGCCGAGCTCGTCGGCGATGGGCTCGCGGTCGGTGACGCCGTAGATGGCCCGTTTCATCCCCGATCGCCTGGCGGCCTTGACCTCGTTGAGCCAGGCCTCGATCTGCGGCTCGGACTCCGGGTTGTTCAAGTACGTGGGCCCGAACAGCAGCGGCTTGACCTTCGACGTCACCGGGCCGAGCCCGAACAGGCCGTAGATCTTGGCGAGCAGCCGGTACTGGCCGACCTTGGCGGGATCCTCTGGGCCGGCGCTCGTGTCGAGCAGGCTCAGCGAGCGGATGAGCTCGGGGCGTCGCGCGGCCAGGCGCATACCGACGAAACCGCCCATCGACAGGCCGACCCAGTGCACCTTGCCCAGCGCGAGCTCGTGGATGATCGCGGCGGCGTCGTCGGCCAGTGTGTCCATGTCGTATCCGCCGTCCGCCGCCGGCGACCGGCCCTGGCCGCGCCAGTCGATCGTCACGCAGCGGTAGCGGGGCGCCAGCCGGTCGACCTGGTCGTCGAACATCCGACCGCTGAACAGCAGGCCGTGCCCGAAGACGACAGTCGCCGCATCCGGTCTGCCCACGGGCGCTTCGGTGTCCTCGATGTTGACCTTCGCGCCGTTGACCTCGACGAGTGCCATCCAGACCTCCTGTTTCCGTCCCTGAGCATGTCAGCGGATGCCGCTGACCGCCAGCGGATTCGGATTTGCCGTCGACCGTTGACAAGTATGTGAGTCATCACTAACTTAACTCCCATGCCCCCCGTGACACGCATGAAGGCCGAGGACCGCAAGGTCCTGATCCTCGAGGCAGCGATCGAGGAGTACGGCCGATCCGGCATGCACGCGACCTCCACGGAGGTCATCGCCGAGCGGGCCGGGGTCTCGCAGCCGTACCTGTTCCGGCTGTTCGGCACCAAGGCGGGGCTCATCGGCGCGGCGATCGAGCACCACACCGCCAACCTGCGTCAGAAGTTCCGCGAAGCCGTGGAACAACGCGATCCCGACACGTCGCCGCTCGAGGCGATGGCACTGGCGTACATCGGCTTCATGAACGACGACGTCAACTCGATGCGGTGTCAGCTGCACACCTGGGCGGCCGGGTCGGACCCCGCGATCAAGGAAGTCGCCCAGCGGACCTACCGCGAGACCTGGGAAGACATCGCCGCCCTGAGCGGCGCCAGCGCGGACGAGGTCCGCGACTTCATGGCCCAAGGGATGCTGCTCACCGTGGTGGCGGCCCTCGACCTCACCGAGCTGTACGGCGATCCGCTCGCCGTCGCAAAGGAGTTCTGATGTTCAGTGCACTCGGCCGCCTGGCCAACAACCACCCGAAGCGCGTCCTCGTCGTGACGGTCCTGTTCTTCGTCATCGCCGGCGCGCTCGGCGGACCCGTCGCCGGCCTGCTCAACAGCGACAACGACTCGTTCTCCGACACCGGCGCCACCAGCGCGCAGGCGACCAAGCAGATCGAGGCTGCGGCCGGTCAGGACGCCGCCCCCAGCCTGATCGCCCTGATCGACGTCGACGACACGGCAGCCATCGCCGAGACGACCCGGCTGCTCGAGGACGAGGAGTCGGTCGCTCAGGTCGTCGGCGGTCCCGAGGCGGGCCAGCAGTTCGTCTCGAAGGACGGCACTCAGACGTACGTCGCCGCGATCTACAAGTCCGGCACCGACGCCGACAAGACCACCGAGCACCTGCGTCACGAGCTCGGCGAGCTCGACGGCGTGCAGGTCGGCGGGTTCGGCCCGGCGTACCAGGAGGTCAACGAGCACGTCGAGGCCGATCTCGTCACGGCCGAGCTGATCGCGTTCCCCTTGCTGTTCCTCGTGTCGTTGTGGGTGTTCCGGTCGGCGGTCGCGGCACTGCTGCCCCTGCTGGTGGGCGGGCTGACGATCGTCACGTCCCTGCTGGTCATCCGGGGCATCAACGAGTTCGTCGACATCTCGATCTTCGCGCTCAACCTCATCACGGGCCTCGGGCTCGGCCTCGCGATCGACTACTCGCTGTTCCTCGTCTCGCGCTATCGCGAGGAGCTCGAACGGGTCGGCCCGGGAGCCGAGGCGATACGCCGGACCGTCGCCACGGCCGGTCGTACCGTCGCCTTCTCGGCGGTCACGGTCGCCGGCGCCGGCCTCGCGCTGCTGGTCTTCCCGCTGCGCTTCCTCTACTCGATGGGCATCGGCGTGACGGTCGTGGCGCTCGCCGCCGCGGCGGTCTCCCTGATCGTGCTGCCCGCGCTGTTCGCCGTGCTGCAGCACCGGGTCAACGCGCTGGCGCCGAAGCGCTGGCGGGCGGCCCAGATCGCCGAGTCGCGGGCCGAGGTGCACGGGTTCTGGTACCGCGTCTCGAAGTTCGTCATGCGGTTCCCGGTCGGCACGGCGATCGCCGGAGCCGCGATCCTGCTGGCTTTCGGCGCGCCGTTCCTCGGCGTCAAGTTCACCGGCGTCGACGCGTCGGTGCTGCCCGATGGGAGTCAGGCGAAGACCGTCGACACGGTCCTGCGCCAGGACTTCGTCGGTGCCGAGTCGTCGCCGCTCATCGTCGCTGTCACGGCGCCGGAGTCCGACGCCGCGGACATCACGGCGTACGCCTCGACGCTCGGCTCGCTCGAGGGCGCGGGCCAGGTCACCGAGCCGCGGTTCCTCGGGCAGGACACGTGGCAGGTAGACGTCATCCCGGCGAAGCCGACGCTCGATGAGCAGACGCTCGACCTGGTCACCGAGATCCGCGACACCGACGCCCCGGGCAAGGTCCTGGTGGGTGGCGCCAGTGCGGAGCAGGTCGACCAGGTGAAGTCGATCGCCGCCAACATCCCGTTGGCGCTGACGATCCTCGCGCTGCTGACGTTCATCACGCTGTTCCTGATGACCGGCTCGGTCGTGCTGCCGATCAAGGCGCTGCTGATGAACGTGCTGACGATCAGCGCGACGTTCGGCGTGCTCGTGCTGGTCTTCCAGGACGGCCGGTTCGAAGGGCTGCTCAACTACACGAGCCAGGGAGCCCTGGAGTCGTCACAGCCGGTGTTCCTGTTCGCCGTCGTGTTCGGGCTGTCGACCGACTATGCGGTGTTCCTCCTGACCCGGATCAAGGAGGCACGCGACGCCGGCGCCGGCGAGCGCGAGTCGGTCGCGCTCGGCCTGCAACGGACGGGTCGCATCGTGACGGCTGCGGCGCTGCTGTTCGCGATCGCCCTCGGCGCATTCGCGACGTCGGAGATCATCTTCATCAAGGAGCTGGGCATCGGCACGGCGCTCGCAGTGCTGATCGACGCGACGATCGTCCGGGCGATG
>NZ_JAKFCB010000113.1:0-10623 GCF_036676885.1 Aeromicrobium sp.
TACGGCCAGAGGTCGGTGAGCTCGCTGACCGTGTGCGCGCGGCCGGTGTAGAACGGGACTTCCTCACGTACGTGTCGGCGGGCGCGACTGGCGCGCAGCTCCCGCATGAGGTCGACGATGCGGTGCAGCTCGTCGGCCTCGAACGCGAGGATCCACTCGTAGTCGCCGAGCGCGAACGACGCGACGGTGTTGGCGCGTACGTCCGGGTAGTCGCGCGCCTGCATGCCGTGCTCGCGCAGCATGTCGCGGCGCTCCTCCTCCGGCAGGAGGTACCACTCGTACGACCGGACGAACGGATAGACGCAGACGTACGGGTGCGTCTCCTCCTCGGCCATGAACGCCGGGATGTGCGAACGGTTGAACTCGGCGGGCCGGTGGAGCGCCAGCTGGGACCAGACCGGCGCCATGTGCGAGCCGAGCTCGGTGCGGCGGAACCTGTTGTAGGCAACCTGCAGCGCGTCGCTGCTCGGCGCATGCCACCAGATCATCAGGTCGGCGTCGGCCCGCAGACCGCTGACGTCGTACGTGCCGCGCACCACGACGTCATCGGCCTCGAACGTGCGGAAGAGCGCCTCGACCTCGGCGGCGAAGGCGGCGCGGGGCGAGTCGCCGAGCACCCGCTCGAGCCGGAAGACCGACCACATCGTGTAGCGGATCGTGTCGTTGATCTCCTTGGCCAGCTTGCCTTTGTTCTCCACGCGCTCGGTCATGCCTCGATTGTCCCAGCGTCGAGGATGCGCCGCGCAGCCGCCCGACCCGACGCGATGACCGCAGGGATGCCGACTCCGTTGTAGGCGGCGCCGCAGACCTCGAGGCCTGGCACGGCGGCCACCGAGCGTTCGATGATCTCGACGCGGTCGAGGTGGCCGACGTCGTACTGCGGCAGCCCACCTCCCCATCTCTGCACGACCCAGTCGAGCGGCTCCGGCAGCCCACCGAACGCCGTACGGAGGTCGTCGAGCGCGCGGACGGCGATGTCTCGGTCGTCGTGCTGGAGCAGCGTGGCCTCGCCGGCGCGTCCCACCGAGGCTCGGATGACCGTGCGCCCGGTGTCGGCGACCCACTGCCACTTGTTGGACGCCACCGTGGCGGCCTTGATGAACGTGTGATCGACCGGCGGGACCAGGAAGCCGGATCCCTCGAACGCGGGCGGCTCGTCGAAGACGTACGTGACGAGCGCCATGCTGGCGTACTCGATCGCCGCCAGCGCGAACGCCGCGTCGGGCGCGTCCTCCGCGATCAGGCGAGCGGCGGCCGGCGCGGGCGCGGCGACGACGACCGCGTCGACGTCCAGGTGCTCGACGTCGGTGGTCGGCCCGACGGAGAGCCGCCACCCGTCGGCCGAGCGCGTGATGGCGCGGACCGTCGCGTCGAGGCGTACGTCGATGCCCTCGGTCGCCGCGATCGCGGCCGGCAGCTGGCCCACTCCCCCGGCGAGCCCGGCGAACACCGGCCCGCTCGCGTTGGCGGCGGCCCTCGCGATCACGGCGCCCGCGAGGAGATCAGGACCCAGCTCGGCGATCTGGGGTGTGGTCGCTCGCAACGACAGCGAGTCGGTACGACCGGCGTACACGCCGCCGAGCAAGGGCTCGACGAGCCGGTCCAGCACGTCGCGCCCCAGCCGCTCGGTGACGAACGACGCGACGGATACGTCCTCGTCGGGCACCGGGACGACGTGCGGGTCGACGTCGGCGATGCCGGACGCGGCCAAGGCGTCGACGTCGGCCGGTATGCCCATGACGGTCGGCGGCATCGGCCGCAGAGCGCCGTGCGTCCAGATCGACGCGGTGATCGTACGGGGGTTGACGAGGCGCTCGTCGAGGCCGACGGCGTGCACCAGGTCGAGCGCCTCGGGTCGCCGGGCCAGCATCGACTCGGCGCCGAGGTCGAGCGTCAGGTCACCGACCGAGCCGAGCTTCAGCTTGCCGCCGAGGCGGTCCGAACCCTCCAGGACGATGACCTCGGCGCCGCCGGCCCCCAGCTCGTACGCCGCGGCGAGGCCGGACATGCCGCCACCGACGACCGCGACGCGCATGTCAGGACTGAGTCGGCTCGTAGCCGTGCACGAAGTCGACGAGGCGCGCCAGCGCGTCCGGGTCGGTCGCCGGCAGGACACCGTGGCCCAGGTTGAACACGTGCCCCTCGGCGGCCCGGCCCGCCTCGATGACCTCGGCGGCGCGGGCGTGCACGAACTCGGTCGGCGCGAAGACCGCCGTGGGGTCGAGGTTGCCCTGGACCGCCTTGCCGGGGCCGATCCGGCGTACGGCCTCGTCGAGCGGCACCCGCCAGTCGACACCGACGACGTCCGCGCCGGCATCACCCATGGCGTGCAGCAGCTCACCCGTGCCGACGCCGAAGTGGATGCGCGGCACGTCGAGATCGGCGACCGACGCCAGCACCGCAGCGGAGTGAGGCTTGACGTATGTCTCGTAGTCCGCGAGCGACAGCGCACCGGCCCACGAGTCGAACAGCTGGATCGCCGACGCGCCGGCCTCGACCTGGAGCCTCAGGAACTGCCCCGCGATCGCCGCGATGCGGCCCAGCAGGGCGTGCCACAGGTCGGGCTCGGAGTACATCAGCTGCTTGGTCAGTCGGTGGTCGCGCGACGGCCCGCCCTCGACGAGGTAGGACGCGAGCGTGAACGGGGCACCCGCGAACCCGATCAGCGGGGTCGAGCCGAGCTCGCCGACGAGGGCCTTGACCGCGTCGGTGATCGGCGTGACGTCGTCGGGCTCCAGGTCGCGGAACTGGGCGAGCTGTGCGGTCGAGCGGATCGGGTCGGCGACCACCGGACCGGTGCCCGGCACGATGTCGAGGTCGATGCCGATCGCCTTGAGCGGCACGACGATGTCGGAGAAGAAGATCGCGGCGTCGACACCGTAACGGCGTACGGGCTGCATCGTGATCTCGACGACCATGTCGGTGCGGAAGCACGAGTCGAGCATCGCGGTGCCTTCGCGCAGGGCAAGGTATTCCGGCAGCGACCGGCCCGCCTGGCGCATGAACCACACGGGAGTGTGCGCCGGCCGCTGGCCACGGCAGGCTTGGAGGAACGCACTGTCGGTCATCGTCACGGTCACACTGCATTGTCTCAGGTGAGCCATCGCTGTCTCGGGTGGGCCACGGCCGCCCCAGGTGGGCAGTGACTCAGGTCGTGCGGAGTGTCGGGGCCCGGCCTGACCCCGGCGGGCCTACGATCACAGGGTGGGAGCCCGAAGCGACATCGACCGCACCCCCGCGCAGTTCACCGCTGCGGTGGAGCACATACGGCAAGCCGTCCTTCGACCCGAGGTCGTGGTCGACGAGATGCCCGCGCCCCAACGCATCGCCCCGCACGCATTCGCGATCAGCGGCGACGTGCTCGTCGGCGAGGACGAGCTGGCGACCGGGCGGTTCATCCTGCTGCATGACCCTGCCGGAAACGACGCCTGGGGCGGTACGTTCCGTTGTGTGACCTTTGCCCGCGCAGACATCGAGGCCGACATGGCCGCCGATCCCGTGCTGCCCAGCGTCGGGTGGAGCTGGCTGACCGAGGCCCTCGAGGCGTACGGCAGCGCCTACACCGCCGGGAGCGGCAGCGTCACGGTCGTACGTTCTGAGGGCTTCGGCGAGATGGCCGCCGACGGGTCCGACGCGCAGATCGAGGTGCGCGCCTCCTGGACGCCGTTGACCGAACCGCCCACGCCCGGCATGGACTCGCATGCGGCGGCCTGGTCCAACTTGTTGTGCGCGATCGCCGGCCTGCCGCCGCTGGCGCCCGGTGTCATTCCCCTACAGCGCAGGCGTGGTGTCCGTTGACCCCTTCCGAACACGCCACCCCCGACGAGATCCAGACCGACGCCATCGCAGACGAGACGCCGGAGCCGATCACACCCCAGGCACCCCGGCTCGAGCTCCGCGATCCGCTGCCGCCGGTCGTCGACACCCCGGAGCTGCTGCGCGAGACCTGCGAGCGCATCGCCGCCGGCACGGGTCCGATCGCACTCGACGCCGAGCGGGCTTCCGGCTACCGCTACTCCCAGCGGGCCTACCTCGTGCAGGTACGCCGCGAGGGCTCCGGCACGCACCTGATCGACCCCATCGCGTTCGACAGCCTGGTGCCGCTCGACACCGCGTTCGACGGCAACGAATGGATCCTGCACGCGGCGACGCAGGACCTGATGTGCCTCGCCGAGATCGGCCTCTACCCCGAGTCGCTGTTCGACACCGAGCTCGCCGGCCGGCTGCTCAACCTCCCCCGCGTCGGCCTGGCCGCCCTCGTCGAGCACTACCTCGACCTGAGCCTGGCCAAGGAGTTCTCGGCCGCGGACTGGTCGACCCGCCCGTTGCCCGAGCCGTGGCTCGTCTACGCCGCGCTCGACGTGGAGGTGCTGATCGAGCTCCGCGACCTGATCGACGCCGACCTGCAGAAGGCCGGCAAGCGCGAGTGGGCCGCCGAGGAGTTCGAGGCGCTACTGGCGTTCCAGGGTCCACCCGAGCGCAAGGAGCCCTGGCGGCGTACGTCCGGCATCCACAAGGCCCGCGGACGGCGTGCGCTGGGCCTGGTCCGTGAGATCTGGGAGACCCGCGACGCGATCGCCGAGGCGCGCGACACGACGCCGGGTCGCATCCTGCCCGACGCGTCGATCCTCGAGATCGCGGTCAATCCCCCGCAGGACGCCAACGCGCTCAAGTCGATGCGCATCATGCGGAATCGCGGTCCCCGCCGGTTCCTCAGCGAGTGGTACGACGCCGTGGAGCGGGGCCTGACGCTCGACGAGTCCGAGCTGCCGACGACTGGTCAGCGCACGGATGGGCCGCCCCCACCCCGAGCCTGGGCCGACAAGAACCCCGAAGCCGCCGACCGACTCGCCCGCAGCCGCGAGGTCGTGGTGGAGCTCGCCGAGAAGCACGACCTGCCGACCGAGAACCTCATCAGTCCGCAGCTCGTACGCAACCTGGCGTGGGAGCCACCGACGCCGATCACGGTCGACACCGTCACCGAGGCGCTCACGGCAGATGGCGCGCGAGCCTGGCAGATCGGCCTGATCGTGGACCCGCTGACGGCGGCCCTGCGCGCTGACGACGTGTGACGCAGCCGGCATCTCCTGCGCAAGCCCCACGCGCCTGCGACATCTACTGAGAACAAGTCGTCCAGAGCACCTGAACTCAGGTTTACGCAGTTACGGTTGTCGCATGACTGCAGGGTTCTCGCCGGAGGTCACGGCATGACGGAGTTCAAGCGGCCGTCGCTGCCCGGCTCGGCCCTGTTCGAGGCGCAGGCCGATGGCGCCGACCCTGCGGAGATGGCCGCCGCCGGTCATCGCATCGCGACGCTGCTGGTCCGCGGGCCCCGGTCCGACAACGACCAGGGCCTCGTCGACCGCGTGCTGCACCTCGCTGACGAGGAAGGTCTCGGGGTCATCGCCGACCTCTGGTCGCATGCCTCCGCCGACAGCCTGGCCGGCGCGCTCTGGCGCCTCTACCTGCTCCGCACCTGGGTCTACCGCCAGCCCGAGCAGGCGGCGCTGGAGTTCCGCACCGGCAAGGCGTACGCACCCGTGCACGAGGTGCTCGCGGGGGTCGTCGACCCCCCGGGACCCGATGAGGTCATCGCGCTGGTCGACACCGTCGTGCGAGGCATCGTCGGCGAGGACTTCGACGTGACACTCGACCGGGCGGCCGCGTTCGCGCACATCGTCGGGGTCGGTCGGGCGCAGCTCGACACCGGCGATCCGCAGAGCGCCGCGAAGCTCGTCGACACCGCCGTGCACCTGCGCCGGGCCGCTGAGCTCGAGCGCTCCGACCGGCTGCATTGACCTGGCTCACAGTCACGCTGCGAGGTGCCTTGAGTTGCGCCATTGCTCGGTTAGGCTGGTGCACGCGTCGGGCTGTGGTAGCCCCGGGTCCCAAAATTAGCCGCTTCGAGCGGCCACGCGCCGTGAGGCGCTTCCCAGCCCGGCGCGACCAACTCCTCGCGATTCAGCGCCGCGGCGCGAACGTCGTGTACGACTGCGCGGGTCGGCCCATCGCCGCCAGCTCGTCGAGATCCTCCGGCGTCGGCGTCCACTCGCCTGCGGCCGCGTTGGCGGCGACCTGCTCGGGCTTCGTGGCACCCGCGATGACGCTCGAGACCGCCGGCTGCGCGGCGAGCCCGCCGATCGCGAGCTCGAGGATCGAGATGCCGCGCGACGCCGCGAACGACTCGAGCGCCTCGATGCGGTCCCAGTCGGCGCTCGCGAGCCGTTGCGCCTGGGAGGACAAGGCCAGCCGCGTGCCAGCGGGCGCGGTCTCGCCCCGGCGGTACTTGCCGGTCAGCAGGCCGTACGCCAGCGGGAAGTACGGCAGCACACCGACACCCAGGGCGAGGCACGCGGGCACGAGCTCGGTCTCCGCGGTGCGGTTGTAGAGGGAGTACTCGTTCTGCGCCGTGGCGAACGCCTCCAGCCCCTTGGTCCGGGAGATCCAGTCGGCGTCGACCACCTGCCAGGCCTGCAGGTTGGAGCTACCGATCGCGCGCACCTTGCCCTCCTTGACCAGCTCGGTCATCGCGCCGAGGGTCTCCTCGATCGGCGTCGAGGGGTCCGGTGTGTGCAGCTGGTAGAGGTCGATGTGGTCGGTGCCGAGCCGCTGGAGGCTCGCCTCGGCGGCCGTACGCACGTACGCCGCGGTGCCGCGCCGGCCACCGTCGTCGCCGTTGACGCCCTGCATGTCCATGCCGAACTTGGTCGCGATCACGACCTCGTCGCGCCGGCCCTTCAACGCCTCGCCGAGCAGCTGCTCGCTCTGGCCGATGCCGTACGAGTCGGCGGTGTCGAAGAACGTGATGCCGTGCTCGAAGGCAGCGTCCACGACGGCCTTCGTCTGGTCCGCGTCGATGCGGGTGCCGAAGGCGTTGCAGCCGACACCCACGGTCGAGACGGCGATGTCGCTGGTTCCGAGGTTGCGGGTCATGACTCCAGCCTAGGGAGCGCGTGGATGCGCTCAGCGAGCGTCTCAACTCACGTACACTCGCCTGATGTTCTCGAGGACGGCCGCGCGCCGGACCGCCGCTGCCCTGACAGCGGCACTGGTCGCCGTGCTCCTCGTGACCTTCGGCGGACCGACCCGCGCATCGGCGCAGCGGCTCAGCGTTGCCGGCACGAGTCACGCCGGCACCGCCGCCAAGGCGGCACGCGTGCCGCACGCCGTGCTGCCGGCCCACCACCTCCAGACGCCGCTGCAGCTCGACCTCGCCACGACGCCGCCGAGCGAAGCGCCTGACGTACGCATGACCGTCGCGGTTGCGGCCGCCGAGACGGTTGTCGTACGCACCGGGAGTCGCCTCGTCAGCCCCACCGGTCGGGCGCCGCCAGCTCTCTGAGCCACGCCATCCGCCCGTCCGCCCACGCCACCCGGCGTGACCTCTGAAAGCTGACCCATGTCTTCCCGTGCACCCATCTGGCGCGCTGTTGCCGCCTTCGCCGTCATCGCCGGCTCCCTCGCCCTCGCCTTCACCAGCTCCGCCAAGCTGGGCCTCGACCTCAAGGGCGGCACCCAGATCGTCCTCGAGACCCAGGACACGGGCCGGGTCAAGGCCGACGCCGAGTCCACCGACCGCGCTCTCAGCGTCCTGCGCGGTCGCGTCGACGCCCTCGGCGTCGCCGAGCCCACGCTGGCTCGCTCCGGCGAGAAGCGCATCATCATCGAGCTGCCCGGCGTGCAGGATCCCCGCGAGGCCGCCAAGGTCATCGGCCAGACCGCTCAGCTGTCGTTCCACGAGGTCCTCCGCATACCCGCCACCCCCGACGAGAAGCCCGCCGAGGGTGAGCAGCTCATGCAGGACGAGAGCGGTGCTCCGGTCATCATCGGCAAGGCGCTGCTGAACGGCAACGGCGTCAAGGACGCATCGGCCCAGTCCGACCCGCAGAGCCTCGGGGAGTGGACCGTCGACGTCGAGTTCAACGGTCAGGGCAGCGGCGGGTGGAAGCAGCTCGTGTCGGACGCGTGCGCCAACACGGCGGCCGGCAACCGCGTCGCGATCGTGCTCGACGACAAGGTCATCTCCTCACCTGGCGTGGTGCCGCAGCTGTGCGCCGCCGGCGGTGGCGCTCGTACCAGCATCACCGGAGACTTCAAGCAGGCCGAGGCCAAGGACCTCGCGGTGCTGATCAAGGGCGGCGCGCTGCCTGTCGAGGTCGAGACGATCGAGCAGCGCACCGTGGGCGCAACGCTGGGCGACGTCGCCATCAAGGCGTCGGTCGAGGCCGCCATCATCGGCATCATCCTCACCGGTCTGTTCATCCTGTTCATCTACCGGCTCGTCGGCCTGCTCGCGACGATCGCGCTCGGCACGTACGCCCTGATCGCGTACGGTCTGCTGGTCTGGCTGGGCGCGACCCTGACGCTGCCCGGCCTCGCGGGCTTCGTCCTCGCGATCGGGCTCGCCATCGACGCGAACGTCCTGGTCTTCGAACGAGCGCGCGAGGAATACGCAGAACGTACGAGCGCCGGGCTCTCCCCCGCGCTCAACACCGGCTTCAACAAGGCGTGGTCGGCGATCATCGACTCCAACGTCACGACCCTGCTCGCGGCGGCGCTGCTGTTCTTCTTCGCGTCCGGGCCGGTCAAGGGCTTCGGCGTGACCCTGTCGATCGGTGTCATCGCCTCGATGATCTCCGCACTGGTCATCGCGCGGGTGCTCACCGAGTGGGCGATGCGGCGGGCGTACGTCCGCAAGCACCCGGCGCTCAGCGGCATCAGCGGCACCGGGCGTATCCGCAAGTGGCTGACCGAGAGCGGTCCGGACCTGATGAAGCGCAGCGGCACATGGATCGCCGTGACACTGGTGGTCGCGGTCGTCTCGATCGGCGGCATCGCGCTGCGCGGGCTCAACCTGGGCGTCGAGTTCACCGGTGGTCGCCTGCTGGAGTTCTCGACCTCCAAGCAGGTCGACGTCGAGGTCGCCCGCGAAGCCGTCAGCGACGTCGGCTACCCCAAGGCCGTCGTGCAGTCGTCGTCGGGCACGGGTGGCCGCGAGAACATCACGGTCCGCGTCGAGGAGGTCACCAACGACGAGGCGGTCGAGATCCAGGACGCCATCGCCACGGTCGCCGGCACCGCCGAGAAGGAGCGCGACGAGCTCATCGGCCCGAGCCTCGGCAAGGAGCTGCGCGACAAGGCCCTCATCGCGTTCGCGATCGCGATCGCCGCGCAGATGCTCTATCTCGCGTGGCGGTTCCGGTGGACGTACGCCGCCGCCGCGGTGATCTCGATGGCCTCGGTCGTGCTGACTGTCGTCGGCGTGTTCGCGTGGTGGGGCAAACCGATCGACGGGGTGTTCCTCGCCGCCGTGCTGTCGATCATCGGTCTGGCGGTCAACGACACGATCGTGGTGTTCGACCGCATCCGCGAACACACCCGCGAGAATCGCAAGCGGCCGCTGCGCGACGTCGTCAACGAGGCGATCCTGCAGACGATCCCCCGCACGATCAACACCGGCCTCGGCGCGATGTTCATCCTCGCCGCGCTGGCGGTGCTGGGTGGCAGCTCGCTGACCGACTTCGCGATCGCGCTGCTGCTGGGACTGTCGGTCGGCATCCTGTCGACGATCTTCACCGCCTCGGCATTGGCGGTCGTGCTCGAGGAGCGGTGGCCGTACGACCCGTCGGATCCGCGCAAGCGAGTCATCGACCCGTACGCCAATGTCGACGACGGCAAGTCGACCTCCGGCGCGGTGGTGTAGGCCCTAGGGTTTGGGGATGACGTCGACACCGCCGGAGCCGCCCGAGTCCGACAGCAACGAGCCGACCGTCCCCCTCGAGGGTGGCGAGCCCGACTACGGTCGGGTCAACCCGCCTCCGCCCCCTCCGGGTCAGGTGCCGCCGGGTCAGGTGCCGCCGCCTCCTCCGGGAGGCTACGGCCCTCCCCCGGGATATCAGCCGCCTCCTGGCGGGTACCCGCCCCCTCCGGGCCAGCCCTACGGCGCGCAGGCCGGGGCGCCCTGGGGTGTGCACCCGGTGACGGGTGTGCCGTACTCCGACAAGCAGAAGCTGGTGGCCGGCCTCCTGCAGATCCTGATCCCGCTGGGCATCGGCCGCTTCTACATCGGCGACACCGGCAAGGGCGTCGCGCAGCTCCTCGTCACGATCTTCACCTGCGGTATCGGCGCGCTGTGGCCGTTCATCGACGGCATCATCATGCTGGTCGGCGACCCGACCGACGCTCAGGGCCGCCCGCTTCGCCCCTGAGCGCGCATGTGCGTCATAACTTCTGAGGCCCCTGGACCTCGATTCTTATGACGTCACGCCGTTGTCCACACCCCTGCGCTGGGGGCTGACAGAACGGCGCGCGTTTCGGTAGTTTCTCGGCATGCGATTCGGGGGAATTGTTCTTGCGGCCTTGCTGACCCTTGGCGCTTGCTCCTCCGATCCCGAGCCCAAGGAACCCAAGCGCACCGCCTCCGCGACGCCGACAGCGACCCCGCCGACCATGCCGGCGCAGGCGAAGGAAGACACCCCCGAGGGCGCAGCCGCCTTCGTCAAGCACTACATCGACGTCTTCAACTACGCCTCCAACACGGGAGACGTCGAAGAGCTATCCCGACTGTCATCCCCGGACTGCAAGGGCTGCCAGAGCTACATCACGCTCTACCGCGACACCTAC
>NZ_JAKFCB010000114.1:0-24372 GCF_036676885.1 Aeromicrobium sp.
TGGGGCACGATCGAGGAGATCAGCGACCCGCACTACTCGATCGGCAAGTTCTACGACGCCCTCGTCAAGGTCAAGGGCTATGAGTCGATGAAGATCACCGACGCGGCGCAGCGGGTCCAGCGCTCGGCCTTCCCGGGTGCGTACGCCCAGCACGAGGACTACTCCCGAGCCCTCGCCTCGGCGCTCCGCGGCTACAGCCCCGCGAGGTTCACCTGCCAGATCAACCCCGAGGGCAGCGGCACGATCGAGCGTGTCACGGACGACGTCAAGAAGGCATTCGGCGACATCCCGGTCGCGACGCGCGGGGACCGGGCCTCGTACGAGCTGAGCGGCAAGGCCTCCGACGTCAAGGCACGCGGCTGGGCGCTCGCGCACTACCTCGTGGGCAACGCGTCACGCCTGCGGGTCACCGACGTGTCGTTCGGCAACCGGGAGTGGAGCGCCGAGGACTCCGACCAGGGCTGGACGGCGCGCTCGGGCACCGACTCCGACACCGTGCGGGTCTCGACGAACTGAGGTCCCCGCTGGGAGTGACGCTTTTGAGGTACGGCGCGGCGTGTCGCATCAGGAGCGTCACGCTCAGCGGGGACGGCTCAGCTGGTGAACTTCACGTATCTCCACGAGCCGTAGCCGCGGACGTTCATGCTGTCGCTCGAGGATTCGAATCGCATGCGGAATCGCGCACCTGCCGCGGGGCTGCCCGTGAGGACGTATGACGTGTAGGAGAGCGAGTTGAGCCTGATGCAGCTCGACCTCCGGAACGCTGTCCACGTCCCACTGACCAGCTTCTGCGTCCGCGCATACACACACTTGCCGGAGCGGTTGGGGCTGACCGTCACCTTCAGGCGGGGGTCCGTCGACTTGTGGACGTAGAGGTACGACCCCGACGACGCGTATGAACCGCTGAGCGCCTGCGCGAACCGGGGGCTCACCGGGATGACCCGGCTCAGCGAGGCAGCCAGGTGGTCGCCGTCGAGTGGGGTGGAGAGGGTGATCGTGGTGTTTCGGGTCAGGGTGCGCGTGAATCTCGTGGTGCCGGAGTCATCCGGGTTTCTCGGGATCGAGATCGGCTTGTTGCCGTACGGGGTCATCCGGATCTGCTCGTCGGCGATGGTGTCATTCACCGAGGCCTCGATCGCCGCGGAGTCACCGCTGACGTACGCCGATCGATCTGTGTTGATGAACAACCGACGGACGCCGTACCACCGCTGCCCTGCGGTTGCCGGGCCGTAGGTCTCTCCCTGCGCGCTCTGGGCCGTGAGGGTGAGGGGCTGGCGATTGTCGAAGATTCTCTGGAACACATAGGTGCCGTCGGCCGCTGTCGTCACTGTCCCACCGGAGAAGCCCCCGTTGACCCTGAACGAGACCGACGCTCCGCCTATTGCTTCACCCGTGTCTGTCGTCAGACGACCGGTAAACGTCACGAGCTCGTAGTCCGTCGGGAGCTCGGTCGGGCCCGCCAACGTCAGCACGGTTTCGTGCAGGACGGTGAAATAGAAGCTCGTCGAGAGCGGCTGATAGACAGCGTCACCAGGAAAGACCACCTCGATGTCATGTCGTCCGAGGGACACATCCGGCAGCGTCACCGTGAATCGGCCGTAGCTGTCCGTGGTGCTGGCCACTTCCGTCGGTTCGCCCCCGGCGACGCTCTGTCGCACCTTGATGGCGGCGCCCTGTATCGGTGGGTCCAGATAGTCGCGCTTATCCGTGAGCACCCCTTGCACCATCACGTCATTTCCGACGCGGTAGAACTTCGGCCAGTCGGGTGCCGGTTGCAGCATCTCCAGCTCGGCAGTACTGCCATGCACGTCGACGACCCATGACGCTTCGGCAGCCGCATGCTCGCCGTCGCCCTCGAACGTCACGACGTACGTGTACTCCCCGCGCACTTCGTTGATGTAGTCCACGACGCCGAATCGGCCGTCATATGCGGTCGTCCTGGATTCGAGAGCTGTCATGCTTCCGTCCGGCGAACGGCGCGAAACTGAAAGGTTGGCACCTGCCACCGGCTCACCGTTCACAGTCAATTGACCGTAGAGCCGGATCGACCAACCGAAGTCGCCCGTCGACGGTCCCTCAAGCTCCAGCACGGTCGTCTCCGTGGCCGAGGCCGACTGGACCCCGGCCGTCAGGCACAGAGCCACCAGGAGCAGCACGAGCGAGCTGAGAACCACACGTGACCGCGACACAGAACATCTCCTGTCGTTGCAGACACGGAATGCCCCCGGGTCCTACGCGCAACGCCGCAGACTTTACCGGCCGGCGGCCCCCAGCGTGACCGGTTGTCCTGAAATCGCAGCGTTCAGTGGGCCAGGCGCGTGACGGCCTCGGCGACGCGCTCGTCGGTCGCGGTGAACGCCGCACGTACGTACTGCGAGTCGGCGCCGCCGTAGAAGTCGCCGGGCGCCGCGAGGATGCCGCGGTCGGCGAGCCAGTCGATCGTGTCGCGGCACGGCTCACCGCGGGTCATCCAGAGGTAGAGCGCGCCCTCGGAGTGCTCGACCGTGAACCCGGCCGACTCGAACGCCCGGCGCAGGTCGTGGCGCCTGGCGGCGTACGTCTTGCGCTGCACGTTGACGTGCTCGTCGTCGGCGAGGGCCGCGGCCATCGCCGCCTGGATGGGCGTCGGCACCATGAAGCCGAGGTGCTTGCGGACCTCGAGGAGCTCGGTGATGAGCGACTGGTCGCCGGTCACGAACGCGTCGCGGTAGCCCGCGAGGTTGGACCGCTTGGACAGCGAGTGCACGGCGAGGATGCCGTCGAACGAGCCGCCGCAGATGTCGGGGTGGAGCACCGAGTAGGGCGTGCCCTCCCAGGCGAACTCGAGGTAGCACTCGTCCGAGACGACGAGCGTGCCGCGCTCGCGGGCCCAGTCGACGACCTTGCGGAGGTGGTCGGGCGGCAGGATCCGGCCGGTCGGGTTGGCCGGTGAGTTGACGTAGATGATCGCCGGCACGCGCGGACCGAGGGACAGCGTCGAGTCCGTCGCGACGACCTCGCAGCCGGCGTATCGGGCACCGACCTCGTACGTCGGATAGGCCAGCTCGGGCACCACGACCAGGTCGCCCGCGCCGAGGCCGAGCTGGGTCGGGAGGTTGGCGATGAACTCCTTGGAGCCGATCGTCGGGAGCACCTGCACGGGGCTGAGCCCGGACACCTCGAAGCGGCGCTCGATCCAGTCGACGGCCGCCTGGCGCAGGGACTCCGGGCCGAACACTGTCGGATATCCGGGCGCATCGGCCGCGGCGACGAGCGCTTCGCGAGCAACGTCAGGCGTGGGGTCGACCGGCGTACCGATCGACAGGTCGACCAGCCCACCGGGGTGCGCCGCGGCGCGCGCCTTGGCGGCCGCGAGGGTGTCCCAGGGAAAGTCCGGGAACTTCGCCGAGACGTTGCCCCGCGAGCTCATTCCTGGATCTGCGGGGGCAGCGCGGCGATCAGCGGGTGGTCCTTGTCGATCACACCGAGCTTGGCTGCGCCACCGGGCGAGCCGATGTCGTCGAAGAAGTCGACGTTGGCCGTGTAGTAGTCCTTCCACTCCGGCGGCGTGTCGTCCTCGTAGAAGATCGCCTCGACCGGGCAGACCGGCTCGCACGCACCGCAGTCGACGCACTCGTCGGGGTGGATGTAGAGCATGCGGTTGCCCTCGTAGATGCAGTCCACAGGACATTCGTCCACACAAGCGCGGTCCTTGAGGTCCACACACGGCTGGGCGATCACGTACGTCACGAGCATTTCTCCTTCAAGGGGCTGGAACTAGTATCACGCCTCCACCCCGACTCCCACACATGAGGTCCACCTCGTGACATGGAAGGGTTGGAGGCATGACTCTGGACGCCGCCTCCGTGGGGCACCGCATCGTGGTCCGGTACGCCGTGGGCGGCACCGGCCCGTCGGGCGGACCGGCCATGAGCGACGTCATCGGACGCGTGCGAGCAGTCGACGGGACCGCCGTGACGCTCGAGCGCCGCGACGGGCGTACGCAGGTCGTGGCCCTGGCGGACGTCGTGACCTGGAAGCCCGTCTCCGAGCGGCCGCTCCGCAGGCGCAGGGCCCGCGACGTGGACCCCGAGGAGCTGACCCGCATCACGTCGCGGGGCTGGCCGGCGATCGAGTCCGTCGCACTGGGCGAGTGGGAGCTGCGCACGTCGGGGCGGTTCACCGGCCGGGCCAACTCCGTCGCGGTGCACGGCGATCCGGGCCTGCCGTTCGGCGAGGCGCTGGACCGGGTGCTGGAGTTCTACGCATCGCACGACGCGCCGGCGCTCGCCCAGGTCGTCGTGGGGTCGGCCCACGAGCGGGCGTTCATGGACGCCGGCTGGGTGCCGATGTCGGGCTATCACGGCGGAGCCGTCGTGCAGGTCGCCGATCTCGACCCTGCATACGACGCCGATCCCGCCGCCCGCATCGCACCGACGGCCGACGACGACTGGTTGGCCAACTACGGACGGGTCAACGACCCGGTCGTCGCGCGCGCCGTGCTGGAGGGCCCGTCGACCGTCGGCTTCGTCTCGATCGGCACGCCCGCCATCGCGATCGGGCGCATCGTGGTCACCGGCGAGTGGGCCGGGATCGCCGGCGTCGAGGTCGCCCCCGAGCACCGGCGGCAGGGACTGGCCCGCCGGATCGTCGAGACCTCGCTCGCCTGGGCCGTCGAGCGCGGGGCCGACAAGGCGTACCTGCAGACGATGCGCACCAACCACGCGGCGCTCGCGCTCTACCAGCCGTACGGCTTCGTCGACCACCACGACTACCGCTATCTCGAGCCGGGGCCCACAGACTCCGCACAGTGAATCCATGGCGGCCGCGCAGGCTGCGTTCGTACGGTTGAGACATGACTGACGATCACGATGGCCCCCACGAGCACGACCTCGGACTCTCCCACGACCTGCCGGCGCTGCTGAATCGCCGGCGCGCCCTGGGCCTGCTGACCGGCGCCGGCCTCGCCGCCGCCCTGGCCGCGTGCAGCGGCAACGACTCGTCGGGGTCATCAGCCACGTCGACGACGCCGTCATCGGCGTCCCCGTCGGCGTCCGGGACCACCGCCACCGTCGACGGGGAGGTGCCCGAGGAGACCGGCGGGCCGTTTCCCGCAGACGGCTCCAACGGGGTCAACGTGCTGACCGAGAGCGGCGTCGTCCGCAGCGACATCCGCTCGAGCTTCGGTGGCACCAGCACCACCGCCGAAGGGGTCAAGGTGTCGATCGAGCTGACGATCTTCGACATGAACGGCAGTGACGTCGCTCCGTACGAGGGCGCCGCGGTCTACCTGTGGCACTGCGACCGCGAGGGCCGCTACTCGATGTACGACTCGGAGATCGCCGACGAGAACTACCTGCGCGGCGTGCAGGCCGCCGACGCCGACGGCAGGCTGACGTTCACGTCGATCTTCCCGGCGGCCTACCCGGGACGCTGGCCGCACATGCACTTCGAGGTCTACAAGACCGCGGCGGACGCGCAGAAGGCGACCAACAAGCTCCGCACGTCGCAGATCGCGCTGCCGGAGGACGCGTGCAACCTGGTCTACGCGAGCCCCGGCTACGAGGAGAGCGCCGGCACGATGTCGCAGACGTCGCTCGACTCCGACATGGTGTTCAGCGACGGCCATTCGCTGCAGCTGGCGACCGTCACCGGCGACGTCGACGAGGGCATGACGATCAGGCTCAACGTCGCGGTTTGAGGGTGGGCCCTCCACCAGTCGAGGAGTCACCGCACCAGCACTTCGCTGATGGCGCCTTCGGCGCGCTGCGCTCCCGGTAGCTGCGCTCCCTAGTGCGGCCTAACGCTCCCTCGCTGCGCTCGTTCGGTCAGTCCGGCTTCTTGCCGCAGATGACGTGGTCGGCGGCCTGATAGCTCGCCGTGTCGATCTCGGTCTTGACCCGCTTGCCGTCCTTGTAGAACGAGCGGTAGATGTCGATGTCGAAGCCCGGGATCGGAGCCTGTGGCACGCAGCGGTCGGTGTCGTCGTACTGCTTGCCGGGTGTGCGGGCGTTGCGGCGCGCGGACTGACCGGCCTTGATGTCCCACACCTTCGTGCTCCACAGCTCGACGTGCATGATGCCCGCCGACGACGGCGTGCTCTTGACGACGTAGGCGCGGATCAGCACGCCGTACTTGGTCGGGTTCTTGAACCGCAGGTCGAGGCTGCCGAAGTAGATCGTCGCCTCGCGGCCGACCGGGTAGCGGTCGATGTAGAACGCATGCGGGTGGTGCTCGACGTCGTCCATGCCACCGAAGAAACCGGCGTTGTACATCGTCGTCGCGACCTGCGAGACGCCACCACCGAGCTCCTCGCGGAACACGCCGCCGTTGATCACGAACCCGTTGACGAAGCCGTTGGCGGGGGTGCGCTCACCGACGGTGTCGTTGAAGCTGAACGTCTCCCCCGGCTTGAGGATCGTGCCGTTGATCAGCTCGGCGGCGCGGCTCTGGTTGGTGTTGCGGTACTCGGCGTAGGGGAACCGGGTCTCGAAGCTGCTGATCTTCTGCTTGATCTTGAGCGCCTTGGCGTCCTGCGTCGTGAACAGCGGCTCGACGACCTTGGCCTCGACCTCGACCGCCCGCTTCGACCCAGCCTCGGTCAGGGCGGGAAGCAGCTTGACCGCCATCTCCTTGGGCTGCAGGCCGACGCCCGCCTTGCCGGGCTTGATGACGGGCTTGTTGTTCTCGATCTTGACCGTGGCGTCGACGGCCTTCTTGCCGATCCCGGTCGTCGAGTCCGTCAGCGGCCCGGCAAGCTTCTTGGGGTCCAGGTAGGGCTGGAGCTTGTTGTCCTTGACGTGGACGACGAGCGCCGACGCGTACGCCGACACCGGCAGGGACACCTTCTTGTCGCCGACGCGGATCGTGATGGGAGCGCTGACAGCCGGCTCGGCGATGGTCTTCATCGCCTCGTCCAGCCCGCGTGAGTCGACCGCCGGCTCCACGACGGCCGTTGGGACCTTGACCGGCTCATCGCTGACCAGGTAGGCGCCGCGGATCGCATCGGCGGCATCTGCACGCGCGATGACGCGGCCCGCCTTGGGCTCGCGCGCCTTGGGCTTGCCCTTGGGGAAGGTGATCTGCGCTTCGACGACATCGCGATTGACCGTCTCGCCGATCGTGCCGATCGTGCTCTGGAGCTTCTCGTCGTCGACGTCGAGGGCCGGATCGGTCTTGTGATCGCCGAAGAACAGTCCCGCGATGTCGGCGGGATGCCAGCTGCGTTCGCCGCCGGCCTCACTGATCGTGCGGTCGAGGTCGAACGCGAGTCCGGCGGCCTTGGGCTTGACGCGGAACTCGGTCTTGCCGTGGGTCAGCACGATCTCGCGGTCGACATGGGGCGTCAGTGCCTTGTCGACGGCCTCGCGCGCCGCCGAGGGCGACTTGCCGCTGACGTCGACGCCGCCGATCGTGGCGTTGGCCGGCATGCGGCTGCCGGTCAGGAAGTAGCCACCGACGTAGAGGAGGCCCAGCACGAGGACGAGCCCGAGGACGACGCGCCTGCCCCAGTGGGCGGACCCGCCATCACCATCACCGTCATCACCGTCGCCGTCGTCCGAAGCCACCGGCTGCAGGTCGGTGCTGTCGTCGCCGGCGTCGTACGCCACCGGCTCATCCTCGAGCGGAGCAGCGACGACCTCGTCCAGCTCGTCGAGCTCATCGAGCTCGTCCAGCTCATCATCGTCGTACGCCAATGCGCTCTGCTCGTCGAGCGCGGCGTCCTCGCCGGGTTGCAGGTCGTATGCCGGCTCGACATCCGGGACGTCGTCGAGCTCGATCTCCTCGTCGTGCTCGACCATGAGGCCGGGCTCGACGGTGCCGTCGTCCTCGTCGACGAGGCCGGGCTCGGGAGTGTCGTCCGCGGGCACCTCAAGGGGCTCCGCGACGTCGTCCGGAGTGAGGTCCTCGTCAGGCTTGTCGGTCATGTGTTGCTCCCGTAGACGGTCTCTTCGGAGTCAGGCAGGCGCACGATCGTGCCGTAGTGCGAGCGGTAGTAGAGCAGTGGATCGTCGATGTCGTCGCGGACCGCCGCTCCGGTGACCGCGCCGACCAAGATCGTATGGTCACCACCGTCGGTTATGGAAACCGTGGTGCATTCCAGCCAGGCAAGTGACTCGTCGAGGAGCGCGGCCCCCGACTCGCCGCGGTGGAACGCGATGCCCTGCATCTGGTCCTCCAGCGGCCGGCCACGGTGGGCGAACCAGGCGGAGGCCGCAATGCCCTCCTCGGCCAGGATCGAGACGCCCCAGAAGCCCGTCGCGAGGACCGCTTCGTGGAATCGGCTCGTCTTGTGCGAGCACACCAGCACCAGCGGCGGGTCGAGGGAGACCGAGGTGAACGCGCTCGCGGTCATGGCGTGGTCGACGCCGTCCTGGACGGTCGAGACGACCGTGACCCCGCTGGCAAACCGTGCCAGTGCACCGCGAAAGGCGTGCTGGTCCACCGGCGCGGTCATTGCCTCAGCCTAGGAGTGCGGACGACCACGAGGACGATGGCCCCCAGGCAACCGATCGTGAACGACCAGCCGAGCCAGTCCGAGGCCACGAGATAGCTGCCGCCGGGCGAGAACTGCTGAGCCAGCAGCGCGATGCCCCAGCCGAGGCCGAACCACGCGCCGCCCACCGGCGCGACCCGCTCGGCGGCGAGCGCCACCGCGTACGTCGCGATGATCGCCAGCAGGAGACCCCACGGCCATTCGACGCCCTGGACCTGCCAGGTGTGCCGATGGACGAATGCCCCCATGACGCCCACGTACGCCCCGAGGAGGGCGAGTGCTGCGCGCTTCACCCTCAGAGGCCGGCGAACAGGTCTTCCTCGAGACCGTCCGGTCCGACGGGTCCGAGCCGACCCTTGGCGAGGCGGTAGTACTCGGTCCCCCACACCTGCGAACCGGCGTTGTTGGACAGCGCGAAGAACGGCCCGTCGACGGCGATCTGCGAGGCGTGCGCCTTCATGGCGTCCAGCTTGGCCTCGACATGGTCGTCGGCCACGACCTTGGCGTCGAGCTCGTCGTCGGTGGCACCCCACGGCAGGTTGTCGGGGTCCCACCCCTCGAAGCTCGTCTCGTCGCCGGCCTCGCGGAGCCTGCGGATGCCCTCGGCCATCTGCGAACGCGACATGGCACCCCAGTAGACCTTGGGGATGTCCCACGCCTCGCCGAGCTCGGGCCGGTAGGAGCGCACGGCCGCGAGCGACGTCGCGTAGGTCGCGACGCGATGGGCCTGGATGTGGTCGGGATGGCCGTAGCCGCCGAACTCGTCATAAGTCACCAGGACGTGGGGACGCGTCTCGCGGATGATCTCGACCAGCAGGGCGGCCGCGGTCGTGAGGTCGGCGTGCCAGAAGGTGTCGGGGCGGGTCTCGTCGGCGACGGTCGCGCTGCCGTCGTCGGCCCACTTCATGCCGGAGTCGCGGAAGTGGCCGGGGCCGCCCAGGAACCGTTGGTCCGTGACGCCGAGCGCCTTCATCGCCGCCGCGAGCTCCTCGATGCGGTGCGGGCCGAGGCCGTCCTCGCGATGCGCGGCGAGGTGCTCGATCTCGGGGACCAGGATCTCGCCCTCTTCACCGGCCGTGCACGTGACGAGCGTGACCTGGACGCCCTCGGCGGCGTACTTGGCCATCGTCGCGCCGTTGCCGATCGACTCGTCGTCGGGATGGGCATGGACGAGGAGGATCCGCCGGTCGCTCAAGGTCATGCGACAAGGTTACTGACCAGCGCCGACAGGACGTCATCCTGCGCGAGGCCCATCGGCCCCGGGAGGGATGACGTCCCGTGATTGGATCGGGAGCATGACCATCTCGTATCCGCGTCTGGCTGCCCGCACCCTGCGCTTCACCCTCGGCATCCCCCGCAACGTCACGGTGTCGCCCGACGGCCGTACGGTGCGATTCATCCGTACGCCCGACGGCGTCACGCGCACCGGGCAGCTGTGGGAGTACGACGTCGCGACCGGCGCCGAGTCCGTCCTGGTCGATCCCGTCGCGCTGCTGGGTGAGGAGGGCGAGCAGCTGTCCGCCGAGGAGAAGTCCCGCCGCGAGCGCAGCCGCGAGTCCGCCGCGGGACTGGTCGGCTACGACGTCGACGAAACCGGCCGCTGGGCCTGCTTCGCCCTGTCGGGGCGGCTCTGGGCGGTGCACCTGGGCGCCAAGGCCGTGCACCCGCTGCCCAGCGTCGGCGCCGTCATCGACCCACACCTCGACCCGACCGGCCGCCTCATCGCGTACGCCTCGGGCGGTGCGCTCCGGGTCATCGACGTCGGCGGGCGCGACGAGCACGCGATCGTCGAACCCGAGTCGGCGACCGAGGTCTGGGGCCAGGCCGAGTTCATCGCCGCCGAGGAGATGGATCGCCATCGCGGCTTCTGGTGGGCCCCGGACGGTCGTTCGTTGCTCGTCGAGCGCTATGACGATGCGCCCGTGCAGACCTGGCACATCGCGGATCCCGAGCACCCCGAGCGCGAGCCCGTGGCCCAGCGCTACCCCGCCGCCGGCACGTCCAACGCGGAGGTCACGCTGTGGCACGTCGACCTCGACGGCAACCGCACCCAGATCCACTGGGACCTGACGTACGAGTACCTCGGCCGCGTCACCTGGAACCCCCACGGCGACCCGGTGATCCAGGTCCTGAGCCGCGACCAGAAGTCGTCGCAGATCCTCACGGTCGATGTCGCCACCGGGCGCACGAGCGTCGTGCGGGACCTCTCC
The DNA here is from genome assembly GCF_036676885.1 of Aeromicrobium sp. Taxonomy (GTDB): domain Bacteria; phylum Actinomycetota; class Actinomycetes; order Propionibacteriales; family Nocardioidaceae; genus Aeromicrobium. The sequence goes on from NZ_JAKFCB010000114.1 coordinate 10,687, forward strand.
GACCCGGCGTGGGTCGAGCTGTCGTCGGCGCCGAGGTTCGCACCCGACGGCTCGCTCGTCACGGTCGAGGACGCCGCCGGGTGGCGCCGCGTCCTGCGTGACGGTGCGCCGGTCTCCCCCGACGGCTGGCAGGTCCGCGGCCTCGTCGAGGTGTTCGAGGACTGCGTCGTGACGGCCGCGTCACAGGAGCCGACGGAGGTGCAGATCGTCCGCTTCGGCTTCGACGGCGCCGTCACCGAGATCACGAAGGGTGCGGCTGTCCACGGCGCCGTGATCGGCGGTCCCACGACCGTGATCATCCGATCGGGCCTCGACGCGGTCGGCACGACGGTCGTCGTGCACCGCGAGGACTTCGAGTCGGCGCCCATCAAGGTGCTCGCGGAGCCGGCGCCGCACGAGCCGGTCGTCACGCTCATCGCGGCGGGCGAGCACCAGCTGCGTACGGCCGTCCTCTTCCCGTCCGGCCACCAGCCCGGATCGCGTCGCCTCCCGGTGCTGATGGACCCGTACGGCGGCCCGCACGCCCAGCGGGTGCTGGCGTCGGCGCGCGCGTTCCTCGAGGCCCAGTGGCTCGCCGACCAGGGGTTCTGCGTCATCGTGTCGGACGGTCGTGGCACGCCCGGGCGGGGCCACGCGTGGGAACGCGCCGTGCTGCACGAGCTCGCCACCGTGACGCTCGACGACCAGGTCGCCGCGCTCGGGGCCGTCGCCGAGGCGTACCCGGACGACGTCGACACCACGCGCGTCGGCATCACCGGCTGGTCCTACGGCGGCTACCTCTCGGCGCTCGCGGTGCTCAAGCGGCCCGACGTGTTCCACGCCGCCGTCGCCGGTGCGCCCGTGACCGAGTGGCGGCTCTACGACACCTGCTACACCGAGCGCTACCTCGGCGACCCCCGGACGCAGCCCGAGGTCTACGACCGCAACTCGCTGCTGCCGCTGGCGCCGAACCTCGAGCGGCCGCTCATGCTGATCCACGGGCTCGCCGACGACAACGTCGTCGCGGCGCACACACTCCAGCTGTCGTCCGCCCTGCTCGCGGCCGGCCGCGCGCACACCGTGCTGCCGCTGTCCGGCGTCACCCACATGACGCCGCAGGAGGTCGTCGCCGAGAACCTCAAGCTGCTGCAGGTGCAGTTCCTGAAGGACCACCTGGGAGCGTGAAACTCAGTCCTTGAGGCGCTTGGGCTCTCCCGGGAGCTCCGGAGGGTCCTCCGGCAGACGGTCGTCGCCGGGCAGCCAACCGCCGTACACGTCGACCATCTCGACGACCCGGTCGTCGAACGGCTCGACCAGCAGCACCCACGCACGGTCCTCCCAGTCCTCCTCGCCGGCGAACGCCTCACGCCTCAACGAGGTCGTGTAACCCTCGCTCTCGAGGGCCTTGACGAGCTCCTCCGCGTCGTCGTCGGAGTCGAAGAAAATCCCGCGCATGCGACGTATCGTATGCTGGTCGCCACGCATTCCCCGAGGACAGGTAGCCGGAACGTTGAAGCTCTGAGGTCAGATCCCGCGCAGCAGCCCACAGCGGCCTGCGCACCCATCGACCTCATGGAGCGCACATGCGTGCATCACTTTCTGTCAACGACCTGTTCTTCTCCTGGCCCGACGGCTCGACCGTCCTCGACGGCCTCGACCTCGGCATCGGGGCCGGCCGGCACGGGCTCGTCGGACTCAACGGATCCGGCAAGTCCACCCTGCTGCGGCTGATCGCCGGCGAGCTCGTCCCGCAACGCGGTTCGGTCAGCGTCGACGGCACGGTCGCCTACCTGCCGCAGGACCCGGGAGCCGACCCGACACGAACCGTTTCGGAGGTGCTCGGCATCGCCGAGACCCTCGCGGCACTGGAACGCGTCGAGTCCGGCTCGACCGCGGTCGACGACTTCGACGCGATCGGCGACCGCTGGGACATCGCGGAGCGTACGGAGGCCGAGCTGGCCCGACTCGGGCTCGGTCATCTGAGCCTCGACCGCCCGATCGCCTCGGTGTCCGGTGGAGAGCTCGTCCTGCTCTCCCTCGTCGCACGGCTGCTGACGCGCCCGTCCGTGCTGCTGCTCGACGAGCCGACCAACAACCTCGACTCCGCCGCACGCGAGCGGCTCATCGACATGGTCGCCGGGTGGAAGGGGACGCTGCTCGTCGTGAGCCACGACCGCGAGCTCCTCAACGCGATGGACGACATCGGCTCGTTGCGTGGCGGGGAGGTGCGCTGGTACGGCGGCGGGTTCGACGACTACGAGGCCGCTGTCGCGATCGAGCAGGAGGCGGCCGCGCGGGCCGTACGTGCGGCCGAGGCAGACCTGCGCGCCCAGAAGCGGGACCGCATCGAGGCCGAGTCCGTGCTCGCCACCCGGCGCAAGCAGGGCGAGAAGGCGTGGGCCGAGAAGCGGATGCCCAAGATCGCGATGGGCAACTACAAGCGGAGGGCGCAGGTGTCCGCCGGCAAGCTGCGCGGCATCCACGACGACCGGCTCGAGGATGCCACCGCCCGGCTGACGGAGGCCGAGGAGCTCGTGCACGACGACCGGGAGATCCGGGTGAACCTCCCGGACACCGTCGTGCCGGCCGGCCGCGACGTGCTCACGCTCGAGGGCGTCCGTCCGGCGTACGGCGACCTCACCCTTGACCTCGAGATCCGCGGTCCTGAGCGCATCGGTCTCACGGGTCGCAACGGCACGGGCAAGACGTCGCTGCTGCGCACCGTCACGGGTGAGCTGGATCCGGCGGCCGGCACGGTACGCACGCACGTGCCGATCCGGCACCTCCCGCAGCGGATGGACCTCCTCGACGGGGCACGCACGGTGGCGGAGAACGTCGCCCGGATCGCCCCCGGCGCGACCGAGAACGAGCGACGGGCCCAGCTCGCCCGGTTCCTGATCCGCGGGCGCGCGGCGGACCAACCCGCGTCGACCCTCTCGGGCGGCGAGCGCCTGCGGGCGACACTGGCCTGCCTGCTCCTCGCCGAGCCGGCGCCGCAGCTCCTGCTGCTCGACGAGCCGACCAACAACCTCGACCTGCCGAGCATCCGCCACCTGGTCGAGGCCCTGGAGTCGTATCGCGGCGCGTTCATCGTGGTCAGCCACGACGAGAGGTTCCTCGACGACCTCAGGCTCACCCGGAGGATCGGCGTGTGACCCGACCACCACACTGGTGACATGACCGGGACCAACTGGGCAGGCAACCTGACGTACGGCGCATCGGCCCTCCTCGAGCCGGCCTCGGTCGACGAGCTCTGCGAGATCGTGGCGGCGGCGCCCCGCGCGCGTGCCCTCGGGACCCGGCACTCGTTCAACCGCATCGCCGACACGACCGGCGTGCAGATCTCGACGGCGGCCCTCCCGGCCCTCGTCGAGATCGACCCGGCCGCTCGTGAGGTGACGGTCTCGTCCGGTCTGCGCTACGGCGAGCTGGTCGAGGAGCTCGACCGCGCGGGCTGGGCGTTGCACAACCTGGCCTCACTCCCCCACATCTCGGTCGCCGGGGCGATCGCCACCGGGACGCACGGGTCCGGCGACCACAACGGCAGCCTCGCCAGCTCGGTCGCGGGGCTCGAGCTCGTCACGGCGGACGGCTCGCTGCTGACCGTGCGGCGCGGCGACCCGGACTTCGCCGGCACGGTCGTGTCGCTGGGCTGCCTCGGGGTGGTCACCCAGGTGACGCTCGACATCGTGCCGACGTTCCAGGTCCGGCAGGACGTCTACCAAGGCGTGTCATGGGAGTCGATCGCGGACCACCTCGACGCGATCACCGCCAGCGCGTACAGCGTCAGCATGTTCACCGACTGGGGCGACGCCGGCGCCGGCCAGGCCTGGCTGAAGTCGCGCGCCGACGTCACCCCGCCCGCAGACTTCTTCGGCGCGGCGCCCGCCACCCGCCAGCTGCACCCCCTGCCCGACGAGTCGGCCGAGTTCACGACCCAACAGCTCGGGGCGCCCGGCGCGTGGTGGGACCGCCTGCCGCACTTCCGCCTGGGCTTCACGCCGAGCAACGGCGAGGAGCTGCAGACCGAATACCTCGTGCCACGATTCCACGCGCTCGCCGCGATCGACGCCGTACGCTCGCTCGGCCCCGTCATCCGGCCGCACCTGTTCGTCAGCGAGCTGCGGACCATCGCAGCGGACGAGCTGTGGCTCAGCCCGAGCCATGACGTCGACTGCCTGGCGATCCACTTCACCTGGCGGATGCACGTGCCGGAGGTGACCGCGCTGCTGCCGGCGCTCGACGACGCGCTGGCGCCCTTCGCGGGTCGGCCGCACTGGGGCAAGGTGTTCGAGAGCGACCGTGAGCGGCTCACCGCGGCCTACCCGCGCATCGCCGACTTCCGGGCGCTGGCCGAACGCCTCGACCCGAACGGCAAATTCCGCAACGGCCAGGTCGACGACTGGATCTTCGACTGACGATCAGGCGGTGGACGCCGACCTGATGCGGCGCGACAGCGCGTAGCCCCAGATCGCCGCGAACGCGAACATGAACAGCGAGTAGACCGCGGCCGGGACCGATATCTCGGTGCTGTCGAGGACCTCGACCGCGACATAGATCGCGAGCGTCGCGTTGTGCACGCCGATCTCCATCGACGAGGCGATCGCCTGGCTCTCGACGATGCCGGCGACCTTGGGGATCACGTAGCCCACGACCAGGCTCACGGCACAGAACAGGGCGGCCACGAGCCCCACGTCAGCGAGGTAGTCGCCGACGTTCTCCCGCTGGTCGACCAGGATCGCGATGACCAGGACGGCGAGGATGACGGCCGAGCCGATGCGCACGGGCTTGTCCATGCGGGCGGCGAAGTCGGGTCGCCGTTCCCGCACGAGCATGCCGATCAGGACCGGCACCAGGACGATGGCGAAGACCTCGACGACCTTGAGGAACTGCAGGGACACCGTGTCCTCGCGGTCGTACCACGCGATCGCGAGGTTCGTGATGACCGGCAGCGTGAAGATCGCGATGACCGAGTTGATCGCCGTCAGCGTCACGTTGAGCGCGACATCGCCGTGGAACAGGTGGCTGAACAGGTTGGCGCTCGTGCCGCCGGGCGACGCCGCCAGCAGCATCATGCCGATGCCCAGCAGGGCCGGCAGGTCGAACAGCAGGACCAGTCCGAAGCACACCGCCGGCAGCAGGATCAGCTGGCACGCCAGCGCGACGACGACGGCCCGAGGGTGCTGGCCGACCCGTCGGAAGTCGTCGGGAGTCAGCGACAGGCCGAGACCGAACATGATGATGCCGAGCGCCAGCGGGAGGCCGACGGTGCTGAGGGCGGAGTCCATGCCTCACCCTAGACGTGGGACAGGTCAGCTCAGGCGAGCTCGAAGTCGTCGTAGTCGAACCCCGGCGACACCAGGCAGCTGACGAGGGCATCGTCCTCGGACGGACGCGTACGCTGCCACACCCCCGCGGGCACCAGGACCTGCGGCAGCTCGCCGGCGTCGAGGTCGAGGCCGACGACGTGCGCCTCACAGATGCCCGGTTGCGCGTCGAATCCGCCGAGCTCGACGACGACCGCGCCGTCGTGCGCGAGCCACAGCTCGTCGGATGCCACCCGGTGCCACGCCGATGCCTCGCCGGCCGCCAACAGGAAGTAGATCAACGTCGCCGTGGGACGGACGCGACCGTCGGCGAGCGTGACCGCGACGGGCGAGGCCCAGGTCTGCCGGAACCAGCCGCCCTCGGGGTGCGGCTCGAGGTCCAGCGCCTCTGCCAACGCCGGTCGCGTCACAGCGCGGCCTCGATCGCGGGTATGCGCTCCCGGAACGCCGCGACCCGGTCGCGGGTGCGCTGCGGCTCACCGACCTTGCCGAGGTTGACGAACCCCTCGTCGCCGCGGGCCTGACCGGCCTCGATGCGGTCGCTCGCCGCCGTCATGCGCTCGACGACCGCCTCGAGCACCGTCATCGGGCCCCACTCGCCATACGCGTCGACGAGCAGGTCGAGACGCCGCACGACGTCCTCGACCGGGATCTCGCGATAGAGCGGGATGCCGGTCCAGGCCAGGAAGGCGAGGTCCTCGATCGGACGTCCCGGACCGGCCATGTCCCAGTCGATCATCGCGACGAAGTGGCCACTCTGGATGATCCAGTTGTACGCGCCGGGGTCGTGGTGGCAGATGATCTCGTCGTCGGCGAGCTCGGCCTCGCCGCCACGCCAGCGGCGTACGCCCTCGGGCCGGTAGCCCTCGACGAGGTCATGGAAGTCGCGCAGCCAGGCGACCGCCTCGGCCAGCACGTTGTCGAGCACGATCTCCTTGTCGACCGGCACCCCGCGACCCTCGACGTACTCCAGGACCTCGCGCCCGTCCTCGTCGACACCGTGCAGCTCGGGTATGCCGCGCAGGCCGTTGTCGTGCAGGTAGGTCAGCAGCTCATGGACCGCCGGGGTCCACGGACCGGTGGGACGACGCACGGTCCGTCCGACGCGCGTCGCACCGCCCACCGCGCCGGGCAGGTGCTCAGGCTCTGTGTCGTCACGTGGCACCCTTTCATCGTGGCACATTCTCACTCGCACACCGTGGTCGACCACGGACCTCCTCGGCGAGGCCTCGCCGTCACCCTCACCGTCATCGTCCTTGCGATCGCCGCCCTGGCCCTCGCCGCGATGGTCGCCCTGTGGCCCGACTCCAGCAAGGTCGCGCACGACATGAATCCCTATGGCGGACAGGGTGTCACCACGGTCGGCGCCAAGGTCACCGGCGTCGACCCGTTCGACTGCAACAGCGGCGGCGAGGGCCCCGACGGCATGCCGCAGGTCAGGGGCGACTGCGCCCACATCACCGCCACGGTCGACGAGGGCACCGCGACGTTCGACCTCGACGCGGCACGCTACAAGGCCGGCATCAAGCCGGGCGACGAGGTCAACATCCTGCGCATCGCGCCCGAGGGGCAGGCAGTCTCGTACGAGTTCCTGGACTTCCGCCGCGGGGTGCCGCTCACGGCGCTCGCCGTGATGTTCTCGGTCCTCGTGGTGCTCGTGGCCAGGTGGCGCGGCCTGTTCGCCCTCGTCGGCATCGCGGTGACGATGCTGGCCCTGACCAAGTTCGTCCTCCCGGCGTTCCTCGCCGGTGAGTCACCGCTGCCCGTCGCGATCGTCGGCTCGACCGTCATCATGATCGCCGTGCTCTACCTCGCGCACGGGGTCTCCATACGCACGACGTCGGCGTTGTTCGGCACGCTGGTCGGGATCGCGTTGACCGGGGTGATGGGGCTCGGCGCCACCGCCTGGACGAGCCTGACCGGCGTCAGCTCGGAGGACGACCAGCGTCTGATCGCCACCGCCCCCGACATCAACCTGTCCGGTGTCGTCGCTGCGACGATGGTCATCGCCGGGCTGGGTGTGCTCAACGACGTCACGGTCACGCAGGCCAGCGCCGTGTGGGAGCTGCGCGCGCTGCAGCCGGCGATGCGCGCCGGCTCCCTGTTCGCGTCGGCGATGCGCATCGGCCGCGACCACATCGCCTCGAGCGTCTACACCCTGGTGTTCGCGTATGCCGGCTCGGCCATGACGATCCTGCTGCTGATCACCGCCTATCAGCAGAGTCTCGGCACGATGGCGACGACCGAGGAGATCGGCACCGAGATCGTGCGCACGCTCGTCGGCGCGATCGGGCTCGTCCTGGCCGTGCCGATCACGACGGCGTTCGCGGTGCTGCTCGCGCCGAAGGGTCGTGACGTCGAGCCTGACGATGCCTACGTCCCCGCACCACCGCGAGGCGGCAGTCACGCGGGGCCCGCCGGCGCCTGACGCTCATGGAGCGCCGGCCGGAGCCATCAAGTCGGGCGGATCGGTAGAGAACTAGGTCCCCATTATCGGGGACCTCCGACCAGGCCGCGACAGGTTATCGCAACATACGTTCTCCTGCATGCAGCGTCCCGCTCGAGGGCGGCTGCGTCTCGGGGGCACGACATGCAGGTCAGACGCATCATCCGCCGGCCGTTCACCGTCATCCTCGCGGCCGCGTTGGGCGCCATCACGCTGGTCGCGGCTCCGGCCGCGCAAGCCTCGTCGACCACGCTGTGCACCGGGTCGATCTCCTGCCTCCTGGCAGGGCGGAGCGACGCCGGGTACGGCCTCCTGTCCTTCATCTCGTACTGGAACCAGACTCCGGGCCACAACTGCACCAACTACGCGGCATACCGGCTGTCGCACGGCGGCCGCCTCGTTGCCCGCCCTCCCGGCACCGGCGGCGCCGCGACGTGGGGTGTCGCGGCGCGGGCGGCGGGCGTACCGGTCAACGACAGCCCGACCGTGGGAGCGATCGCCTGGTGGCCGGCCAGCGCGTCGTCGCCGTCGGGTCACGTCGCGTACGTCGAGCAGGTGATGTCCGACGGATCGGTCCTGGTCTCCGAGGACAACCTCAACGGCGACTTCCGGTGGCGCCACATGACCCGCGGCACCGGATGGCCGTCGGGCTTCATCCACTACCCGAGGTCGAACGGGTCCCCGTCGGGGGTCTTCACCTCGGTCAGCGCAGCCGTCGCGGGGCAGATCGACTTCTGGGGCACCTCCAGCGACCCGGACGGCGGCAGCCTCCTCAGCCCGTCGTATCTCGTGACCCTCGGCGGGCCGCGCGGCGCAGCCGGCATCGAGTCCTTCACGTTCAGCACGGCGTACTTCACGTTCCACCGCATCAAGGCCGTCGCGACGCGTGGGAGCACCACGATGTACCTGTACGCCCTCAACACACCGCTCACGGCGGGCAGCGACGTCCTGCTCGGCAGCCGTCCGGTGACGATCAGGAGCACCTCCAGGACCACGGCGAGCTTCGTGGACCCAACCATCACCGCGGCGACGACACCCCGGATGCGCGTGACCCTGGCGCCGACCGCCGGATACGGCCGCGTCGACATCACGCGGGGATCAACCGTGCTCAGGTCCATCGTGTTCGAGCCGGGCGGGGTGCGGACGTTCACCCTCAATCTGCCGAGGCAGGCACGAGGCACCCACACGATCTATGCCCGCTACCGCGGCTCCACTCGCCACCTGCCCAGCCACGCGCGCGTGAGCCTGGCGGTGCGTTGATGATCGAGATCCCGCGCCCGCTGCCTCAGCCGGGATCGGCGTCGCCATTCGATCCGCTGCTCGCACTGCGACGGGCCATCGCGACCGAGCTGGCCGTCATGGCGTTCGAGGCGAAGCGCCGCACCTGAGCTCACTTGCGGGGAACCTCCTCACCACCCCTCCGACCGCCCAAGGCGGCACGGCAACAGGGGCCTCGGCCCCCAATCCGGGATCCAGATGAGCAGCCACCAGGAGCGGGCGGCACTGAGATACATCTCCCATTGCCGCATGTCGGCTTGAGTCTCTGCATGCACACGGGTACATGTGGGTAAGTACGTGTTCGCCTCAAGCAGTTGGGCCGGTCCTCCCCGGATCGTCACCAGCTTCCCCCTGCCGAGGAATGATTCCATGATCGACCTTGTCATCCGTCCGCTGGCCGGACTACTGCTGTGCGCACTGTTCGTGGCCCTGCTCCTGTCCCTCCCGACCGTCATCCGCCACTCCCGCGCTTGGGTGGCGCAGATCCGTCAGGGCAACCTGCCTGCACCCGTGCTGAGCCTCATCAGGCAGCGTGAGGAGCCCGTGGAAGCGCGCGAGTCCGAGTCCGAGCGCAAGGCGTCCTGAGCTCAGCGTCGAACGGCGTTGCCTGAGTAGACGTACGTCCAAGGTCGCGCGACCTTGGGCCCCGGCAGGTAGCGCTCCTCCAGCTCGACGATCTCGAATCCGGCCGAGCTGATGAGGCGCGGGATGTCGCGGGAGAGGTGGCACCCACCGGCGACCGCCTTCTGGACCGGCTCCATCCGCCGCTGCCAGCGCACGACACCCGGCTGGGGGGCCAGTCCGTGCTCGAGGAACGCGAACGTGCCGCCGGGGCGGAGCACCCGATGGAGCTCGGTCAACGCCAGCTCGACGTCGGGGATCGTGCACATCGTGAATGTCGACAGGGCCGTGTCGAAGGACCCGGCGGGCTCGGCGAGCGCCTGACCGTCGAGGCCGGACCGGGTGATCGGCGTACGCGATTCGCGTCGTCGATCGGCCGACATCCGCCACGCCGTGTCGGACGGCTCGACCGCTGCCACCGACTCGACGGCCTCGGGATACAGCTCGGTGTTCAGGCCCGAGCCGAACCCGATCTCGACGACCTGACCGCTCAACAGCGCGCAGACGCGCTCACGCTCGCGCATCACGTCGTCCGTCGACAGCGCCCTGTCCACGAGGTGCGGCACGATTCGTTCGCTCCAGAAGGCCATGCTCGATCGTAGGCGCCGACGATCACGGCGCTCCGGCGGACTCGAGGTGCACCAGGGTGACCGTCTCCGGGCGCCTCCGCGGCATCCAGAAGCCATGCGTGGCCAGGGATTGCCCCAGCACCTCGCGCCCCTGGGTCGGGCCTTCGAGAGGTAGCGGCGAGGACGCGCTCACGGCCGTGGGGTCCGCCGGTCCCTCCCAGGTGAGCCGGTACGTCGCCGCGGGATCAAGTCCCGGCACCCGCACTGCGACGCCCCGGTTGTGCGCCGACTCGTCGAGCTGCACGTGTGCGACGAGCGCCTGCCGACGATCAGCAGCCACGACGCCGTGCAGCTGCACGGCGGGATCCGATGAGTCCGGGCGGACGACGCGGCCCGAGTGCAGCAAGCCCCGGAAGCGACGGTGGCGAGCCACCCAGTCAGCAAGCCGGTCGAGCTCCTCGTCGCTGGCGGTCATCAGGTCCCACTCGATCCCGAATGACCCGAACAGCGCGGTCGCGGCGCGGAAGTCCAGCGGCAGCGTCCGTCCGGTCGTGTGCGACGTACGCGACGAGACGTGCGCACCGACGTACTCCGGTGCCAGGAGCTGTGTGGTCCAGCGCTGGATCTGCTGACGGGCCAACGCATCGGTCATGTCAGAGGTCCACACGCGCTGGACGCGCTCCAACACCCCGAGGTCCACCCGCCCTCCCCCGGAGGCACACGACTCCCAGGCGATGTCGGGATGCGCAGCCCGCAGCGCATCGAGCAGGGTGTAGAAGCCAACCGTCTGTTCGTGTACGGCAGGCGCCCCGAACCGGCGGGCCGTTCCGGCCTCCAGCAGATCGCGGTTGTGGTCCCACTTGACGTAGTCGACCGGGTGCGCGGAGAGGATCGCGCTCACCCGCTCGAAGAGGTAGTCCCGCACCTCGGGGCGGGACAGGTCCAGGACGAGCTGGTTGCGCTGCAGCAGAGGAACTCGCGGACCGCTCGAGAGGATCCAGTCGGGGTGACTCCGGTAGAGGTCCGAGTCGGGGTTGACCATCTCCGGCTCGAACCAGAGCCCGAACTCGAGCCCCAGGGAGCGCACGTGGTCCACCAAGGGAGTGAGGCCATCGGGCCAGACCTCCTCGTCGACCCACCAGTCGCCCAGCCCGGCCGTGTCGTCGCGCCGATGGCGGAACCACCCGTCGTCGAGGACGAAACGCTCGACGCCGACCCGGGCAGCGCGATCGGCGATGCCACGGAGGCGATCCAGGTCGTGGTCGAAGTACACGGCCTCCCACACGTTGAGCACGACGGGCTGGGTTCCGGGATGGGCGTCGAGCGAGCGCTGGTACGCGTGCCAGACCGCAGCCAGCCCGTCGAGGCCGTCGTCGGCAGCGGCGAAGAACACCCACGGGGTCGCATAGCTCTCGCCCTGCGCCAGGCACACCTCGCCCGGCTGGAGGAGCTCACCGCCGCCGACCGTGGCGCCGGTGGCGGCGTCCCGTTCGACGCGCAGAATCGAGTCACCGCTCCACGCGACGTGGACACCGAGAACCTCGCCCTGGGTCGGCGAGAAGTTCGGAGTGCCGAGCACGACCATCGTCGCGGCGCCGAGTCCTGGTCGGCCGCCGCGGCTCTCGCGCAGCCACAGCCCGTCGGTGACGCTGTGGCGTTGGGGCGTGCGCTCACGCTCGTGCCGGCCGGTGAAGTCCAGCGCCTCCACGTGGTGGTCGGCGACCGGGAGCACCACCTCGAGCCCGGTCACCAGATAGGAGCCCGGGGCGGTGTTGCTGACGGTGCAGCGCCCGCGCAGCGCACCCCCGGCCAGTGACTCGAACTCGGCCACGAGCTCCAGCCCGGCATCCGCGTCGGAGGCCGTCACGGTGAGCCGGGTGTCGCTCAGGTCCAGCGAGTCCTGGACGAACCGCGTCGACCAACCCTGCCCGGTCGCCACCACGTCGGCGCCCGCCACCACTCGGTGACCGCGTAGATGCGGCCGGGTGTAGAGGCGGTGGGCGTGCTCGCCGAGCAGCGGCATGCCGGGCCCGTTCGGCAGGAGCGGGAACGCGTTGCCGGAGACATCCCGGCCGTCATCCAGTCCGGCCCAGAAGACGACCGGGAACCCGTCGTCCCGGGTCGCGAGCTCAATGCGGGTGCAGGGCCCGGTCCGGGTTGTCGGTGGGAAGAGCATGGGGAAGCTGACTCCTGTGATGGATGGTCGAGAGTGCCCGAACCGCCAATGGCAGTCCGGGCACTCGTCGCGGAGGGAAGAGGGCTCAGCCCTTGACGGCGCCGGCCGTCATCCCGCGGATGAAGAACCGCTGCAGGCTGAGGAAGACCAGGATCGGCAGGATCATCGTGATGAAGCCGCCTGCCGTGGTGAGCTCCCAGCCCTGCCCGAGCTGGGTCTTGAGGTGGGTCAGGCCGACCGTGACGGGCTCGTTCTCACCCGGCCCGATGAAGACCAGCGCGACCAGCAGGTCGTTCCACACCCACAGGAACTGGAAGATCGCGAACGACGCGAGGGCCGGCACCGACATGGGCAGCACCAGCCGGAAGAACGTCTGGTAGTGGCTGGCGCCGTCGATCTTCGCCGACTCGATCACGGTCTTGGGCAACGTCGCCATGTAGTTGCGCAGGATGTAGATCGCCAAGGACATGCCGAAGCCGATGTGCGCCAACCAGACGGACGCGAACGTACCGTTCAGGCCCAGCTCGCGGTAGAGCTTCAGGATGGGGACGAACGCGACGTAGTTGGGCACCACCAGCAGGCTCACGACGGTCAGGAACAGGACATCGCGGCCCTTGAACTCCATGAACGTGAATGCGTACGCCGCGAACGCCGCGATCAGGATCGGAATGATCGTCGCCGGCAAGGAGATGGCGAGGCTGTTGATGAACGCCCGGCCCATGTGGGCATTGCCCGTCAGTGCGTTGTCGTAGTTCTCCAACGTGAGGCGGTTGAGGGTGGACGGGTTGGTGAAGACGGTCCACCAGCCGCTGCTGTTGACGTCGTCCAGCGACCGGAACGACGTGACGAACGTGCCGAGCAACGGCACGATCCACGCGGCGCAGAGCCCGATCAGCACGGCCTTGGTGGCCCAGCCGGCCTTGGCCGGGTTGGGGTCGAACTTCGCGGCCCTGCGGAGCTTTCGCGCGCCCGGCCTGGTTGTGACGGTGTCCGGTGTCTTGGTCGTGACGGTCATGCGCCTGCCTCCTCGGCCTTGAAGTGTCGGACCTGGTACCACATGACCGGGATCACGGCGATCATGAGGATGACGACGATGGCCGACGCGGCGCCGTAGTTGAGGAACGTGCTGATGTTGTTGTAGAAGAGGTTGCCCAGCACGTTGGTGTTGAAGTCACCGTTGGTGTTGACGTAGACGATGTCGAACACCTTCATCACGCCGATGGTCACCGTGATGAAGACCGTGATGATCGTGCCCTTGATCTGCGGCACGATGATCCGTCCGAAGATCTG
>NZ_JAKFCB010000115.1:0-4257 GCF_036676885.1 Aeromicrobium sp.
CTCACGGCTCGAGGTCAGGCACAGGCCCTGCAGGATCGGGATGTCGAGGGCCTTCATGCGCTCGACGTCCCACGCCTCGTCGTCGCCGCCGGCGCTGACGGTGCCGGGCTTGGTGCCGCCGGCGGCCAGGACCGTGACGATCAGCGCGTCGAGCTTGGCCAGCTCGGTGAACAGCGCGTCGGGTGCCGCCCGCAGCGACGACGAGAAGATCGGCACGCCGTACGCCTCACCGGTCGCGTCGATCGCGTCGGCGAGCTGGTGCGCGAAGCCGCTGTTGCCGGACGCCTCGTGCGCCCGGTAGTACAGGATTCCGATCCTGGGCAGGTCGCTGCTCGGCGAGGGTCGCTCCGCGACACCAAACTCGGGCAGGACTGCGGGCGGCTCGAAGCCGACGCCGGTCAGCAGCACGGTGTCGGACAGGAAGCCGTGCAGCTGCGCGAGGTTGCCCGGCCCGCCCTCGGCGAGATAGCGGTGCGCCTCGGCCGCGACGCCGATCGGTACGGTCGACAGCTCCATCAGCTCGGCGCTCGGCGACTGCTCGCCCCCGAGGACGACCAGCGGCACCGAGCCGACGTGCGGCAGCACAAGCTCGCGTATGTCACTGGCCGAGCCGAGCACCCGGGCGATCACCAGGTCGACCTCGGCGAGCCCGGCCGGCAGCTCGCGCGCGGGGTTGGCGAGCACGTAGTCGGCGCCGCTTGCGCGGGCCGACAGCAGGTCGGTGTCGGACGTGGACAGCAGCGCGATGCGCGTCATGTTCCTCCTCGGGGTTCTCGCCCCGTCTGGTGGGTTGCTCCACGCCCAGTGTCTGGCTGGCCTGACGGCATACACAGTGGCGGAACCGCTCCGGAGTTGCACCGGATTCCTGCGGCGCGGAAGTGCTGATCAGCGTACCGGCTCGATCGGAGCGCGATTCTGGCGGACGGAGCAGCCATACTGGCGGACGACCCACCGAAGCCAGGAGCAGCCCGTGACACTCGCCAGGACCCACACCGCCGTGCTCGAGCTGGGCGGCGCGATCGTCGTCGGCACCGACGGATCGTGCGTCACCAACCCCGGCCCGACCGGCTGGGCGTACGTCGCGGACGACGGCACCTCGGCCTGCGGCGGGCTCCTGCAGGGGACCAACAACATCGGCGAGCTGCTCGCGGTCGAGAACGCGCTGCGCGACTTCGCCGACCGTCCGCTCGTGATCCAGGCCGACTCGTCCTACACGATCGGCTGCTCGACGACCTGGGCCAGTGGATGGGCCCGCAACGGCTGGCGCAACTCCAAGAAGGAGATCGTCGCCAACGTCGAGATCGTCCAGGCGATCTACGCGCTGATGCAGGCGCGCCGCGACGCCGACGCCCCGGTGTTCTTCCAGAAGGTCAAGGCCCACCTCACGGACCTGACGGTGTGGCCGCTCAACGTCGCCGCCGACACGCTGGCCGGCCAGGCCTCTGCGCGTGCCGCTCGGGGCGACGTCGCCGAAGTACGTACGACAGGGCTGCTCAGCGGCACGAATGGATGATCCCCGCGTCGGATGATGCCGCGCTCGACCTCGCCGCCGAGGTCGGGCCGTTCTTCGTCCTCGACCGGTGGACCCCAGGCGCCGGCTGGCGGCCGCTGGCCGAGCTCGCCGAGCGTCCTGATGTCCTGGTCGAGCGGGTGGCCGCGGCCCGGCAGCTGCTCGCGGATCGATCGCGCGTGACGGTCGACGAGATCGAGGAGCGCGCGACCGCGTCGATCGTGTTCCTCGGCCTGGCCGCCCGCCTCGTGTCGCCGGCCTTCGCCTGCGCCGCGCTCGCCGACCGCGTCCCGGACCTGCGGCTCGACGCCCTGTGGTGGCAGCCCGTCGTCGGCGGACCGTGGCCGCTGGCCCGCAGCACGGTCGACGGTACGGAGCTCGCCGGCTCGAGCCTCGCCGAGGAGCTCGACGCACGGATCCTGCGCCCGATCGTCGCGCCGGTGCTCGACAACTTCGGGCGTACGTTCGCGCTGTCGCCGCAGGTGCTCTGGGGCAATGTCGCCTCGAGCCTGGCCGGCGCGCTGACGATGCTCCGCACGGCGCGTCCCGGCCGCGCCGAGGTCGCGACCCGAATCGTCGGGCAGCTCCTCGAGCACGGCACACTGGCCGGGACCGGCGATCTCGACCCCGCACCGTCATTCGTACGCCGCTCGTGCTGCCTGTTCTACCGCGTGCCGGGAGCCGGGATCTGCGGCGACTGCGTCCTGGACGAGCCGCCAGCCGCGCGTGACACCATGAACGGGTGACGAATCGCTCTCATCCCGACCGGTGCCCCGGCGTCCTGCGACCCTGGATCGCGGACGACGGCGCGATCGTGCGGCTGCGGCTCATCGGCGGCGTGCTGTCGACCTCGGCCCTGCGTGACCTGGTCGGCATCGCAGCCGATTTCGCCGATGGCACGATCCTGCTGACGAAGCGGACCAACCTGCAGCTCCGCGGCATCGAGCACTCGGACGGCTGCGTGCCGGCGGTGCTGGTCGACGCGATCGCCGAGTCCGGGCTGCTGCCGTCGCCGAGCCACGAGCTGGTGCGCAACATCATGGTGTCGCCGCTCACGGGACGCGTCGGCGGACGAGCCGACCTCCGCGAGACGGCCCACGAGCTCGACCGGCAGCTGTGCGCCGAGCCGGACTTCGCGGGCCTGCCCGGCCGGTTCCTGTTCGTGCTCGACGACGGCCGCGGCGACATCGCCTCACGCACGCTCGACCTGGGCCTGATGGCCGTCGACGAGGAGACCGTCCAGCTGCGCGTCGGCTCGCACCAGTGGGGTCCGCTGGTCCCGCTCGACGAGGCACCCGGTGCCCTGCTGTCGTACGCCCGATCGTTCCTCGGTCTCCGTGGCGAGGGCGAGAGCGCCCTGTGGCACATCGACGAGCTGCCCGAAGGCGGCGCGGAGCTGCTCGGCATGCACCACGCCCGCGACCTGAGGACCCAGGTCAGCGCGCTCCCTCCGCCGTACGGCATCATCGCGCAGGACGACGGCCGCAGCGCCGAACACCTTGCGGTGCCCGACGGCCTGCTCACCCCCGAGCTCGCTGCCAAGATCCTGGATCGCGCCGGCACCGAGGTGATCGTGACGCCGTGGCGGAGCATCGTCATCCCCGACCTGGAGAGTGCATGACGCCCAAGCAACCGACCCGCCGCTTCGACTACGTCGCCGACGGACCCGCGATCTACGTCGACTCGTTCGCGACGATCCGCGCTGAGGCCGAGCTGTCGCACATACCGGCCGATGCGGAGAAGGTCGCCGTGCGGATGGTGCACGCCTGCGGACAGGTCGACCTGACCCGCGACCTCGACATCCACCCGGACCTGGTCTCGGCGGCCCGCGGCGCGCTCGAGGGCGGCGCGCCGATCCTGACCGACGCCACCATGGTCGCCTCGGGCGTCACGCGCGCGCGGCTGCCGAAGGACAACGAGGTGCTGTGCTTCCTGCGTGATCCGCGGGTGCCGGCGCTGGCCAAGGAGTGGTCGACGACCCGTTCCGCGGCTGCGGTCTCGCTGTGGGAGGACCAGCTCGAGGGCGCGGTCGTCGCGTTCGGCAACGCCCCGACGGCGTTGTTCCACCTGCTCGAGATGCTGCTCGACGGCGCGCCACGACCCGCCGCGATCATCGGTACGCCGGTGGGCTTCATCGGCGCCGCCGAGTCCAAGGAAGCCCTGGCATCGTTCGAGCTCGACATCCCCTACCTGACGGTGCACGGCCGTCGCGGCGGCTCGGCGATGGCCGCATCGGCGCTCAACGCGATCGCCCAGGAACGCGAGTGACCGGCCGCCTCTACGGCGTCGGGCTCGGCCCCGGCGACCCCGAGCTCATCACCCTCAAGGCGGCCCGGCTGATCGCCGAGGCGGACGTCATCGCGTTCCACGCCGGCGTCGGCAAGCAGTCCAACGCCCGCCGGATCGCCGCCGACCTGATCCCCGACGGCGTCATCGAGGAGGAGCTGCGCTATCCGGTGACGACCGGCACGACCGCCCATCCCGGTGGCTATGCAGGGGCGATGGCGGAGTTCTACGAGGAGTCCGCGGCGCGCCTCGCGGTGCACCTCGAGGCCGGACGTACCGTCGTCGTTCTGGCGGAGGGAGACCCGCTGTTCTACGGGTCGTACATGTACATGCACGACCGGCTCGCCGACCGGTTCGAGACCGAGGTCGTGCCGGGCGTGACGTCGTTCGCCGCCGCGACCGCGACCGTAGCCTCGCCGCTCGTACGCCAGACCGACGTCCTCACGATCCTGCCCGGCACC
>NZ_JAKFCB010000116.1:0-4213 GCF_036676885.1 Aeromicrobium sp.
CTGTTCGCGCTCGCGGTCAACGAGGAGAACGCCGCCGGCGGCCGGATCGTCACGGCGCCCACCAACGGCGCAGCCGGGATCGTGCCGGCCGTGCTCCACTACTACGCCAAGTTCGTACCCGATGCGGACGACGACGGGGTCGTGCGGTTCATGCTGGCGGCCGCCGCGGTCGGCATCCTGTTCAAGATCAATGCCTCGATCTCCGGTGCCGAGGTCGGCTGCCAGGGCGAAGTGGGATCGGCGTGCTCGATGGCCGCAGCAGGGCTGTGCGAAGTGCTGGGAGGCACACCCACGCAGGTCGAGAACGCGGCAGAGGTGGGCATCGAGCACAACCTCGGACTGACGTGCGACCCCGTCGGGGGACTCGTGCAGATCCCGTGCATCGAGCGCAACGCCATCGCGAGCGTCAAGGCGATCAACGCCGCACGGCTGGCCCTCCACGGAGACGGCAGCCACAAGGTGTCGCTCGACAAGGCGATCAAGACGATGCGCGAGACCGGCGCCGACATGAAGGACAAGTACAAGGAGACGTCCCGCGGCGGGCTCGCCGTCAACGTGGTCGAGTGCTGATACGCCGGTGACGCCCGAGCGGCCCAGCTGGCGCTACGCCTCGACGATCAGGTCCTCCAGCGGCTTGGAGCAGCACAGCAGGATCTTGCCCTGTGCTATCTCCTTCGGCCTGATGCCTCCGTCGTGCTTCATGTCCACCGACCCTCTGACGAGGGTGGTCTTGCACGTGCCGCACATGCCTCCGCCGCACGAGGACGGGACCCGGATCCCGGCGGCGATGGCCGCCTGGAGCACCGTGCCGTCGGAGGCGCACTGGACCGTCTGGTTGCTCCGCGTGAACTGGACGCTGAATGCGGCGGCGTCGGCGCCGGCTGCATCCTCTGAGGGCGCTTCCACGACGTCGAACACGAAGGACTCGATGTGGATCCGGGCGGCGTCAACTCCCGCGGCGGTGAGCAGCTCCTGAGCCGCGGCCATGTAGGCAGCCGGGCCGCACAGGAAGATCTCACGCTCATGCAGGTCCGGGGCGATCTCGGCGAGCAGGTCCGACGTCAGTCGTCCGCGCCGTCCGTCCCAGCTGTCGTCGCCCGCGTCCTCGCAGGTGATGGCCACCCGGAGATTGGGGTCCGAGGCGGCCAGGTGGTTGAGCTCGGACCGGAACACGATGTGCTCGGGGCTCCGGACGCTGTGAACCAGCACGACGTCTGACGGCTCGGCCAGGTCGTGCAGCGTGCGGATCATCGACATGGAGGGCGTGATCCCCACCCCGGCCGAGAGGAACAGGTACTTGGCCGCGGGGTGTTCGGCGAACGTGAACGATCCGAGCGGACCGGTGGCGCGAACCCGGTCTCCCACCCTCAGGTGGTCGTGCAGCCAGTTCGACACCAGGCCGCCGGGCTCACGCTTGACGCTGATGCTCAACGCGTACGGGCGCGTCGCCGGCGAGGAGATCGTGTAGCACCGGCTGACGAGCTGCCCGTCGATGTCGACCGTCAGCGTGAGGTACTGACCCGGCAGGTGGCGGAAGAACCGGGGCTCCAGCGCCTCGAAGACGAACGTGCTGATCTCCTCCGTCACCGGAACGATCCCGCGGCACACCAGCAGCTGCTCCGCGTTGTCGTCCCACACGCGCGGCGGTCGGCGGTCCTGGGTGAGCATCGCGCTGAATGCCTGGGTCAGGACCGTCATGACGAGAGGTGCTCCTGCATCCGGGCGATGTACCAGGTGCAGAACGCCTCGACCTGATACTCGCTGGGCATGTACGGGCCGGGCTCGTACGCGGGACTGGTCGCACCGAGCTGTGCGCGGGCCACGAACGCGGCATCCTGCGCATTCGTCTCTCGCCAGACCTTCGTGAGCGCCTCGGGGTCGTAGTCGACGCCTTCCTCGGCGTCCTCGTGCACGAGCCACGTCGTGCGTACCAGCGTCCTGCCCGAGCTCAACGGGAGGACCGCGAACGTCACGGCGTGGTCGCTGAGGAAGTGGAACCAGGCATTGGGCTGCAGGTGCAACGACAGCCGCCCGAGCCGCCGGTGCTCGAAATCGCCGAGCAGCACGTTCGAGACGGATTCGCCGGTCTCGCTGAAGGACTCCCCGGCACCGTCAAGTGCCTCGCGCTGGATGCGGAAGCCGGAGTCGCGCGACGTGAGGTCCTCGACCGCGACGTAGGGCAGGCCGAGCTCGTCGCACCTGGCCTCGAGCTCGGTCTGGGCGAGGAGATAGCGATCGTGGGCCGGCTGGAGATGCGGCGGGATGTCCGAGGAGCCGTAGCCGAAGGTGGGGAAGAGGGAGCACGCCAGCTCCGGATGTCCGTCGCAGTGGTAGCACTCGCGGTTGTTCTCCATCACCAGCTTCCAGTTGCCCTCCTCGACCAGGTCGACCTGGGCCGCGACCTTGGTCTTGCCCAGCTCGTGGGGCGCGATGTACGGACTGACGATGTCAGCGACCCGGGCGAGGTCCTCAGGTGGCTCGTCGGCCAGGCAGATGAAGATCAGGCCGCTGACCACCTGCACTGCGACATGCTTGAGGCCGAAGCACGTCATGTCGAAGTCCTTGCCGTGCGTGGGTGCGTGACGGAGCCGACCGTCCGTGGCGTACGCCCAGTGGTGGTAGCCGCACACCAGGTTTCCGACCGAACCCTGGGCGTCCGTGAGGATGCGGGCGCCGCGGTGCCGGCAGACGTTGTGCAGGGCCCGGACCTCTTCGTCGTCATCGCGGACGACGATGACCGAGTACGTACCGAGGTTGATCGTGACGTAGTCGCCCGCGTCGGGGATCTCGCCTTCGGAGGCCACGAAGATCCAGTGCTTCGAGAAGATCCCCGCGATGTCTGCTTCGTAGATCTCGTCGCTCGTGTAGAACGGTGCCTCCAGGCTCAGCCCCGGCTCTCGTCGTTCCGCCAGCGCGGCGATGTCGAGCTGGTGCGGGGGATCCAGGGTGCGAGCGTCCATGGACGGAATCCTAGATTCCGTGACTCTTCATGAATAGCGCACGGATTTGTATGGCAACATGCAGATTTGGTGCACGGACCGCTCAGCGGCGACCCCCCTCGTCCGCAGGCAGCTGGACGGCAGCGAGCGCGGCCGGGCCGACGTCGCCGAGCGCCCTGATCGCCTCGGAGACGACGGGGAGACCGCGACTGCCGCGGCGGATACCGGTGATGATGTGCCTCGTGGGCCTGGGATCGCCATGCAGCGGGACGCGGACGACGGGATAGCCGGCGGGTATCCGTGCCAACCGCGGGATCAACGCGACGCCGAGCTCGGCGCCGACGAGCGCGGCGGCCGTCTCCCACTCGACCACCTCGTGCGCGATCGTCGGAACGAAGCCGGCCGTCGCGCAGGCGGTCATGAAGAGCTGGTGGTACGGACGACCGACGCGGTCGACGATCCAGCGTTCGGTGGCCACCTCGTGGAAGGAGGCTGACTCATAGGTCGCGAGGCGGTGATTGGCCGAGAGCAGCAGATCGAGTGGGTCGTTCAGGAGTGGCTGCTGGTAGAAGCGGGGATCGGCGGCCGCGGGGATCTCCTGCGTGACGGCCACCACCGCGACGTCTGCTTCTCCGGCGAGCAACAGGTCGAAGCACTCCGCGGGCCCGGCCTCGATGATGCGGACGTCAAGGTTCGGGTAGGTCCGCAGCAGGCGCGCAGCGACCGGGGGGAGCAACGCCGCAGCGGCGGTGGAGAAGCCGCACATGCGGAGCTCGACCATGGTCTCGTCGGCGCTGGTGGCCAGCTCGGCCCGGATCTGCTCCCAACGCTCGTACAGGTCGTCGGCGCGGGACAGCAGGAGGCGCCCGGCCGGCGTGAGCTTCACCCCCCGGCCCTTGGGGACCAGCAGGGTCACACCGAGCTGCTCCGACAGGGAACGCAGCTGGGCCGACACGGCAGACGGTGTGTAGTGCAGCGCTTCGGCGGTCGCGGTCACCGTGCCGTGGTGGGCGAGCAGGCGAAGCACGTGGAGCCGGTGATCGATCATGCAGCAGTTTTGCATGATTTCGTGTGGATTCGTGCGCTGTTCACGCAGGGTCGGCAAATCTAGGATGCGAGGAATCAGAACCAGATCAGATGGGACTCGGTCACGTGACTGCGCAGATTCTCGATGGCAAGGCGGTTGCGGCCGCGATCAAGGGTGAGCTTCGTGGGCGTGTGGATGCGTTGCGTGAGCGGGGTGTGTCTGCGGGGTTGGGCACGATTCTGGTGGG
>NZ_JAKFCB010000117.1:0-3694 GCF_036676885.1 Aeromicrobium sp.
GACCTCTCCCAGTACCTCATCTAGCAGAAGGCTGATCATGGATTTCGGCGTCGTCCTCCAGACCAATCCACCCGCGTGGCGCACGGTGCAGCTCGCCAAGCTGTCCGAGACGCACGGCTTCGACTACGTGTGGACGTTCGACAGCCATCTGCTGTGGCAGGAGCCGTACGTCATCTACAGCGCGATCCTCGCCGAGACCAACCGGATCATGGTCGGCCCGATGGTGACCAACCCGGCCACGCGTGACTGGACCGTGACGGCGTCGGTGTTCGCGACGCTCAACGAGATGTACGGCAACCGCACGGTGTGCGGCATCGGCCGCGGCGACTCGGCCGTACGCGTGACGAACGGCAAGCCGTCGACGCTCAAGGAGGTGCGCGAGGCGACGCACGTGATCCGCGAGCTCGCCAACGGCCGCGCGGTCGACTACAAGGGCTCGACCCTGCGGTTCCCGTGGACGACCAACACGTCGCTCGAGGTGTGGATCGCGGCCTACGGCCCGCTGGCGCTCAAGGCGGCCGGAGAGGTCGGCGACGGCTTCATCCTGCAGCTCGCCGATGTCGACATCACGAAGTGGATGATCCAGACCGTCCGCGATGCTGCGGCGAACGTCGGCCGAGATCCGGACTCGCTGCAGTTCTGCATCGCCGCGCCGATGTACGTGGGCGACGACTGGGCGCACATGCGCGAGCAGTGTCGCTGGTTCGGCGGGATGGTCGGCAACCACGTCGCCGACATCGTGGCGAAGTACGGCGACGACGCGCAGGTCCCGCAGGCCCTGACCGACTACATCAAGGGCCGCGAGGGCTACGACTACAACGAGCACGGCCGCGCCGGCAACACGCACGCCGAGTTCGTGCCCGACGAGATCGTCGACAGGTTCTGCGTGCTCGGCACCGCGGAGGACCACATCGCGAAGCTCAAGGCGCTCCAGGCGGTCGGCGTGACGCAGTTCGCCGGCTACCTCCAGCACGACAACAAGGAGGAGACGCTCCGGGTCTATGGCGAGTCGATCATCCCGGAGATCCGCGAGCACGTGAAGGCGAAGGCCTAGCCGGATGACTCGACGTTCCGCGCCCTTGGGGCGCCTGGCTCTCGGCGCTCTCGGCATCGCCGCGGTCGTCGCGGTGTGGGAGGCCTACAAGGCGCTCGCACCCGACACCGGCGTCGTCATCGGCGACACCACGGTGCTGCCGCGGTCGACCGACACCGCCATGCCGCACGTGTGGGACATGATCTCGCGGCTGTCGGACCCGGTCATCGGGATCGGTGGCGACACGATGTGGCAGACCGTCCTCGACGGCGGCCTGTTCACGCTCCGGATCGCCGCGCTCGGCTGGATCATCGGGGTCGTCGTGGGCTTCGGCCTGGCGCTCGTGATGCAACGCTTCACGATCGCCGAGGCCGCCGTGCTGCCCTGGATCGTGCTGAGCCAGACCGTGCCGCTCATCGCGATCGCGCCACTCGTACGCCGTTGGGGCTCGCAGATCACGATCGGCGGGTTCGAGTGGCAGAGCGAGCACTCGGTCGCGGTCATTGCCGCGTACCTCGCGTTCTTCCCCGTCGCGGTCGGCGTGCTGCGCGGGCTCAAGGCGCCGGACGCGACACACGTCGACCTCATGCACACGTACGGCATCGGCTGGTGGCGCACGCTGTTCAGCCTGCGGCTGCCGGCCAGCGTGCCGTTCCTGATCCCCGCGCTGCGGCTCGCGGCCGCGTCGGCGGTGATCGGCACGGTCGTCGCCGAGGTCTCGATCGGCCTGCGCGGTGGCGTGGGCCGCCTGATCATCGAGTACGCCCAGTCGGCCAGCAGCGATCCGGCCAAGCCCTGGGCGCCGATCTTCGCGGCGATCGCGGTCGGCCTGGTCGCCGCCGCCTTCGTCGGCCTGCTCGGTCTCGCCCTCAAGTCCTATCGACGTTCGGAGATCCCGGTATGAGTGACACCAATCAGGCCGTCGAAGTACGCGCCGTCAGCCGTACGTTCGGCGGTCGCAAGGGTGCGTCAGTCACAGCTCTGGAGTCGGTCGACCTGGGTGTCGCGGCGGGGGAGTTCGTGTCGCTGATCGGGCCCAGCGGCTGCGGCAAGAGCACACTCCTGCGCCTCATCGCCGACCTCGACACCCCGACCTCCGGAGAGCTCAGCGTGTTCGGCAAGCCGGCCCGCCAGGCCCGGATCGACCAGGACTACGGCATCGCGTTCCAGCAGGCCGGGTTGCTGCCGTGGAAGACCGTGACGGGCAACATCGAGCTGCCGCTCGCGCTGCACGGCGCCGGGCGCAAGGAGCGTCGAGACCGGGTCACCGAGCTGCTCGAGCTGATCGGGCTGACCGACTTCGCCGGGCACTACCCCGACCAGCTCTCCGGCGGCATGCAGCAGCGCGTCGCGATCGCGCGAGCGCTCGCCGAGAGCCCGCGGCTGCTGTTGATGGACGAGCCGTTCGGAGCGCTCGACGAGATGACCCGGGAGCGGATGCAGAACGAGCTCGTCCGCATCTGCGCCGAGACGCAGGCGGCCGTCGTGTTCGTGACCCACTCGATTCCCGAGGCGGTGTTCCTGTCGGATCGGGTCGTCGTCATGTCCCCGCGTCCGGGCCGCATCACCGATGTCGTCGACGTCAGCCTCGGCGGCCCGGCCGAGCGCGACGACTCCCTCCGTGAGGACGATGCGTTCTTCCACGCCGTCGCCACGGTGCGCGAGGCGCTGCACGGGGTGCCCGTCGGGGGAGCGCGAGGGGTCGACAACCGATGAGCTCCACGACCGCCACGATCCCGGAGCGGGCGCTCGCCCGCGGGTCGGCATACCGGACGATCGTCGCGCCGATCGTCCTCGGCGTCGCCCTCCTGGGGCTGTGGCAGGCCGTCGTCGACGGCTTCGGCATCGAGCAGTACATCGTCCCCACGCCGACCGACATCTTCCACGAGATCACCGACAACCTCGGCTCGATCGTCGACGGCTCGGTGCGTACGGGTGTCAACGCGCTGATCGGGCTCGTGGTCGGCGCGTTCGTCGGCATCCTCGGCGCGGTCGTCGCCGGCGTGTGGCGCATCTTCGACACGATCGTCGCGCCCCTCGTCGCGGCTCTCGCCGTGATGCCGATCGTGGCGCTCGCGCCCGTGCTCTACACGATGTACGGCGCCGACAAGGAGACCGCGCGGCAGATCGTGGCCGCGGTGGCGGTGATCGTGCCGGTCTACATCAACACCCTGCGTGGGCTTCGGCAGGTACGCCCGGTGCACCGCGACCTCATGCGCGTCTATGCCGCGTCGGCGCGCCAGCAGCAGCTCGCCGTGACGCTGCCGACCGCGGCGCCGTACGTGTTCACGGGGCTGCGGGTCGCGTCGTCGCTCGCGGTCATCTCCGCGCTGATCGCGGAGTACTTCGGCGGTCCCATCGGCGGCCTCGGCAAGTCGATCACGTCGTCCGCCGCCAGCAGCAACTACGCGCTCGCCTGGGCATACGTCTTCGGCGCGATCGTGCTCGGCCTGGTGTTCTACTGCGCGGCCCTCGCGGTCGAGATGTTCTTCACCCGGCACCGCTCGACCCCCTGATCGTCCGTCCGTGACCCGCGGACGGCCTGCAGCACCACCGACAAGGAGAATCGATGAAGCGCAACACGCGGATGTGGGCAAGGGTCGCCGCCACGGTGGCCGCAGCCTCGCTGGTCCTGAGCGCCTGCGGGGGCGGGGACGACGA
>NZ_JAKFCB010000118.1:0-22570 GCF_036676885.1 Aeromicrobium sp.
CGTGACGATCGCCCGGTAGGTCAACCGCAACAGCGGCTCGGTCGGCACGCTCGTGCCAAGACGTCGGCTCTTCGACACCCGCGGCACGGGATCGGCGAACAACGCTTGCGCGAACAAGCCGACTGCCGCTGCAACCAGCAGGACACCCACAATCACGAGACTCATCAGACGGTCCCCGTCAGGTTGAAGTTCGAGATGTCGAAGTCGACCCCGTACTCCTCGAACCGATCCGTGAAACGCGGCCGTACGCCGGTTGGCTTCTGCACGCCGAGGAACTTGCCCTGCGCGTCAGTGCCCGCGGAGAAATCGAACAGGAAGGCGTCCTGCAGCACCACGACGTCGCCCTCCATGCCCAGCACCTCGGTGACGTGCGTGATGCGACGAGTGCCGTCGCGGAGCCGCTGGATCTGCACGATCAGGTCGACTGCAGAAGCCACCTGCTCACGGATGGCCCGGAGGGGAAGGTCCATGCCAGCCATGAGCACGAGGGTCTCGAGGCGCGCGATGCAGTCGCGGGGGGCATTCGCGTGCAGCGTGCTCAGGGAACCGTCGTGGCCGGTGTTCATCGCCTGCAGCATGTCGAGGGCCTCACCGCTGCGGCACTCGCCGACGACAATGCGGTCTGGTCTCATGCGCAACGAGTTCCGGACGAGGTCACGGATCGTGATCTCTCCCGAACCCTCGATGTTGGGCGGCCTTGCCTCGAGCTGGACCACGTGGTCTTGCTGGAGCTTGAGCTCCATCGCGTCCTCGATCGTCACGATGCGTTCGCCGTCGGGAATGAAGCTCGACAAGACGTTCAGCAGCGTCGTCTTGCCGGTACCCGTGCCACCACTGACGAGGATGTTGAGTCGTGCCTCGACTGCAGCTCGGAGCAACGCCGCAATCTGCGGCGTCATGGACCCGAACTCGATGAGGTTGTCGACCGTGAACGGTGTCTCAGAGAACTTGCGGATCGTGAGTGATGAGCCGCGCACGGCCAGCGGCGGGACGACTGCGTTGACCCGCGACCCGTCCTGCAGGCGGGCATCGACCATCGGCGATGACTCATCGATGCGTCGTCCGACACGGCCGACGATGCGCTCGATCGCGCGACGCAGGTGCTGCTCAGAAGCAAAGCGGAGGGGGCTCCGCGTGATCTTGCCGTTGCGCTCGACATAGATCGTGTCGTGGCCG
Source organism: Aeromicrobium sp. (assembly GCF_036676885.1). GTDB lineage: Bacteria > Actinomycetota > Actinomycetes > Propionibacteriales > Nocardioidaceae > Aeromicrobium. The sequence goes on from NZ_JAKFCB010000118.1 coordinate 1,177, forward strand.
TTGACCATGATCTCGGTGACGCTCGGGTCTTCGAGCACGCGCTGCAGCGGGCCAAGTCCGAGAGCGTCGTCCTCGATGTCCTGGATGAACCGCGCTCGCTCGTCGACCGTCAGCAACAGGTGCTCGTCCTCGATGATCGCGGACAGCTCCTCGCGGACGAACTCGTGCAGCTGCGCCTCGGTCAGCGACGGATCGTTGATGCGGCTGCCGAGCCGCCTGAACAGCTCCTCGACGGCCCGCGCCTTGACCACGGCCAGCGCGTCCGTGACGACCAGACCCGGTGGGGTGTCCTCGGCCTTCTCATAGTGCGGCAGTGCTTCGGGAACGCCCGCCGGCAGGTCAGCGTGCGCCTGCAGGAGCGATCGATCACGCGCCGTCGCCAGGCGGTCGCTGAGACTCATGTGGGCTCACCTCCGGTCGGCCGGCTCATGCCACGTCCAGCCGTTTGTGGGTTCGCTTGTTCGCGGCCCCCGTGTTTTCCAGGTGGTTGATCAGGGAGCGGATGGACTTGACGAACGCTCCGCCCTTCTTCTTGTTCAACATGAGTGGCACCCCGTGGTTTGCGGCCAGCTGGACGTCATTCGACCTTGCGATCACGATGTCGACGGGCAGGCCGGTTGCGGCCTCGACGTCCTTGACCTTCATGCCGGATTGATTGCTCGCCAGATTGAGTGTCAGCACCCGCGACGCTGGCAGCAATCCGATCTGAGCAAGCATTTCGACGGCTTTCCGCACGCCACGAACGCAGGCGACATCCATCGTCGAGACCAGGACGACGTCGTCCGTGACCTCGAGGGCCGCGAGGGTCGGCTCCGGCAGACCGCCTGCGGTGTCGATGATGACGAAGCGGAACTGCGTCGACAGCTGATGGATCAGCCGGATGATCTGTGCGCCGGTCACCTCGTCGTTGGCGGCCGGCGACTCGGCGCCGCAGAGCACATGGAACCCGGCCGAGTGGACCGTCAGCATCGTCTTGACGATGAGGTTGTCAGCCGCGGCTGCTGGCGAGAGGGCTTCCTCGATCGTGTGCGCCGGCGTCAGGTCGAGCGTCGACGCGACGTCACCGAACTGCAGGTCCAGGTCGACGAGCACGACCTCCGACGGATGGTCCTCGGCCAGCCCGATCGCCATGTTCGTTGCGATACTGGTCTTGCCGACACCGCCCTTGGGCGAGATGACCGTGATGGTGCGGCTTTCCTCAGGCGGCTGGATCTGTGCTATCGGCTTCGCGCCGGTAACGGCCACCTGCGGCTCGGCCTTGAGTCGATGCAGTTCCGCTCGTCGGAGCACCTCACGGAGCCGATCGTCCACCATGTCGGCGGGCAGCACGTCGCGGAATCCCGAGCGCATGGCTTCGACCACGATGTCTACGGGGACCTCGTCGATCAGCACCATGTCGATCAGCGGGTAGGTCTCGTCGATCTTCCGGCCGATCGTCAACGCGGTCTCGATCGGCAGCGCGGCTCCGACGAAGATGATGTCCGGCAGCGACTGCGGGTCGAGGCTTCGGATCAGGTCGAACCGCTCACTCTCGATCGTCTCCCGGGTGAGCGAGACGACTTGCGTACCGGGCAGGACGTTGACACGAGCGATGAAGTCGCCGGTGCCGGCAAGGATCAGCGCGCGAGTCATTCGATGACCTCCTGGGCCGTGATGGGCTTCGAGCCGGAGGGGTCGGTGTCGGAGTTCTGGAGCGTCAGCCACACGGTGCCCCACTTCTGCGCGTGCACGACGCGTTCCGCGTCCAGGGTGTTGACCGCGAGAGTGATCATCGTTCCGCTGATCTCACCCTTTTCGCCCACGACGGCGGTCTTGGCCTTCGTGACGAGGACCTGGTTGAGGACGAAATCCGTGATCTGGGGTTTGTCGCTGTCCTTGGGCTCGAACGTGACGACCACGCCGACGCGGTCTCCGGCTTCGACCGCACCTGCCACAGAGTGCTCGGGGTCGAGGGCGATCGAGATCTCCTGGAACCCCTTCGGCACATCGGTCTTGCCCTTGCGCTCCCCAGGCACCGCCATGCGGGACTTCAGCAGGACCTCACCCGACTGCAGGCTCGCATTCGTCGCAAGCCCGGTGATCTGATCAAGGTCCGTGACGGCACCGTCCGGTACGGATTCGGCCGGAAGCTTGACGATCTCGGTGCTGCCGGCCAGGTCGTCGAGGCTGGCACCCTGGCTGACGTCCTTGGTGATCCTGATGACGGAGACGAGCTTCGCCCCCTCGAACGCGCGATCATTGGCGCCTTGCGCCCACACCACGAGCACGAGCACGCCCAGCAGGGCGAGCGCACCCGCAGCGACTGCGGCGATGACTCTCTTGTTCATATCGATCGTTTCCCTTAATCGATGGATGGTGGATGGCGTCTACTCGACGAGCGAGACGTAATGAGCTCCGAACTCGTCCTCGCCCGTCTCGTACTCGAAGTTCGGGTCCTTGGTGAAGGTCTTGGTGAAGTAGCCCTGCAGGCCGTTGCAGCTGATCGATGCGGTCAGGTCCTGGCCCAGGACTCCATTGACGACGCTCAGGCCGAGATTGGCGATGAGCTCGACCAGGGTCAGCGAGTTGAGCAGCGCACTCTTGAGGTTGTAGGTCAGGGGGATGTCCGCGCACGACACGCTTCCGTCGACATTCGCGGGGTTGCCCGGGTACTTCCAGCCGGTGACCACGAAGGGTGCGAAGCCGACGATCTCGATACCCAGCTTGGGCGGCACCTCGACGCACGAGTGCGAGCCACCGAGAAGGCTCGCGCACGCCGTCGCGAGCTTGAGGCCGTACTCGTCCTGCAAGGTCGAGTAGGGCTTGAACACCGGGATCAGGATGGTCTTGCCCTTGTCGACCGATTTGCCGGTGCCGAAGTGCTGCGAGCACCCCTGGGGCAGCAGCGCCGCGCCCTGCAGACCACCCAGGAAGCTGCTCAGCTCGTCGTCGACCTTCAGCTCGCACTTCGCGGCGTCCCAGTTGAAGAGTCCCTTGACGATGTTGGTCACAACGGTCTCGCCCGTGAGCCACACGGCCCCCTTGAACGTGCCGATCTGGCTGCCGTCCTCCTCCGCGCACTTGTCGACGGCCGTGGTGTCGAGATAGTCCTGGAATCCGTCGATGTCGAGCAGGGTCCGCAGCGTGGACGTGTCGATCGGCGACAGCATCGTGCGAAGACTCTGGAGGGTGTCCGTCCGGATCGACGTCTTGTGGGAGGACTCGTTCGGCGTGCCGGCGAACGTCGCGTTGTTCTTCCACGTGCAGTAGGACACCCCGAGGGGCAACGCCAGGAGCCCGCTGGTGGGATGCCCGGCTTGTGCCGAGGCGACAGCCTTCGCTCGTACGTGTTTGCTTGCGATGCCGATGACTCCCAACAAGGGGGTGTCGATGTCCTTGTCGACCGTCACCGTCACGCGGCCGGTGGCCGCGGTCCACGAAGCGGTAACCTCTCCCCCGTCAAACGACTTGGCGGCGATGCTCGTCGCGGTCGGTTGCAGCGCGACACACTCAGTGCTCGATGGGCTCTGCGCGCAGGTCCTGGCCAGCTGTCGGGCGGCCGAGTCGGCGGCGTGTTGGGCATTGTTGCGCTGGTAGGCGACATTTCCTACATCGACGCTCAGACCGAGCCCGGCGATCAGTACCACGATCGCGAGACCGAAGAAGGTCGCAGCGACCCCTCGCTCATCGCGGGGGTGATTGAGACGTCGGGTCAGTTCTCGCATCGGGCCACGCCCTTGCCTTTGATCGTGTAGCCGCCGAAGATCCCGCTCGGCGACGTGCGCGGCGAGCTGATCGTCACGGTCACCTCGTTGTTCGTGCTGGAGGTGCACAGCGCCGTGGGCGACACCAAGACGGTGTACGAGTTCGTGTCACTTCCCTTAAGGGTCGTGACAATGCTGTTCGCCGACTTCGTCGGATCGATCGACAGGTCCCGCGCGACGAGGTATGCCCAGTGATTGACCTCGTTCTGCTGCGAATACCGCGTGCCACCCTCGACGATTCCGAAGAGGAAGGTGACCAGAAGAGGAACGATCAGAGCGAACTCGACAGCTGCGGCACCACGTTCCCGTGATGCGTACATGTGCTCCCACCCATGTCCATGCAGTGCTGCGAAGGGGTCCACTCCCATAGACCCCTGGACTGGAGCGGGGTGGGCCCGCAGATGCGGGGCCCACCCCATCCAGGTTGCCGCCGGCTCGGTGAGAGCCGGTCGGCGTCAGCGGCGGCTCAGGTGAAGCTGACGCCGTTGACGAAGGTCGTGATCTTGGGGCCGAACAGCGCGACGGCTGCGACGACGACGATAGAGACCAAGCCGATGACCAGCGCGTACTCGACGGCGGTCGCGCCCTTTTCCTCGCGCTTGTCCGTGGCGATGACGGACAGGACGTAGGCGATTGCGTGATTGAACATGAGTTACTCCCTCAAATTTTCCGCCACCGGACGGTGACGCTCCCTGGTCAGAATCTAGGGGCAAAATCCTCCATGCGAAGTGGAACTTGGAACTATCTTTATGGCTCCAAATGACTATTGCGGAGGATGTAGTTAAGTGACAGGGCGCGGCTAGCCGTTGAGCAAACCGTCGACCGTGTCGACTAGCGCTCCCGCCCAGATCGCGAACACGCCGCCGAGATTCACGGCTGCTCCCACGATGATCAAGCTCACCAGCCCGATCACCAGCGCGTACTCGACCGCCGTCGCTCCGCGCTCGGCATGCTTGTGGCGCACAAAGACCTTCATCGCACTCCCGCTTTCTCCCTGGAAGGACCGTACGACAACGCGCGCCTCCACCGCGCCGAAACAGAGAGAATGCGCCGACCCGTCCTCAGAACGCTCAAGACTGCAGCGTCGGCTCGAACAGGTCCATGCCGACGAGGACCATGGAGTTCTGGCTGACGCACGTCTGCAGCACGATGTCGGTGTCCGGCAGGTCCCGCACCTTGGCCTCGCGGCGGGGCGCGTGGCCGATCGTCTTCACGACGTACGTGCCGTCCTGCACACCGTCGCCCGAGAGCTTGATCGCGTCGCCCTTGTCGAGCTTGGGGATCCAGGCCAGGCCGCCGCAGTAGTCGTGCTCGGCGACCAGCACCGGCCGGTGGTCGCCGACGAAAACCGCGATCGGGCCTTTGCAGAAGTCGAGCATCAGGTCCGAGCGCTTGAGGCTGGAGGCCGCGAAGATCGTACGGACGAACTTCGCCTTCGGCGGCGTCGGCGGCGCGACGACCGGGTCGAGCGACGCGGTCTCGAGCGCAGTCGGCCCCGTCGACGACGGCGACGAGTCGGAACCCGATGACAGCAGGGTCACGCCGAGCACTGCGGTCGCCGCTACGACCAGAGCCGCGAGCATTCGCTTCACGGTGTCACCTCCCTGCCCTCCCATCGTACGAGGCGGTCACCGACTCGAGCGACTTCCGGAAAAGTCCGCCCGAACATGAGACGGTGTGGCTCGTCCGGACATCTGTCAATAGAGACGTCCGCACACCGCACAGATCGGAGCGCCGGGTGACACCACCGACGACCATCGCCGAAGGCACCGGGGACCGGGAGCTGCTGGAGCGCGCCGCTGCCGGCGACCGGACCGCGTTCGGCCAGCTGTACGACCGGCACGTGCGGCCGGTCTACTGGCAGGCGTACTCGGTCGTCCGGGACGCCGGCGAGGCCGAGGACATCACCCAGGACGTGTTCATCACGATGTGGGCCAAGGTCCGGCAGATCTCGGTGGTCGACGAGTCGGTGCTCCCCTGGCTCCTGCTCACGTCCCGCTTCACGGCACTCAACGCCCGACGACGTTCGCAGAAGGTGCGGGCCCGCAGCAGCGAGCTGACCCCCGACCTCGCCGACGGCTCGTCGGTCGAGGACGAGGTGGTCGCCGGTCAGGTACGCAGCGAGATCGACAAGGCGGTCGCCGCCCTGTCGCCCACCGACCGGCGGCTCTACGACATGTGCGTCGCGGGCGATCACACGTACGAGCTGGCGGCGCGCGAGCTCGGCGTCAGCCACGCCGTGGTCCGCAACCGCATCTCGCGCCTCCGCACCCGGCTCCGCGCCGACCTCCGTTCGATGAGGGAGACATCATGAACACCCCCACACTCAGCGACGAGCGCGTCGCCTCGATGCGCTCCTCGGTCATGCAGGCCGTCGACCAGGACATCGCCAAGCGCGGCCGTCGCGTCCGCAGCACGATCGGCCTCGCGGCCGCGAGCGTGCTCGTCGTCGGCCTCGGCTCGGTCGGCATCAACGCGCTCAGCAATGTCAGCAGCAGTGACAGCGGTGACAGCGCCGGCAGAAGTTCGATGACGGAAACCGCGCCGGACAACGGGCTGACGCAGAACAACACAGGCGACGATGCCGCGTCCGACAGCGCCAGCGGCGAGGACAAGGCCGCAGCCCCCGACGCCGACCGCGAGGTCATCACGACCGGCGAGATCAACGTGACAGTCGACGACCCCCGCGCGGTCGCACAGAAGATCAGCACGTACGCCGAGTCGATCGGCGGCCGGGTCGACAACCGCACCGAGCACGGCTCCGGCGACGACGCGTCGGCGTTCGTCACGGTCCGCGTGCCGAGCACCAAGGTGACCGCGACGATCGACAAGCTCAAGACGTACGGCACGGTCGACAACGTCTCTCTGAGGAACGACGACGTGACGGCGCAGGCCAAGGATCTCGACGCCCGAATCGACGCGCTTCGGCTGTCAATCGATCGGCTCGAGAGGATCATGGCGAACTCGGACACCAGCGCCGAGCTGATCAAGGCCGAGACCGCGCTGACCCAGCGGCAGGAGCAGCTCGAGAGCCTCGAGGCACAGCGCAAGCAGATCGACGACCAGGTCTCGCTGTCGACGCTGTCGATCGACCTGTCCCAGAAGGCCAAGGCCGACTCGGTGGAGCCCGGCGGCTTCAAGGGCGGGCTCACTGACGGCTGGAACGCCCTGGTGTCGACGGTCAACAACATCGTCGAGGTCGCCGGCACGCTGCTGCCGTGGGCGGCGATCGCGTTCGCGCTCTACGGCGTCTACTGGCTCGCGTCGCGCCGCCGCAGCCGGAACTAGCCTGCCGAGGCTGTCTCACTATTCGAACACCTGTTCGACAACGAGGCCGCCCTCGGGTAGGTTGGAACTCATGAGGGTGAAGCCTTCGCAGCAATCCCTCGACTGACTCGAATCTGACTGAGACCGGCCCGTGGTGCACCGAGCTTGGGTGCGCCGCATCTGACAGTGGCCAAGCGTGCGACCACCTTTCGTCCTGAGGTCTGTCGTGTCCGTCGCTCCAGTTGCTTCGCTCCCGCACCCATTGGTGTGTGCGGTCGAGCAGATCGAGGGCGCGCTGGACGGTATGCCCATCGATGGGTGGTCCGGATTGGAACCCGTCACGTTGCGGGAGTCGGCAGAGCGGCTGATGCGGGTCGAGGCCCGGGTCAAGGCGCAGCTCATGGCCGTCACCCGCGCCCTCGACGAGACAGGGCTTGCGAAAGCCTCCGGTGCCTCGTCGACCGGCGCCATGCTCGCGGGGTCATTCGGTGGCGACCGTCGCGCGGCCGACGGACTGATCAACCAGGCCAAGGAGCTCGACCGGGCGCCCGCGACCGAGGATGCGCTGGCCCGCGGTGCGATCGGCCCCGCTCAGGCGGCCATCATCGCCAAGGCAGTCGCCGAGCTGCCCGATGACACCACCCCGGAGCAGAAGCAGGCGTGCGAGGACACCCTGATCGGCGACGCCGGCCGCTATTCGTTGAAGGACCTGCGCAGCCGATCCAAGCGGATCACCGATCAGTTCAAGCCCGAACCCGAGGTCGACCAGATCGAGAACGCCAACCTGGAAAGCCAGGAGAAGGACGCCTGGCGGCGCTCGGAGTTCTGGATGGTGAACGACGGCGACGGCACCTGCCGTGGCGGGTTCCGCATCCCCGAGGCGCAGGCGGACATGCTGCGCGCCGCGATCGAGGCCATCAGCGCACCGCGACGCGATCACCTCCACGACCACACCCCAGGCGCGGAGTCCTACTACGACAAGGACCTGGAGCACCGCCACCGTCTCGGCATGGGATTCGCCGAGCTGTGCAACCACCTGCCCGGTGACAAGCTCCCCGGCAAGGGCGGACTCGGCGCCACCCTCATGGTCCGCTTCGACTTCGAGACGCTCCTGCGCGGCATCAAGCCCGCCACCTTGTCGACCGGCACCAGGATCTCCGCCGGGCAGGCCCGCCAGATGGCCTGTCGACTCGGCATGATCCCGCAGGTCTTCGATGGAAAGTCCCTCCCGCTCGACCACGGACATGAGCAACGGCTCTTCACCAAGACACAGCGACAAGCTTTGGAGAACCGAGACGGCGGCTGCACCTTCCCCGAATGCGACCGGCCGCCGGAGTGGTGCGAAGCCCACCACTGGCGGATGAGATGGGCCGACGGCTCAGACACCACGCTCGACGACGGAGTCCTGATCTGCCCGTTTCACCACCGCACGATTCATGACAATGACTGGGCCATCCGCATGGCACCCGTCGACGGCCACCCCGAATACCGTGCGCCCGGATCCGACGCCTGGAAACGCAACCACCGCTGGCGACCCTGAACGAGGTGCTCAAGGGCACCCGTCTGCCCAGCCCTCAGAGCTCCCCGAGGAACTCGCGCGCGACGCCCTTGGGCACGCACATGCGCCACGCGTCGATCACGAGCTCCTCCATCTCCTCCGCGTCGAGCGCCGCCGTCTTGGCGACGACCCACTGGTAACGCATGTCGCCGGGTGACGGCAGCTGGAACGTGTCGGGCCGCGACGACACCAGGTGCTCGCGCTCCTCGCGTGGGAAGCCGAAGCCCATCAGCGTCTCGTCACGGGAGAACGCGACGAAGACCAGGCTGCCGACGCGGAACTTGATGCGGTCGCGGACCAGCACCTCGTACGCCCGCGGCAGCGTCAGCGCGACCCGCCGCACGTCCTCCACGGTGATCATGCCCAGAACGTACGCCTCAGTCAGGACACTTCGGCCCGTCAGTGCTCGCCGAGGGCGTTGACCATCCAGTTGATGCCGAACCTCGTGGTCGGATCTGCGGCCCCCAACGCCAGCAGAACACGAGGTCAGACAGTTGTCACCAGGTCCCGCAGTGCTTCGTCCGAGGCGAACAGCGCCTCGCGGTCGTACGTCGACGTCGACGCGAGGAGCTCGTCCGCATCGGTCCGCTCGGCGAGTTCTTCCAGTGCCTTGCGTACGGTCTCCGGGCTCCCCGCGACCGCTCGATCCAGCGACGCCTCGACCCGGTTGTGGACCTGCGCGGTCCACGCCTGCCGGCGGATGTCGGCGACCGACTCCAGCGGCGGGAACTCACCGGTCTGCCGCGAGCGCGCCATCGCCCACGCCTCGGGCAGCGCCAGCTCGCGGGCCGTCGCATCGTCGTCGGCGACCGTCACGTCGAGCGACACCACGACGTACGGTCGCTCGACCGCGGGGCTCGGCCGGAAGTCCCGCCGGTACGCCGTGAGGACCTCGTCCAGGCGTGGCTCGGCGAGGATCGGACCGCCGATGACGACCGGCAGCCCGAGTCGCGCCGCGATGACCGTCCCCCGCCCGGTCGCCAGCGCATACATCGGCACCCGGCCCGGCGTCTGCGGACGAGCGGTCACCGCTGCGTTGCCGTCGAGGTATGCCCGAAGGGCGCGCAGGTCGTCCTCGAACGTGTCGGCGCCGTGGTCGCGCAGTGCCTCCCGTACGGGCGCCGTGAACCCGAGCGACCGGCCGAGTCCCAGGTCGATCCGCCCGGGATGCAGCGCCTCCAGCATCAGGAACTGCTCCGCGACGACCAGCGGCTGGTGGTGCGGCAGCATGACGCCGCCCGAGCCGAGGCGGATGCGATGGGTGCGGGCGCCGATCGCGGCGAGCAGCACCGGCGGCGAGCCGCTCGCGATGCCCGGCACGGCGTGGTGCTCGGCGACCCAGAAACGTTCGTAGCCCAGCCGCTCCGCGTTGACCGCGCGCTCGATCGAGCCGGTCAGCCCCTCGGCCTCGGGTCGACCCGCCCGCGTACGCGAACGGTCCAGGATCGAGAGCTTCACACCTGCGTCAACCCCGGCCGGGCGCTGTTGCTTCCCGAGGGTCGGGGCCGCCGCCGGACTGCGGTGGCGGCCCCGATCAGCTCAGCGCGACAGGAAGCCGAGCAGCGCTGCGTTGACCTCGTCGGCGTGGGTCGCCAGCATGCCGTGCGGGGCGCCCTCGATCTCGACGTACTCGGCAGCCGGGAGCCGCTTGGTGAACTCACGGCCGGTCGCGTCGATCGGCAGGATGCGGTCGGCGGTGCCGTGCACGATCAGCGCGGGCACGTCGACCTTCGTGATGTCGTCGCGGAAGTCGGTCAGCCAGGTGTCGACGACGGCTGACGCGGCGTACCAGGACGAGCCGGCAGCGACGGTCCAGCTCGCCCGGACGGTCGCCTCGCTGATGCGGCTGCCGAGGGTCTCGTCGAGGTTGTAGAAGTTCTCGTAGAACGAGTCGAACCACGCGAAGCGGTCGTCCGTGGCGGCCTTGCGGATGCCGTCGAAGACCTCGGCCGGGACGCCGGTCGGGTTGTCGTCGGTCTGCAGCAGGAAGGGCTCGAGCGACGCGAGGAAGGCGACCTTCGCGACGCGCGCGGTGCCGTACGTTCCGACGTACCGGCCCACCTCGCCGGTGCCCATCGAGAAGCCCACCAGGACGACGTCCTGCAGGTCGAGCGTCTCGAGCACGACGTTGAGGTCGGCGGCGAACGTGTCGTAGTCGTAGCCCGTCGTCGGCTGGCTCGACTGGCCGAAGCCGCGGCGGTCATACGTGATGACGCGGTGGCCCGCCTGGAGGAGCGCTGCGGACTGCTTCTCCCACGAGTGCCCGTCGAGCGGGTAGCCGTGGATCAGGACGACCGGCTGCCCCGTGCCGTGGTCCTCGTAGTAGAGCTCGATGTCGGTGGAGTTCTCGGTGCCGACTTTGATGTACGCCATGTCAGATTCCTCTCGAAGGTTCGGAGAACGCGCGTTCTCCGGTACGCTCATACTAGAGAACGCACGTTTTCCACGCAAGCCCTGAGGAGGATGAGCTCATGAGCGAGGCAAAGACTGAGGCGCGCACCGTGAGCGACGAGGCGGCCCGCGACCTCGTGATCGCCACGGCGGACCGCCTCTACAACCTCCGCGGCATCCAGGCCGTCGGCATGGATGCCCTGCGCGATGCGTCCGGCGTCTCGCTCAAGCGGCTCTACAAGCTCTTCCCATCGAAGGAGATCATCGTCGAGGAGGTCCTTCGCAGTCGGCACAGGCGCTGGACGACCAGCGTCTCCGAGGCGGTCGCCGCGGCCTCGAGCCCGCGCGAGCAGCTCCTGGCGATCTTCGACTACCTCGGCGAGTGGTTCGGCGAGAACGACTTCCGCGGCTGCGGGTTCATCAACTCGTTCGGCGAGCTCGGCGGCACGATCGAGTCGCTGGCCGGCATCGTCCGCGACCACAAGGCCGACTTCCAGGCGTACGTCGCGCAGCTCGTCGAGCAGGCCGGAGGGCCCGCGTGGCTCGGCCCCCAGCTCGCGATCCTCGCCGAGGGCGCCCAGACGACGGCGGCGATCGCCGGCACGGCCCAGGCCGCCGACGACGCCCGCCGCGCTGCCCAGATCCTCATGGATGCCGCCGGCATCAAAGGCTGAACAGCGGTTCGCGGCTGAGTCCACATCTCCCCCGTCATGACTATGGACCGACCCGTGAAGCGGGCGCACGATCAAAGATGCGGAGGTTCCGCGCCAATGAGAGAGGAGGCGCATGCACATGAGCGTGCTCATGACGCTGCGCGTGACAGGCGACCCCAAAGCAATTGAGTCGGCCGATCAGGCGATGCTCGACACCCTGGTCGAGCGAGCCAAGGAACACGGGCTGATCTCCCACCACTTCTTCGGCAACGACAACGAGGTGCTGGTCGTGGACGAATGGCCGGACGAGGAGTCGTTCAAGGCGTTCTTCGATTCGAGCCCGGAGATCGGCGGGATGATGGCCGCGGCTGGCGTCACGAGCCAGCCGACCGCGGAGTTCTGGCGTCCGCTCGACGTCAACGACTCTGTGGGTTGGTAGACGGCGTCAGCTGACATACCGCGAACGGCGAGGCTGCTTCAGCCCGAGCATGTAGGGCATTCCCTTGCCCGCCGCGGCGAACGTGTTGCCCAGCCGCGCACCCCACGACGGCTTGCGCGGCGGGGGCGAGTCGTCGAGGTCGGCGACGTCGACGAAGTACGCACGAACGGTGCCGATCCCTTCGAGGTCGGGCGAGATCTCGTGCGCGGGTTCGGGCAGCGACGCCTCGGCGGCGTTGCGGAGCTCCTCGGTGAGCAGCACGTACTCGGGAATGGGCACCGAGTTCTTCAGCAGCCGATGAACCAGGATCACGTCAATCCCCACGAGCTTGACCCGACCGCGAATGGTCTGGGTGGCCACCTCGCCGACGTGCGCGACGAACTTCAGCTTCAGGTTGCCGGCCTCCCGGCACCCCCCGCAGGGGCAGAGATTGGTCGCGACGTACTCGCGCTCGAGGTGGAACGCCCGGTGCATGGCAGCGGAGGTCTGCAGGATCTCCGTGAGGGTGGTTTCGGGATCGTGCGTGCCGACCCGGCGCGAGAGGAAGGCGGCGTCGCCCTCGATCTCGACGAGATCGAAGCCGGGGGCGGCCTGGATCATGCTCTCGAGCATCCGCGCCGTGTTGACCTCCGCGTGCGCGAGGGTCATGCGATGGGAGCTCATGTATTCCGTGTAGCCACTGATGTCGGCGATCAGCAGCGAGACACGCTCGGACGTCATGCCAGGCGATCCTATGCCCGACTGGGGTCAGTGGCCCCACAGAATTTACGACGATCCCGGCGGCTCGTCAGGCAATGGCTCCGGCGCGTAGCGGTGGAGCTGGCCCTGCACTCCCTCCTCCGCCGCCTGGGCGCTGGGCGTGTAACCGAGGACGACAGAGATGAATCGGTCCGACGTGAGGGACCGCAGCTGAAGTGCGTTCTTCGCCAGCACGGTGGCCGTTCGTCGCGTACGGCGCAGCAGCGCGATCTCGCCGAAGCCCTCCCCAGGGCCGAGTGTCGCCACGACCTGACCGTCGCCCACGACGTCGGCTTCGCCCGACTCGATGACGTAGTAGCGGTCGCCGATCTCACCCTGGGTGACCACGGCGTGGCCCGCCGGCACCGAGACCGGCTCGAGCCCGCGGGCCAGCTGCTCGATGGCAGGCAGCGGCAAGGGGCGGAACATCGGCACCTTCCGGAGCAGCTCGACGTCGACATCGAGGTCGTCGACGGACCGGTCCAGACGTCGCAGTCGGCGCCACGCCGCCACTGCGAGGACCGGGCACACCAGTCCGATCGAGACCAGTGCCGCCTCGACTCCGAACCACTCGACCAGGGCCGATGCGAGGAGCGCGCCAAGTCCGATGGAGACCGCGACGAGACTCTCCAGGACCCCGAAGACGCGGGCCAGGACCGCGTCGGGAGCCAACCTGCCGATGAGCGTGAATCCGGCGACGTCGATCAACGCGTTGCCGACTCCGACGAGGGCCAGCAGGCCCAGTGCCGCCGCTTCGTAAGGGAAGACGCCGATCAGCGCGATGGGCAGTCCCCACAGGCCGACCCCGACCGCGAACCACGCGCCCAGGCGGCCCGTCCCGACGAGGAGCGATGCTCCGAGCGATCCCGCGACCGCCCCGACACCGACAGCCGCCATCAAGGCCCCGACGCCCGCCTCACCGGTGCCGACCAGCTCGATGGCGACCACCACGGAGAACACCGTGAGCGCGCCGCGGGTCATTGACTGCACTGCCGCCAGACCCAGGATGAGCTGCAGATCACGACTCCGCGTCACCGTACGGACGCCCTCGACGGCCTCCCTCATCAAGGCAGGACGACGCGGCGACGCCGGCCGCGGCGAGGCCTCGTACCGGACCCGCAGCAGGAGCAGCCCCGCCCAGAACGAGGCGGCTGCGGCGACCGCGAACACCACGGAGGCATCCGTGACGGCGAGCAGCACCGCGGCCAGGAGTGGACCCGCCAGGGTGGCGACGGAGTCGAGCATTCCCCGTACGACGTTGGCGCTGGCGAGCTCGTGCCCGGTGTGGCACAGCGTCGGCAGCAACGCGGAATGTGCCGGTCGAAAGAGAGTGGCGGCAATCGTCGACAGCACCGCGAGCACGTACACGACGATCACCGGACCGGCCAGCGCCACGGTCACCGCGGCGACGGCCGTGGCGACTCCGCGCACCGTGGACACGACGACGAGCACCCGCTCGCGCCGGCCTCGGTCGGCGTACGGCGACAGCAAGGGTGCGAGGAGGGCCGACGGCACCATGCGCAACAACCCCACGAGGCCGAGCCCGATCGCACCGCCGTCGTTGTAGGCCACGACGCCGAGCGCGACGGTGAAGGCCCACTCGGCGGTCCATGCGCCGAGAAAGCTGAGCTGGGCCCGACGCAGGTTGGGGTTGCGCCAGTTGCTCGTGAAGGCCGACGCGGCCTCACCGAGCCTGCGTCGGCTCCCTCCAACCCGCATGCGGAGACTCTAGGGCCTGGGAGTACGGCCTCAAAGGAAATGACCCGGTCAAAGAGCGACCGGGTCTTTTCTCTTGTGGAGCATAGGAGACTCCGTCGCGCGCGCTCGCAACAAGCCCCGCCCTCGTACTCGTGAACCCCGGGAGCTCGTACGCGCGCTCCTCCTCGAATCACCAGTCCTGATACAAGAGAAATGACCCGGTCAAAGAGCGACCGGGTCTTTTCTCTTGTGGAGCATAGGAGATTCGAACTCCTGACCTCTTCGATGCGAACGAAGCGCGCTACCAACTGCGCCAATGCCCCTCGTGCTGCCTCGCAACTTTATCAGGCTGGTTCAGTGACCCACGGCCCGGCGTTCGTCGCCGGTGTCGTCGCTGCGCTTGGGCAGCTCGACGTCCTCGCCCTCGATGTGGCCCGAGGTCCACGCGCCGGCCTGGCCGAAGTCGATCGTGCGGACCGTGCGGCCGGCCCGGGGCTTCGTGACGTACGTCGGCAGGGTCACCGGGAGCGGGTCCCAGAGCGCCTCGCCGGTCGTCGAGACCGACGGGACGGCGATCACGATCTGGTCGTCGAGCGCGTTCGCCTCGAGCGGGACGTCTTCCATCAGGTTCTTGCGGCCCGGGTTGATGTCCTCGAAGTGCCCGGAGACGACGATCGTCTCCTCCTCGTCGCGGGCGGGCCACTCGGCCTTCTTCTCGGCCTTCTTCTTCTCTGCCTTCGGCCGCTTGGGCGCCTTGACGCGGGTCAGGCCGAGCTCGCTGCGGACCTGGATGCGGCACGCCACGAGCCAGGCGACGACGAGTGCGACAGGTGCCGCGACCCAGAACGGCGCGATGACCGAGGCGCCGGCGAGGCCACCGACGACGGCCGTGGCGGCGAGCAGGGTCAGGAGCGTGCGACGACGGCGGCGTGCGGCGAGTCGTGCCGCGGGACGGTCGAGCGTACGGGCAGCGGGTGCCGTCACCTTCGCGATGACGGGCTCGACGACCGGGGTCGTGGCCTCGGCTGCCATCGTCGCGGGCTTGGCGCTGGGGCGGGCGATGACGCGAGACTGCGAGCCCGAGGTCTCGACGGAGGCGTTCTTGCTGTGCTCGTCGTATCGGCGCAGCATGAGGGGCACGAAGTACGCGGCCCACACGGCCACGACAAACGCGATGATCAACCCACTGCTCGAACCCACGTGCAAAACGGTAGGCGGTGCGGGTCCCCTTAACCGGCACCCCCCGCCGTGTGTCGCCTGAGAACTTGTGGGACAGGTGTGACTCTGTGCCCTCGGCGACGCCTCAGGAAGGCGGGTCGAGCCGCTTCATGATGCCGCCGGGCACGTCCTCGGCGAGCACCTGGAAGACCCGGTGGTCGCGCCACTCCCCCGCAATGTGCAGGTATCGCGGGGCCAATCCGATCTCGGTGAACCCCAGCTTCTCGACGACTCGCAGGCTCGCGGCGTTCTCCGGCCGGATGGAGATCTCGATGCGGTGCAGGCCGACCGTCCAGAGCAGGTGGTCCGTCACCAGCGCGACCGCCGTCGGCGTGATCGCCCGACCGGCGTGACTCCGGGCGACCCAGTAGCCGAGGTTGGCCCAGCGAGCCGAGCCCCACGTGATGCCGTTGACGGTCAGCATGCCGACCATCTCGTCGTCCCAGGTCAGCACGAACGGCATGGCCTGGCCCATGCGCGCACGGCGGCGCAACGTGCCGACCATGCCGACGTACGACGTGGCCGGCGGTCCGGCCTCGCGGGGAAGCGTCGCCTCCCACGGCCCGAGCCATTCGGCGTTGGCGGCGCGCAGCTGCGACCACGTACGGGCATCGCGACGACGCAGCGGTCGTACGCCGATCCGTCCGTGCGTGAGGACGACCGGCCAGCCCGGACTCAGGAGGCACCGCCCGGGTGGTCGCCGCCCAGCACCTGGTCGACCGCGTGCGGCAGGACGTCGGCCAGCACCTCGAGGCCGTCCTTGACCCCGCCACGCGAGCCGGGCAGGTTGACCACGACGGCCTTGCCGGATACGCCCGCCAGGCCGCGCGACAGCATCGCGGTCGGTACGCCCTTGGCGACGCCGTGGGCGCGGATCGCCTCTGCCACCCCGGGCAGCTCGCGATCCAGCAGCGGCCGGGTCGCCTCGGGGGTGCGGTCCGTGGGGTTGATGCCGGTGCCGCCGGTCGACAGCACGACCGCCGCGCCGTCGGCGAGGGCCGCGGTGATCGCCTCGGCCACGGGTGGACCGTCGCCGACCACGGCTGGCTCGCCGACCTCGAAGCCCCACGCCCTCAGCGCGTCGACGATCAACGGCCCGGTCGTGTCCTCGTAGACCCCCGTCGACGCCCGGTTGGATGCGACGACGACGGCAGCCTTCATGCCTCCCCCGCAGCGGCACGAGTCCAGTCGCCGCTCTTGCCGCCGGACTTGGCGACGACCTCGATGTCGGTGATGCGTGCGAGCTTGTCGACGGCCTTGACCATGTCGACGACGGTCAGGGCGGCGACGCTCACCGCGGTGAGGGCCTCCATCTCGACGCCCGTACGATCTGCGGTCCGCACCGTCGCGGTGATCGCCACGGCATCGTCCTCGACGGCCAGGTCGACCTCGACCCCGCCGATCGCGAGCGGGTGGCACAGCGGGATCAGGTCGGGCGTGCGCTTGGTCGCCATGATCCCGGCGATGCGGGCCGTGGCGATCGCGTCGCCCTTGGGCACGCCCTCGCCGCGCAGCAGCGCCACGACCTCGGCGCTGACCTCGACGCGTCCCCGTGCCGTCGCGGTGCGCGCGGTGACGTCCTTGCCGGTGACGTCGACCATGCGCGCAGCACCGGACGCGTCGACGTGGGTCAGGCGGTCGGGCATGGTCAGAACGGCCGATCGAGAACGAGCGTGCGGACCGTGTCGCCCATGTTGAGCGCGGTCTGGTCCTCACCGACGATGATCAGCGCGTTGGCCTTGGCCAGCGAGCCGATGAGGTGTGAGCCGTTGCCGAGGATCGGCGTCACCTTGGCGCCACGATGCGTGACCTCGAAGACACCGCGGATGTACTGGCGGATGCCGGACGTGGATCGCAGGTCGGAGGCCAGGACGGCGTGCACCATCGGCCGCCGGTATGGCGTACGGCCCATCATGCGCCGGATCGCGGGCAGCACGAAGACCTCGAACGAGACGTAGGCCGACACCGCGTTGCCCGGCAACGTGATGATCGGGGTCTGCTCGTCGAAGACCCGGCCGAAGCCCTGGGGCTTGCCGGGCTGCATCGCGACCTCGACGAAGTCGACCGTGCCGAGCGCCGAGAGCGTCTCCTTGACGACGTCGTGCTCGCCCTTGCTGATGCCGCCGCTCGTCACGACGAGGTCGGCGCGGACGAGCTGCTCCGAGAGCACCTTGCGGAATGTCCGCGGGCTGTCCTCGACGGCCCCGACGCGATAGCAGATCGCGCCGGCGTCGCGCACGGCCGCAGCGAGCATGTAGCTGTTGCCGTCGTTGATGGAGTCGAAGTCGAGGTGCGTGCCGGGTTCGCGCAGCTCGTCGCCGGTGGAGATCACGACGACGCGGGGACGCGGCCGGGCCTTGGCCCGCGGTGCGCCGAGCGAGGCCAGCAGGCCGATCTCACGCGGTCCGAGCACCGTGCCCTCGGCGAGCACGGTGTCGCCGGTCCTGATGTCATCACCCTTGGGCCGGATGCACGCTCCGCGGGCTGTCGCCTCGTAGATCTCGACACGGGCGTTGCCGCGGTCGGTCTTCTCGAACGGGATGACGGCGTCCGCACCGCGCGGGATCGGCGCGCCGGTCATGATCTTGACCGCGGTGCCGGCGCTGATCGCGAACGGCCGCCCCGAGCCCGCGGCGATCTCGCCGACGACCGGCAGCACGACCGGCTGCTCACGGCTCGCCGTGGCCACGTCCTCCGAGCGGATCGCGTAGCCGTCCATCGCCGAGTTGTCGAACAACGGCAGGTCCGACGGGCTGACGAATGCCTCGTGCAGCGGCAGCCCGAGGGACTCGACGAGCGGCTGCTCGTATGCTCCGAGCGGCCCGATGCCGCGGAGGATCTTCTCGAGGTGGTCCTCGACGGTCAGCATGCCCTCGCGGACGCTCGCCGGACGCGGTCGCGCGCTCGTGGGCGACGACGGGCCGGAGGTGGTCGGCGGTATGACCGGCTCGGCCGGCGTCGCCTGGTTTGTCGACCCCTCGGTCGTCGGGCTTGTCGAAGCGGCGGATGGGGTTTCGACAGGCTCAACCGGCGGGGTCGGCGTACTGGGCGGGGTCGGAGCAGCGGGCGGGGTAGACGTAGCGGGAGGAGTGTCCGAGCCGAGCGGAAGCATGTTCTGCTCCGGCCCGTCGTCGGTTTCTCCTGGTGACATGCGAGTCAGCCTAACTGGGCGCCCGCCGGGATGCTCTGGGCCGCGCCGGAGTCGTCGAGTGCCACATCGCCGCGCACGGTCACCCCGCGGCCGAAGCGCCAGTCGCCCTTCACGGTCAACGAGCGGGCATCGACCAGCGACGGAGCCTCCGGGATGCGCGCGTCGAAGTCGGCGATCGTCGTGTAGAACCGGCGGTCGAGATCGACCAGCGGTGCCGTGCTCACCTGCGCGCGTACGCGGAAGTCCTCGCCGACGCCGTAGACGTCGGACCGCAGCAGCAACAGGTCGTTGGTGGTCTTGACCGGCAGGAACCGCGAACGATCGACCTCGATCGCGGTCGCCCCCTCGAACACCTCGACCGCGGCGCCCATCGCCGACTCGATCTGCACGACCTTGGTCGAGGACGGGTCGGTGGGGTCGACGGTCTTGGCGTTGCGGATCAGCGGCAGGCCGAGGATGCCGTCACGAGCCTCGAGCGTCGCCTTCATGACCCGCAGGTCGAACCACAGGTTGTTGCAGTGGAAGTAGCGGTGCCGCTGCGGGTCATCCGCCTGCGCGGCATCCTCCGGGGCGACCTGGGCGGTCTCGCGCAGCACGAGCCGGCCGTCACTCTTGCGTACGACGATGTGCCCGCCCTTGACGTCGGCGGGCGTACGCCGGCAGACCTCCGCCGCGTAGGGGGCGCCCGACGCCGCGAACCAGCCCATCATCGCGGGGTCCGGCGCGGAGCCGAGGTTGTCGGCGTTGGAGACCGTCGCGTAGTGATAGCCCGCGTCGAGCAGGGCGTCGAGGATGCCGGAGACCTCAAGCGCGGTGTAGAGGTCACCGTGGCCCGGCGGGCACCACTCGAGGGACGGGTCGGCCGGCCAGTCGACCGGGGTCAGGTCGTCGGCGCGCAGCTTGGGCTCGCGGTTCTGCAGGAAGTCGATCGGCAGGCCCTCGACCTCGAGGTCGTCGTACTTCGCCAGGGCCGCGAGCGTGTCGTCGCGCGTGCGGAAGCTGTTCATGAACAGCAGCGGCAGGCTTACGTCGAGGGTCTGGCGCACATGGCGCACCTGGCCGACGATGACGTCGAGGAACGTGAGGTCCGGGCGTACGGACAACAGCGTCTTGGCCCGGTCGAGGCCCATCGAGGTGCCGAGACCCCCGTTGAGCTTGATGACCGCGGTGACCGCGGCGGCGGCCCGGCACTCCTCGTCGCTCAGCTGGAGCGATCCGGCATGGTCGATGCCCTCGAGCGGATCGACGTCCGCCTCGCGGATCATCCCGCTCTCGCCCTGCTCCAGCTTGGCGTAGAAGGAGGAGAAGACGTCGATCGCACGCTGGGGCACGCCGGCGTCCATCATGCGCTGCTGAGCCATCACCAGACCGGACATTGCACATACGCTAGCGTCAGCAGAGTGACGAAGGCACAGGTGCGTCATGACCTTCTCGCACGGCGCCGCGCCATGGGCGGCGAGGAGCGAGCACTGGCGGCCGAGGCGATCGCGATGCATGCCCTCGCCACCCCCGTCGTGTCTCGCGCGAAACGGGTCGCCTGCTACCTCTCGATGCCCTCCGAGCCCGGCACCGGGCCGCTGATCTCCAGGCTGCTGGTGCTCGGGGTCGAGGTGATCATCCCGCTCAGCCTGCCTGACCACACCCTCGACTGGGTGACGTACGACCCGGCCGAGGCGATCGTCCCGACCACCTTGGGCATACCCGAGCACGGCGGCGAGCGGCATGGTCCGGAGGCGCTCGACGGCTGCGACATGGTCTTCATCCCGGCCCTCGCGGTCGACCACGCGGGACACCGGTTGGGCCGAGGCGCCGGCTACTACGACCGGGCGCTGATGGGCGTACGAGTACCGGTGTGCGCGCTGGTGTTCACGCACGAGCTGCTGCCCGAGGTGCCGCACGAGCCCCACGACGTACCGGTGCAGATGGCGGTCACGCCGGACGGCCTGTTCCGCGTGCCCTGAGCTCGTGCGCCACCGGCCCCATGCGCTAGGCCTGCCCGTCTGAGCGGACGAGCTCGACCTCGATCTCGAGGCGGATCTCCTTGGACACCAGGAGGCCGCCCGCCTCGAGCGCCATGTTCCACGTCAGGCCCCAGTCCTCGCGGTTGATCGTGCCGGCCGCGCTGAAGACGGCCCGCTCGGCGCCCCAGGGATCGGTGGCGTGGCCGAGGTACTCCGCGGCCAGGGTCACCGACCGGGTGACGCCCTTGATCGTCAGGTCGCCGGTCATGCGTGCCTCGGCACCGGTCGTGACGACGCCGGTGGAGCGGAAGGTCGCCTGGGCGTGGTTGGCCACGTCGAAGAAGTCCTCCGACCGCAGGTGGTCGTCGCGCGTCTGGTTGCCCGAGCTCACCGATGCCATGTCGATGACGACGTGGACCTCGGAGAGATCCAGGGGCTCCCTCACCGTCACGACCCCCTCGACGCCCGTGAACCGTCCGCGGACCTTGGTCAGCCCGAAGTGGCGGCCGATGAAGCCGACCTCGGCGTGCCCGGGATCGATCGTCCAGGTGCCCGCGGCGGGCAGTCCGGTCTGTTC
>NZ_JAKFCB010000119.1:0-3701 GCF_036676885.1 Aeromicrobium sp.
CCGCACGACCGCGATCAAGGACAAGCTGCTCGCCGAGAACGCCGGCACCAACTGGTTCCCCGAGACGATCAAGAACGGCCGCTACGGCGACTGGCTGACCAACAACATCGACTGGTCGCTGTCCCGCAGCCGCTACTGGGGCACACCGCTGCCGATCTGGCGCAACGACGAGGACCCCGGCAAGCTCGTGTGCGTCGACTCGCTCCGCGAGCTGTCCGAGCTGACCGGTCGTGACCTCACCGACCTCGACCCCCACCGCCCGTTCATCGACGAGGTGACGTTCGAGATCGAGGGGCAGTCCGGCACCTACCGCCGGGTCCCCGACGTCATCGACGCCTGGTTCGACTCCGGCTCGATGCCGTTCGCGCAGTGGGGCTACCCGCACGTCGAGGGCTCCAAGGAGAAGTTCGAGCAGGCCTATCCCGCGCAGTACATCTGCGAGGCGATCGACCAGACCCGTGGCTGGTTCTACTCCCTCATGGCGGTCGGCACGCTGGTGTTCGACCAGAGCTCGTACGAGAACGTGGTGTGCCTCGGCCACATCCTCGCCGAGGACGGCAAGAAGATGAGCAAGCACCTCGGCAACATCCTGCTGCCGATGCCGCTCATGGAGGAGCACGGCGCCGACGCGCTGCGCTGGTTCATGGCGTGCTCCGGATCGCCGTGGTCACCGCGCCGCATCGGCCACACCGCCCTGTCGGAGATCGTCCGCAAGGTGCTGCTGACGTACTGGAACACGACGGCGTTCCACGTGCTCTACGCCGGCACCGAGGGCTGGACGCCCGCAGCCGGCGAGGTGCCGCAGGTCGCCGAGCGCGAGGTGCTCGACCAGTGGCTGCTGTCCGAGCTGCACACGCTGACCCGCGACGTCACGGCGGCGCTCGAGACATTCGACACGCAGGCCGCCGGTGCGCGCATCGCCACGTTCGTCGACGACATGTCCAACTGGTACGTCCGCCGGTCGCGTCGCCGCTTCTGGCGCGGCGACACCGCGGCGTTCGCGACCCTGCACGAGACGCTGGACGTGCTGACCCGGCTCATGGCGCCGCTGACGCCGTTCATCACCGAGCGGGTCTGGCAGGACGTCATCCTGCCGGTGACGCCGGGCGCACCGCAGTCGGTGCACCTGGCCGACTGGCCGGTCGCCGACGAGTCGCTCATCGTCGAGGGGCTCGGCGCCCGCGTCGACCTCGCCCGCCGGGTGACCGAGCTCGGCCGGGCCGCCCGCGCCGAGGCCAAGGTACGTACGCGCCAGCCGTTGCGCCGCGCCCTCGTCGCGTCCGGGGCCTGGCAGCGGCTCGGCGAGGACCTGCGTGGCCAGGTGTGCGAGGAGCTCAACGTCGGCACCCTGGAGTCGCTGGCAGATGCCGGAGGCGAGCTCGTCGACCACTCGGCCAAGGGCAACTTCCGCAACCTCGGCAAGCGGTTCGGCAAGCAGACGCCGCAGGTCGCCGCAGCGATCGCCGGCGCCGATGCCGCCGCGCTCGCCGCCTCGCTCTCGGCGAACGGCACGGCCGTGGTCGACGTCGACGGCTCCCCGGTCGAGGTCGGGCCCGACGACGTCATCATCTCCGAGCGCCCGCGTGAAGGCTGGTCGGTCGTCAACGACCAGGGCGAGACCGTCGCGCTCGACCTCGAGCTCGACGACGAGCTGCGGCTGGCCGGCTTCGCCCGCGAGGCGATCCGGGTCATCCAGGAGGCTCGCAAGTCCTCCGGCCTCGACATCAGTGACCGCATCACGCTCTCGTGGTCCGCGTCGGGACCGATGGCCGACGCGCTGCGAGCCCACGACGCCCTGATCGCCGACGAGGTGCTGGCGACGTCGATCAGCGAGAGTGACGGGGCGTCGGACTTCACTGACGAGGAGCTCGGCTTCGGCTTCGCCCTCGCCAAGGCCTGACGCACTGGTCCGGACATGACGAAGGGCCCGTCACCTCACGGTGACGGGCCCTCTCGGTGTCAGCTGCTGCTCAGAAGCTCTCGTCGTCGCCCAGCAGGGACCGGAGACGGCGGGGACCCGCGTCTGCCGGAGCCTGGACAGGCTGCGAGCTGTTGGTGCTCTCGTTGGCCGCAAGCTGGTCGAGCTGGCTCTGGAAGTAGTTCTTGAGCCGGGCCCGGTACTCACGCTCGTACGCCCGCAGGTGCTCGACCTCACGCTGGATCTCGTAGCGATCCCGCTCGATCGTCGCGACGGCCTGCTGGCGGCGCTCGTTGGTCTCGTCGTCGAGCTTCTGCGCGCGGATGCGGGCATCGGTCTCGAGTCGGTCAGCCTTGCCACGCGCCTCGTTGACCAGACGCTCGGCCTTGGCACGAGCCTCACCCACGATGCGGTCCGCCTCTTCCTTGGCGGCCTCCATGAGCTGGTCGGCGTTGGACGACGCGATCTCCAGCAACCGGGCAGCGGCGGACGACGCGTCACCCATCGACGGTGCCGAACGAGTCGGCTCCGGCGTGGGGACAGGTGCCTGCTGGACCGGCTCGGGCGGCGGGGGCGGCGGCGTGTACTGCTGCACAGGCTCCTGGACGGCCGGGGTCGGCGCAGCCTGCGGAGCCGGGGTCGCCGGCTGGACTGCGGGAATGAGACCGGTCGGTTCGCCGGTCGATGCGGCGGCTACCTTGGCGCGAAGTTCTTCGTTCTCGACCGTGAGTCGCTCGAGCTCGGCCTCGACCTCGTCGAGAAACTGATCCACTTCGCCCATGTCATAGCCTTCGCGAAGACGGACAGGCGTAAATCGTTTGTTACGCACGTCCTCTGGCGTCAATGGCATGAGTACACCTCGGGGTTGGGGGTAGTCCTGGGGACTCTGAGCCTCCACCGTACTCTGCCCGCGTTCACTTCCTCCACATGAGTCCCAATCTCCGCGGGTCGCCCGGGAGACTCTTGGGAACCTCTCAGTAGAAGACGCTCTGGACGATGGCGCGGAGGATGAAGATCCCGATCAGCAGCACCATCGGCGACAGGTCGAGCATGACCGAGCCGAGCCGAAGCGGCGGAATCACCCGCCGCACAGCGCGCAGCGGTGGGTCCGTGATCGAGTAGAGACCCTCGCAGAACACCAGGACCAGGCCTCGTGGCCGCCAGTGCCGAGCCAGCATCTGCACCCAGTCCAGGACGAACCTGGCGATCAGGACGACGATGGCAACGAACAGGATCAGGTCGAGAATGTCGCCAACCAGCTCCATGCGTCAGCTCTGGTTGTAGAAGCCACCGGCAGCGATGCGCTGCTTGTCCTCGTCCGTCACCGTGATGTTCTCGGGCGACAGGAGGAAGACCTTGGCGGTGACGCGATTGATCGAGCCGTGGACGGCGAACACCAGACCGGCGGCGAAGTCGACGAGGCGCTTGGCATCGTCGTCGTCGATCTCCGACAGGTTCATGATGACCGGGACTCCGGAGCGGTAGTGCTCACCCACCGTGCGGGCGTCGTTGTAGGTGCGCGGGGTCACCGTCTCGATGCGCGCGAGGTCGGACGCGGTGGACGCGCGGCGCTCGGGGCGACGCTCGGGACGGCGGTGGTCGTCGATGCTCGAGACCGGCGCCGGGCGTACGACAGCAGGCTGCCTGCTCACGGGTGCGTGGTCGTCGATGTCATCCTCGAACTCGTCGTCGAAGTCAGCTTGTTCCACGAGGCCGAGATACTCGCCGACCTTCCGCATTGCGCCAGCCATGAGAACTCCGTGTGTGCGATCGGAAATGACAT
>NZ_JAKFCB010000120.1:0-1742 GCF_036676885.1 Aeromicrobium sp.
GGTGAGCCCGACGATGCCGTGCTTGGCGGCCGTGTACGCCGCCGAGTACGCCTCGCCGATCACCCCGGCCACCGACGCGACGTTGACGATGTTGCCGCCCGTCGCCAGCAGGTGCGGGATCGCGGCCTGGGACAGGTGGAACGCGCCACTGAGGTTCACGGCGATGTCGGCGTCCCACTGCTCGTCGGTGACGTCGGTGGTCACCCGGAAGTCGTGTCGTCCCGCGTTGTTGACCAGCACGTCGAGGCGCCCATACGCGTCGACCGTGGCGGCGACCGCGGCCCGGCAATCGGCAGCTGACGAGACGTCGAGGTGACCGGACCGGACCTCACCAGGAAGGTCCGCGCAGGATGAGGCGACCTCGGCGAGCTTCGTCTGGTCCCGTGAGGCCGCGTAGACGAGCCCGCCGCCGGCGGCGAACCGGCGTACGGCAGCGGCGCCGAGTCCCGAGGACGCTCCGGTGACCAGGATGCTTCGTCCGGCGAACGTCGAGTCCGCCATCAGTGCGTCGAGAGGTGCGAGGGGAGCACGCACACGGCGTCGAGGCCGAGCACACGGTTGAGGCGGCCGAACGCGAGCCAGGAACCGAGGCACATGCTGAGCTCGACGATCTCGCGCTGGTCGTACTCCGCGAGCATCCGCTTCCAGAACTCGTCGTCGATGCTGTGGTGGTCGGTCGCGTAGAGCTCGGCGTACTCCGCCGCCAGTCGCGTACGTTCGTCGAACGCGTCGGTCGTCCGCCACGCAAGGACCGCTTCGTCGAACGAGTCCTCGACCTTCTCGCCGTCGCGCTCGGTGCGCCAGTCCTGGCAGAACAGGCAGCCGTTGATCTGCGCGATCCGCAGGCGCGCGGCCTCGAACTCGCGGAGTCCGAGCGTGGAGTCGGAGTAGACCTTCATCGAGAACGTCGCAGCAGCGCCGCCGATGCCGGGCACCATCTCGCCCCACACATAGCCGATCGGGTCCTTGCCCTCAGGGATGTCGATGATCATGCGGTCGCCATCCTCGAGAGCTTGCCGACGCCCGGGCTCAGCGGCACGTCGAGGGCGTCGTAGAGGCCTGGATCCGCCGACCGCAGCCACGGGATCGCGTTGACGAGCCGGCCCACGGCCGTGGCATTGCCGCCGGCGGCCCGGTTGTCGCCATCGTCAGTGGCCTCGATGGTGACCTCGATCCGCGGCCTGCCCTCGATGATCACCCGGTGTGCCCCATCGCCGCCGTCCGGGGGAGACGGCCAGTCGGGGGCGCACGCCGGGTGGATGCGGGTGATGTGCTCGATGACGATGCGCGGCTCGCCGTCGACCATGCCGATCACCTCGAAGCGCAGCGCGCCCTGGGTGCCCTGCTCGAACGTCCCCATGGCGGCGTTCTCGACGGTCTCGTCGAGCGCCCGGCGATCCACGGTCTCGACGATGTCGTCGAGCTCGACACCGAGCGCGCGGGCGATGAGCCGCAGCTGACCGCCCCACACCATGGTCGGGATCGTCGGTGCCACCATCGGCGGCTCCTCCTCCATCGGCTGTCCCATGCCGACGAGATAGCGGACCGAGTCGGGCTGGTCGTACGTCGTGTAGTCGAAGATCTCCTGGCAGCGCACCTGCTCGATCGTCGACGCGAGACCGCTGACGAGGACCGGCAGGATGTCGTTGCCCCAGCCGGGATCGATGCCGGAGACGAACAGCGAGCCGCCGCCGTCGGCGATCGCGGTCGTCGCCCGGTCGCGGAACTCAGGAGGTGCGGAC
>NZ_JAKFCB010000121.1:0-8514 GCF_036676885.1 Aeromicrobium sp.
GCTTGTCATCGTCGCCGCTGCACGCGGTCAGGACGACGCACAGGGCCAGCGAGGCCGTGATGCCGAGACGCAAAGTCGTCACTCCGAGGCCTCCTGGTAGTAGCGGAGGAAGCTGTCGCGGTAGGACGTCTCGAGGTCCATGTTGGTCGCGTACTCGCTAACGCCGTTCATGGCACTCTGCGTGTACTGGCTCATCTCCGACGAATCGATGTCGCTCGCGTCGATCATGCTGCCGTTCTCGAACCAGATGTCGGGCACCTCGTCGCGCGGGATGACCCCGGCCTCGACGAGGGCGAGGAAGCCGTTGATCTTGACCCGGTCGGTGCCCTGCTCGGCGCGCGTCTCGGCCTTGTCGGTGGCCTCTGCCGCTTCGGAGGTGAAGTGCTCGCCCGCGGCGTCGGTGCCGAGCTCGACCGCCTTGTTCCAGCCGAAGTCGAGCGCCTGGCTGCCCAGCTCACCGATCTTCTCAGCACCCGGCAGCGGCACCAGGCCGGCGGCCTCGCTGACCAGATCGATGTACGCCTGACGCTGCTGGTCGCGGCTCTCCGCCTCGTCGATCTCGACCTGGCCCACGGAGTACTCGGTGAACCCCTGCAAGGCCGAGGTGCGCTCGAGGACGTCGCGCAGCTGCGTGCGTACGCCCGGATCGTCGGGGTCGAGGCCCAACGAGACCGCGGCATTGTTGATCTGGGTCTGCTGGAACGAGCCGACCCCCTCGGCGATGCTCGTCATGCCTTCGTCGGTGCCCATGGCGACCTGCATGAGGGAGTCGAGGTCACCGCGGAACAGCTCCGGGTAGTGGTCGAACTTGCCGAAGTTGTCGAGCTCGAACGGCACCGAACCCGGGTCGCCGTCCTGCTCGCCGTTGCGCAGAGCCTGATCGACCGCCGGCATGTAGAACTTCAGCATCTCCGCGACGTACGGCGACCCGTCCTTGGCGTCCTCGGGGTTGAACCCGTCGTTGTCGGCGATGTGGTGGAAGAACGACGAGGCGATCGTGGTGGTCGCCTCCGGATCCTTGGCGAGGTTGTCGGCGTCGGTGGTGATGCCCTCGGCCGCCATCGAGATGCTCTTGAAGCCGTCCTCCGACCAGTCGCGGTCGTTGAAGTAGAACTCCTGGCGGTCCTCGCTGTCGAAGAACCTGAGGCCGGCCGACGGGTTGTCGGCGAAGTTCTGCATGATCGCGGCCATCGGGTCGTCGTATCCCAGCTCGTCCTTCTCGACGAGCGGGCTGTAGCCGTTGTGGGCGTACCAGTACGTCGCGTCGCCCATGTCGCCGTCGTGCATCTGCTGCTCGAACTGGTCGAGGGTCGAGGCGGCGCTCACCAGGAAGTCGTCGGAATAGCCCTTCTCCTGCATCAGGAACGTCAGGATCGACGCGCCGTGCATGCCCTGGGCGTTGGGGTATTTCTCCTGGAAGGCCTCCTGCTCCTCGTCCGTGAGCATCGGCGCGGTGGAGTAGCGGACCATGTCGTCGGCGAACATCTGCGCGTAGGTCAGGCTCGAGCCGTAGGGGTTCGGCCGGTTCTGCCAGGACTCGGAGTTGGAGGCGGTCGCCAGGCCTGTGCGCATGTTCTCGGCGAGGTCACGCAGCTTCTCGATGTCACCCGACCCCATGCTCATGGTCGCCGTGATGGTGCCGAGCACGCCGACGGTGCCATCGGGCCCGAGCGTCTTGAACGTCTCGCTCATGACCTCGGGATCGTCCTGCTGAGCCGCGAGGATCTCGTTGAGCTTGTCGATGTCCTCCTCGCTGGTCTCGTGGTCGACCTCGCTGAGCGCCTCGCCGAGCTCCTGGCCCAGCAGGTTCTTGGCCATGTCGAGCGAGTCGAGCGCGACGTCGTAGCTCGCATGGCCGGTGTCGCCGGTGTCGAGCAGCACCGCGAGGTCGTGACGCACCTGCAGCTCGGGCTCCTGGTCGCGCAGCCACCGCGACTTCTTGCCCAGCTCCCCGTCGGTGAGCGTCGGCAATCCGACCGGCGTGCCGGTCATGGCCCGCGCGCGCTCGCTGTCAATCGAGTCGGCAAGGTCCGTCAGCGCCGTCAAGGCAGACTTCAGCTTTGCGATGTCGATCTGGACCGTCGTCACGATGCCCCCCAAGGCGTCACACTGTCAGCAGCAGACTAGCAACCGTGAGAACCAGTCAGATCCGGACCCGATCCGCGCCCGTCAGCTCCGTCAGCGGATCGCGAGGGCCCGCCGTTGGGCGGCTGCCAGCGCCGTCGTGACGGCGCCGTCGACCTGCTTGCTCCGCTCCAGACCCGGCACGGAGTAGATCAACGACGTCAGCTGTCCGGACGTGCACGTCTGGGCCGAGATCCCGGACTCCGCCTTGCTGATCGGCACGAGCGTGATCGTGGTCGTGGCGCCCTTCTTCGCGCCGCCGATCTCGGCGAGTGTCGTGAACGCGTCGCAGGCCTGCTGGCCGGAGAACGAGTCGGCGCCCGCCACGAGCTTCTTGGCCCGGGCGAGCTCCTTCTTGTCCGCGCTCGTCCTGATGTCCCCGGACTTCTCGAGCTCGGCGACAACGCTCGGCAGGCTCTTGGCCCAGGCCGGCGCGGGCACCGTCGTGACCTGGATCAAGGCGGAGCTGGCCTGCCACCGGCACTGGCTGCTGTCGGGGGTGCCGCTGGTCGCCACGACCTGGTCGATGGCCGAGCCCACGAGCTTCTTGCGTTCCGCCGCGGTCAGGAAGGAGCACGCCGGCTCCTTCGGATCGACCGTCGCCTGCGTCGTCGGCGAGGCGGTCGGAGTCGGGTCGGCGGCCTTCGTGTCGTCGTCCCCACCACACGCCGCCACGGACAACCCGGCGGCCACGGTGATCGCCACCGCGCGCAGGATCACAGCGCGATGCCGACGTACTTGGTCTCGAGGTACTCCTCGATGCCCTCGGCGCCGCCCTCGCGCCCGAAGCCCGACGCCTTGACGCCGCCGAACGGCGCCGCAGGGTTGGAGACGATGCCCTGGTTGAGCCCGACCATCCCGGTCTCGAGCCCCTCGTAGACCCGGACGGCCCGCGAGAAGTCGGACGTGAACGCGTACGCGACGAGGCCGAACTCGGTGTCGTTGGCCATGCGGAGCGCGTCGGCCTCCTCCGTGAACGTGAAGATCGGAGCGACCGGGCCGAAGATCTCCTCCTTCGCGAGCCGCGCCCCGAGCGGTACGTCCGACAGCACGGTGGGCGTGTAGTAGTAGCCCTCGCCCTCCGGTGCCGAGCCGCCGGTGAGGACCGTCGCGCCCTTGCCGACCGCGTCGTCGACGAGCTCGGCGACCTTGTCGCGCTGCTTGGCCTCGACGAGCGGGCCGACGTCGATGCCGTCCTCGGTGCCGCGGCCGACCGCCAGCGCCTGCATCTTCTCCGTGAGCTTGCTGCCGAACTCCTCGGCGACGGACTCGTGCACGATGAACCGGTTGGCGGCCGTGCACGCCTCGCCGATGTTGCGCATCTTGGCGAGCATCGCGCCGTCGACCGCCTTGTCGATGTCGGCGTCCTCGAACACCAGGAACGGCGCATTGCCGCCGAGCTCCATCGACACGCGCAGCAGGCCCTCGGCGCTCTGCTCGACGAGGGTGCGGCCGACCTCGGTCGAGCCGGTGAACGTGAGCTTGCGCAGGCGCGGGTCACGGATCAGCGGCTCCATGACCTCGCCGGTGCTCCTGGTCGTCACGATGTTGAGGACGCCCTCAGGCAGTCCGGCCTCGGTCAGGATGTCGCCGAGGCGCAGCATCGACAGCGGCGTGAGCGCGGCCGGCTTGACCACCATGGTGCAGCCGGCGGCGATCGCGGGACCGATCTTGCGGGTGCCCATGGCCAGCGGGAAGTTCCACGGCGTGATCATGAGGCATGGGCCGACCGGCTGCTTGAGCGTCAGCAGCCGGGTCGCCCCGTTGGGTGCCACGGAGTAGCGGCCCGCGATGCGTACGGCCTCCTCGGAGAACCACCGGAAGAACTCCGAGCCGTACGCGATCTCCGCCTTGGCCTCCTTGATGGGCTTGCCCATCTCGAGGGTCATCAGGAGGGCGAGCTCGTCGGCGCGCTCGGTGATGATCTCGAATGCCTTGCGCAGGATCTCGCCCCGATCGCGTGGCGGGGTCGCGGCCCAGTCGGCCTGTGCGGCGACGGCCGCGTCGAGTGCTGCCTTGCCGTCGGCGACGCTCGCATCGGCCACCTCGACGAGCGTCCGCCCGGTCGACGGGTCCTCGACGGCGAACGTCCTGCCACCCTCGGCATCGCGCCAGTGGCCACCGATGAACAGCTGCGGGTGGACCGCGGCGACGACTTCCTTCTCGCGTGATTCGCTCATGCCGTCACCCCCATGACAAACCCACGATATGTGGGCGTCGGCATGACTCTCTTGTTGTTTCGCTCGCTGCGCTCGCTCATGCTGCCCAGCGTAGGACGGTGGACCAGCCCGCGCTCAGGCCCGAGCGCGGATCTCCCGCACCCGGATGAACACGAACCCGATGACGACGACCAGGACCGCGCCGATCACGAGCTTCTGGAACAGCGAGGCGTACGGCTCGACGGCATCCCAGTTCTCGCCGAGGCGGTAGCCGGCGATGACGAAGATCGAGTTCCAGATCGCGCTGCCGGCCGTCGTCAGCAGGAAGAACGCCGTGAAGCTCATCCGCTCGACCCCGGCCGGGATCGAGATCAGGCTTCGGAAGATCGGCACCATCCGGCCGAAGAACACCGCCTTGCCGCCGTGCTTGGCGAACCACGCCTCCGTACGTTCGAGGTCGCTGACCTTGAGCAACGGCGTCTTCTCGAACATCCATGCGGCCCGCTCCCGGCCGAAGATCGCCCCGAGCCAGTAGAGGACGCACGCACCGAACACCGAGCCGACCGTCGTCGCGATCAGGGCCCCGGCCAGCGAGAACGTGCCCTGGCTCGCCGCGAAACCGGCCAGCGGCAGGATGATCTCGCTGGGAATCGGCGGGAAGAAGTTGTCCAGCGAGACCGCCAGCGCCGCGCCGAAGAGACCCAGCTCGTCCATCAGGTTGACGGTCCACCCGGCCAGCCCGGAGTCGGGGGCGTTGGCCGTCTCGGTTGCCAGGGTGGTCAGTAGGGTCACGGGCATGAGCGTATCCGTCAGGCTCAACCCGTACGTCGTCGTCAGCAGCGTCATCCTCGTGGCGCTGGTCGCGGGCGTGCTGGCGTACTCGGAGGACCGCGGTCCCGTGCGGACGGGTGAGTCTTCGCCGACGCAGATCCACCGGCCGGCCAAGTCGCTCGACATCATCCGGTCGTCGACCCCGGCCCACTCCGCCGTCGGCGTCTCGCGACGGCTGTTCGACACGTCACCGGTCGCGGTGCTGGCCGACGCCCGCGACGGTCAGGCCCAGAAGATCGCCATCGCCTCGGCCACGAGCCTGGGTGTCCCGGTGCTGATCGACGACGCCACGGCGACCGCGGAGCTCGAGCGGCTCGGCGCCCGGCGGGTCCTGACGTTCGGCCGGACGCGCGAGGTCGACGGCGCCCAGGCTGTCCCGGTCCATCGAACCCGCGCCGCCAACGCGGTCGCGGCGCTGCGCGGCACCACGGCCGTCCGCAACAAACGACGTGTCGATGCGATCGTGGTGACCCGCTCACGTGCCGCCAACGCCGCCGCGGTCGCCACGGCCCGCAATGCCGGCGCCGAGGTCCTCCAGATCCCCACCGCGGACCCCCGTCGTACGCCCGCGGCGGCCAAGATCCTCGCGGCCCGGCCGAAGACACCCGTCATCGCACTCGGCACACCATTCGTGCGCAGCTTCGCGTACGAGCTGGCGGTCGTCCGCAAGCGCGTCCTCCAGCCGTCCGGCGGCTACCTCGCCCTGCCGGGCAAGCACTACACCGCGATGTACGGCCACCCCGGCACGCCGTCGCTCGGGGTGCTGGGCGAGCAGGGCGTCAAGGCCTCGATCCAGCGGGTCGAACGGCTCGCCCGCAAGTACCGCCGGGTCAGCGAGGCCGAGTTCGTCCCGACGTTCGAGATCATCGCGACGGTCGCATCGGGTGGGCCGGGCAAGGACAAGGACTACTCGCAGGAGGCGTCGGTCAAGAGGCTCACCCCGCTGGTCGACGCCGCCGAGAAGGCCGGGGTCTACGTGATCCTCGACCTGCAGCCGGGGCGCACCGACTTCCTCACCCAGGCCAAGCGCTACCGCTCACTGCTCGAGCGGCCGCACGTCGGCCTGGCGCTCGATCCGGAATGGCGACTCAAGAAGAAGCAGAAGCACCTGCGCCAGATCGGCTCGGTCAAGGTGGCCGAGATCAATCGCGTCGGCGACTGGCTGGCCCAGCTCACCCGTCGCAAGGAGCTGCCGCAGAAGATCTTCGTCCTGCACCAGTTCTCGCTCTCGATGATCAAGAACCGGGGACGCCTGGACACGCGTCACGCCGAGCTCGCGACCGTGATCCACGTCGACGGCTCGGGCGCCCAGGGCGCCAAGCAGGAGACGTGGCGGGGCCTCCGCCGGAACGCGCCTGACGGCGTGCACTGGGGCTGGAAGAACTTCGTCGACGAGGACCCGCACATGCTGACGGTCCAGGAGACGTGGCGCCGGGTCAGGCCGCACCCCGCCCTGATCACGTACCAGTGACCGAGAGGTCGCCGGTCGGGCGCTCGGCCATGGGACGCAGACCGCACGTCGCCGCGAACCCCTGGGCCTCGATGCCGAGGGCGACGTTGCCGCGCGCGGCCTGGTTCGCCATCGCGATGAACATCGTGAGCTCGAGCAGGGCCGGCGCCCCGAGCTGCTCGAGCAACCCGGCGGACATCTCGTCGGTGACGGTCGGCGGTGTCACCGACATCGCCTCGGCGTACTCGAGGACCTCGCGCTCCAGTGGCGTGAAGGCGTCCGACTCCCGCCACCGGGGAATCTCGCGGGCCTTGGTGAGGTCCAGTCCCGCGTTGTGCGCCTCGAAGTAGCCGAAGTCGAGGCACCACGAGCAGCCGATGAGCGACGCCACGGCCATGTGGGCGTACGACTTCAGGTCCTTGTCGCACTCGTCGAACTTGCTCACCTTGTGGGAGAACCCGAAGCTCGCCTTGAGCAGCGGCCGGTGATGCCACATCACGCCGAGCGCTTCGGGCACCTCGCCGAGCACCCGCTTGCTCATCTTCTTCATCAAGGCGCCGTAGACACCGGTGATCTCGGCCTGCGGAATTCTGGTGGTCATCTCGTCCTCCTGTGGTGGTGAACCCCCGCCCTTGCGGGGTCGACCATGAGACGCCGGCGTCCCGATTCCTGTGACATCTCGGGTCAGTGACGCCGATCACCGGCAGGGGATGTCACAGAATGGCTGGTCCCGGCGTCTTGTGGTGACACCGCTCGAGCCGAGAGAAGAGGAGCCACCCATGCCTGAGGACGCCCGACCGGATCCCGCCACCGCGGAGTTCGTCACTCATCGCAACCTGCTCTTCACGGTCGCCTACGAGATGCTCGGCTCGGCCGCCGACGCGGAGGACGTCCTGCAGGAGACCTGGCTGCGCTGGGCGACCGTCGACCTCGACACGGTGCAGAACCGTCGGGCGTACCTGGTGCGGATCACGACCCGGCAGGCACTCACCCGCCTGCGCACGCTCGGCCGGCGCCGGGAGTCGTACGTCGGGCCGTGGCTGCCCGAGCCGCTGCTGACCGCGCCGGACGTGGCCGACGACGTCGAGCTCGCCGACAGCCTCTCGATGGCGATGCTGCTGGTGCTCGAGACGCTCGGCCCGACCGAGCGGGCCGTGTTCGTGCTGCGCGAGGTGTTCGACCTGGGATACGACGAGATCGCGGAGGCGGTCGACAAGTCTCCCGCCGCCGTGCGCCAGATCGCCCATCGGGCACGGGCACACGTCGCCGCCCGCCGCCCGCGTGACGTCGTCTCGGCGGCCGAGACCCGGGATGCGCTCCAGGCGTTCCAGCGGGCGGTCCAGACGGGCGACATGCAGGGTCTCCTCGACATCCTCGCCCCGGACGTCGTCGCGTTGAGCGACGGCGGTGGGGTCAAGCAGGCCGTGCCGCGTCCGATCGTGGGCGCCGACAAGGTCGCCCGGTTGCTGTCGGTGGGCCTGGCGCGGGCCGGCAGCGCGCTGTCATTCGAACCGGCCCAGATCAACGGCTCGCCGGCGCTGATCCTCCGGCTCGACGGCGAGCTCGACACCGTCATGGCGGTGCGCGTCGAGAACGGCCTGGTCAGCGGCCTCTACGCCG
This sequence comes from Aeromicrobium sp., assembly GCF_036676885.1. Classification (GTDB taxonomy): domain Bacteria; phylum Actinomycetota; class Actinomycetes; order Propionibacteriales; family Nocardioidaceae; genus Aeromicrobium. Next base: position 8,185 of record NZ_JAKFCB010000121.1, read on the forward strand.
TACGCAACCCCGAGAAGCTGTCACACGTGCTGCAGCCGACAGCGGTGAGTCTCGGCTAGGGCCGAAGCGCTGCGAGCGAAGGGCAACCTGGTTTCGCGTACGTTCGCCGCGCTCACTCGCTCAGCCGAAGAAGTCGCCGGCGGCGGCACCGGGGGGTTCGGCGTCGCGGGCCATGGGGGTGAAGCGCGAGTAGTGGCCCTGGAAGCTGACGGCGACCTTGTTGACCGGACCCGAACGGTTCTTGGCGATGATGATGTCGGCCTCGCCGGGTCGCTCGGACTCGCCGGCGCCGTGCGCGTCGGGGCGGTTGAGCAGCAGCACGATGTCGGC
>NZ_JAKFCB010000122.1:0-23729 GCF_036676885.1 Aeromicrobium sp.
TATCTCGGCGACCAGCTCGGCGTGGGCTCGCAGCTCTCGACCGGAGTCGTCGTGGTGCTCGGCATCCGCATCTTCGCCAACGCGGCCGCGATTCGCCGGAGGATCTTCCATGCCTGACAAACGCTGGAAGTCGCTCCTGCGACCGACCGTCTCGCAACTGGTCGTCGCGGTCCTGATCGGTGGCCTCGCCTTCTCCATGACGGTGCAGATCCGTGACGACGACACCGATGACTACTCCGGCGTGCGCGGCGACGACCTGGTGGAGCTGCTGAAGTCGCTGGATGCTGCCAACGAGCGCCTCAGCACGCAGACCGAGGAACTGACCGCGACCCGCAACGGCCTGCTCGACCGCACCCAGCGCTCCGAGCAGGCCGAGAAGCAGGCCAAGCTGCGCGCCGAGCAGCTCGCCATCCTGGCCGGGACCTCAGGGGCCACAGGCCCCGGCGTCGAGGTGGTGGTCAACGATCCGAACAAGGACGTCGACGCGTCGCAGCTCCTCGACGCGATCGAGTCGCTGCGTGACGCCGGCGCGGAGGCAATCGCCATCAATGGCGTCGCCCGCGTCATCGCGCAGTCGTACTTCCTCGACGACGACGACGAGATCCGTGTTGACGGACGCGAGATCAAGCGGCCCTACCGCATCGAGGCGATAGGCGACTCCTCGACGCTCGCCGGGGCGGTACGCTTTCCCGGCGGACTCATAGACCGGATCTCGACACGAGGTGGCACGGCGATCGTTACCGAGAAGGACAAGGTCACGATCACGGCGCTCGCCGACATCAAGAGCCCTGAGTACGCTCGTCCATCTTCCTGACCTGGCTAGGAGCACGCGGTGATCCCTGAGGACCTCTATTACAGCGAAGAGCACGAGTGGGTGCGCCTTGACGAGGACATCGCCACGATCGGCATCACCGACTTCGCCCAGGACCAGCTGGGCGACATCGTCTACGTCGAGCTGCCGGCCGTGGGCGACCGGGTCGACGCCGGCGCCGTCATCGGTGAGCTCGAGTCGACCAAGTCGGTGTCGGACATCTTCTCCCCGCTCTCCGGCGAGGTCGTGTCCCGCAACGACGCCCTCGACGGCGGGCCCGAGGTCATCAACTCGGATCCCTACGGCGAGGGCTGGCTGATCAAGGTGCGTACGGCCGACGAGGACCCGTCCGCGTCGCTGCTCGAGGCCGAGGCCTACTCGGCGCTCGTGTCCGACTGAACGTACGCGCGATCTCCGCGTGTCATGTGACCGCGGGGTGCTAAGTTGGAGATGAAGTCTCAACCCGCACTCAAGACCCCGACCTCCAGGAGTGAACCCGATGTCAACGCCGGACCACGAGCCCGACGGAACCGCCGGACCGTTGCCTCCGAGTGATGACACGACGCACATCCCGATGCTCGATGCCGACACCGAGGAGATGACCGCGTCCGACGTCTCGGCGGTCGAGAACCTCCCGGCCGGCAGCGCGATGCTGTTGGTGCAGCGTGGCCCCGACTCGGGCGCGCGCTTCCTGCTCGACAGCGATGTCGTGACAGTCGGACGGCATCCGGACAGCGACATCTTCCTCGACGACATCAGCGTCTCGCGACGCCACGCGACCTTCACCCGCAGCGAGGCGGGCTACGCGATCGCCGACCTCGGCAGCCTCAACGGCAGCTACGTCAACCGTGACCGCATCGACAGCGAAGTGACGCTGTCGGGCGGCGATGAAGTGCAGATCGGCAAGTACCGCCTGATCTACTTCGCCGGAGCCCTGAAGGGCGAAGCGTGACCGAGCCGCTGCCGGAGCTCTCGAGGCTCGGCATCGGCAAGGTGCTCGATGAATTGCTGCCGGAGTTCCCGGACCTCACGATCACCAAGATCCGCTACCTCGAGTCCGAGGGCCTGCTGGAGCCTGAGCGTACGTCCTCTGGCTACCGCAAGTTCTCGTTCCGCGATGTCGAGCGCCTGCGGTTCATCCTGCGCCAGCAGCGCGACAAGTTCTGGCCGCTCGGCCACATCCGCCAGGTGCTCGACGACATGGATCGTGGAGTCGTCCCCGACACCGAGCTCGGTGCCACGACCCGGGTGCCCCGGCTGAGCCTGGCGACCGACGGCCTGCCGACCGCCGAGACGTTCGCCGAGCCCAGGAGCCACCTGCGGCTCTCGCGCGACGAGCTGCTCGAGTCTGCCGGCATCGACTCCGACACGCTCGACGCGATCGAGGAGTTCGGCCTGATCGTGCGCCGGCCCGCGCAGACCTACTACGACGGCGAGGCGCTGCAGGTTGCGGCGCTCGTCGGAGAGTTCGTCGAGCTCGGCATCGAGCCCCGTCACCTCCGCATCTTCCGTGCCGCTGCCGACCGAGAGGTCGCCCTGTTCGAGCAGGTCGTGACGCCGCGGGCCCGCCAGCTCGACAAGGAGGCCAGCGAGCAGACGGTGTCCGCCCTGGCCGCGCTGTCCGTTCGCCTGCAGAGCGTTCTTGTCAGAAGCCGATTGCGCGGCTAGACCATGCGCGAGGTCGAGGTCGTCGGGGTGCGGGTCGAGATGCCGACCAACCAGCCGCTGGTCCTGCTGAGGGAGCTCGACGGTGGCAGGTACCTGCCGATCTGGATCGGCGCGGTCGAGGCATCCGCCATCGCGTACGCCCAGCAGGGCACCGTGACGGCTCGCCCCTTGACGCATGAGCTGATGCAGCGCATCGTCGAGGCGCTGGCCGACGAGCTCAACGAGGTGCAGATCATCGACGTGCGAGACGGCATCTTCTACGCGACACTGATCTTCGCTTCCGGGGCCGAGGTCGAGGCTCGTCCGTCCGACTCCATCGCCCTGGCGCTGCGGTCGGGGGCGCGGATCCTGTGCGCCGAGGACGTGCTCGACGAGGCCGGCATCCTCGCGACGACGGACGAGGACGAGGAGATCGAGAAGTTCCGCGAGTTTCTCGACGAGATCAGCCCTGAGGACTTCGAGAAGCCCCCGCCCGAGGAGTGAGTCTCGAGTCTTACTTGAGACTTGAGGGTAGTGGTCCCTACGGCGACACGCCGGGGTTTACGCTCGGTCGTTGCTTTGGCAAACTCTCACCCTTACCTTGAGAGAACTACTGAAGGTACACGGATGTAGTTCCGTGGAGGTAGTCTTCCCCAATACACAGCATTGGAAGGCATTTCGGATGATCGAGTCACGCGACGACGACGTCACAGCCACCACGGAGGCCGTGGCGGAGGCCAACGACCAGGGCCTGCTGTTCACCGATGATGTCTCCCCGCTCCCGGAGGACGCCGGATTCCGCGGCCCCACTGCGTGCAGCGCCGCCGGGATCACCTACCGCCAGCTCGACTACTGGGCGCGGACCGGACTGGTCGAGCCGACCGTACGCTCGGCGACCGGCTCGGGCACGCAGCGTCTCTACTCGTTCAAGGACATCCTGCTTCTCAAGATCATCAAGCGTCTGCTCGACGCGGGCGTCTCGTTGCAGCAGATCCGCATCGCTATCGACCACCTCCGCGTCCGCGGCACCGACGACCTGACCCAGGTCACGCTCATGAGCGACGGCGCGAGCGTCTACGAGTGCCGTTCGGCCGACGAGGTCATCGACCTCCTGCAGGGTGGCCAGGGCGTGTTCGGCATCGCGATCGGTGGTGTGTGGAAGGAGATCGAGGGCTCGCTCCATGAGCTCCCGAGCGAGCGCGCGGTCGAGATCAGCCTGGCCGACGACGAGCTCGCCGCCCGGCGCCGCGCGCGCCTGTCGTCCTGACGGTCGCAGACGCGCCGAGTTCCACCATGTGGGAGTCGGGCCGTTGTGCCTTGCTAGACTGACGGTGCTGTCAACCGCGCGTGGGAGAGTTCGCCCAGGCGGCGCCGAAGGGGCAATTCCTCCCCGGAACCTCTCAGGCACCAAGGACCACGCGACCGAGGCAATTCTGGAGCACTCTGCCCGCACGGGAGCGTGACAGAAGGGGAGGGGCCGTTTCGACGCCTCTACCCTTGGAGTTCGCTCGTGTCACATGATTTCGCCGACCGTCACATCGGCCCCAGCAGGTCTGACCAGGACACCATGGTCCGCCGGGTCGGCTACGACTCCCTCGACGCACTGATGGCTGCCGCGGTCCCATCGGGCATCCGCAGCGCCGAGGCTCTCAACCTGCCGCCGGCGCAGACCGAGCCCGAGGCACTCGCAACCCTGCGCGCCCTCGCCGAGCGCAACAATCCCGCTGTGGCGATGATCGGCCTGGGCTATCACCCGACCGTGACGCCGGCCGTGATCCGTCGCAACGTGCTGGAGGATCCGTCCTGGTACACGGCGTACACGCCCTACCAGCCCGAGATCTCGCAAGGCCGCCTCGAGGCGCTGATCAACTTCCAGACCGTGATCGCCGACCTGACCGGGTTGACCACGGCCAACTCCTCGCTGCTCGACGAGGGCACCGCGGTGGCCGAGTCCATGACGCTGATCCGGCGCGCGACCAAGGGCAAGTCCGCGCTCCCGATCATCATCGACGCGGGCCTGCTCCCGCAGACCCTCGCGGTGACGCACACCCGCGCCAAGGCGCTGGGCATCGAGCTCGTCGAGGCCGACCTCGCCGATGGGGTGCCTGACATCGAGGCGGCCGGCACGATCATCGCCTACCCGCGGACCGACGGGCAGATCGTTGACCCGAGGCCGGCCATCGACGCCGCACACGCGTCGGGTGGACTGGCCGTGGTCGTCGCCGACCCGTTGGCGCTCGTGCTCCTCGCCTCGCCGGGCTCGATGGGCGCCGACGTCGTCGTCGGCTCGAGCCAGCGGTTCGGCGTGCCGATGTTCTATGGCGGACCGCACGCGGGGTTCATGGCCGTCCGCGCTGGCCTGGAGCGTCACCTTCCCGGCCGCCTGGTCGGTGTCTCCGTCGACAGCGCGGGGCGTCCGGCATACCGGCTGGCCCTGCAGACCCGTGAGCAGCACATCCGTCGCGAGAAGGCGACATCCAACATCTGCACGGCCCAGGTGCTGCTGGCCGTCGCCGCGTCGATGTACGCGGTCTACCACGGGCCCGACGGCCTGCGGAAGATCGCGCAGCAGGTCAACGAGAAGGCCCGGCTGCTCGCTGCCGGCCTGCGTGGCGGGGGAGTCGACGTCGCTGAGGGAGGCTTCTTCGACACCGTTGTCGCCCACGTGCCGGGCGATGCGGCCGGCATCGTGGCCAAGGCCCGGGAGGCCGGCGTGCACCTGCGGCTCGTCGACGCCGACCACGTCGGCGTGACGACCAACGAGACGACGACACATGCCCACCTCGACGCGGTGTGGAACGCGTTCGGCGTGGCCGGCGCCGCGGAGGCGCCCGAGTCGTTGCCGGGGTCGCTGCTGCGCACGGACGAGATCCTCACCCACCCGGTGTTCCACGAGCACCACAGCGAGACGCAGATGTTGCGCTACCTGCGCAAGCTCAGCGACCGCGACTACGCCCTCGACCGCGGCATGATCCCGCTCGGCTCGTGCACCATGAAGCTCAACGCGACGGCCGAGATGGAGCCGATCAGCTGGCCGGGCTTCGCCGACCTTCACCCGTTCGTGCCGGCGGAGGACGCCGCCGGGATGATCGAGCTGGTCGAGACGCTGGAGTCGTGGCTCGCCGAGGTCACCGGCTATGCCGCCGTGTCGATCCAGCCCAATGCCGGCTCGCAGGGTGAGTTCGCCGGGCTGCTGGCCATTCGGGCCTACCACCTCAGCCGCGGTGACGAGCACCGCGACGTATGCCTGATCCCCGCGTCGGCGCACGGCACCAACGCCGCGTCGGCGGTCATGGCCGGTATGCGCGTCGTCATCGTGAAGTCGACCGACCAGGGCGAGATCGACCTGGCGGACCTGCAAGCCCAGTGCGACGAGCACTCTGAGGACCTCGCCGCGATCATGGTGACGTACCCCTCGACGCACGGCGTCTACGAGCACGGCATCACCGAGCTGTGCGAGATCGTGCACAGCCACGGCGGCCAGGTGTACGTCGACGGCGCCAACCTCAACGCACTGCTGGGGCACGCCGCACCGGGCCAGTTCGGCGGCGACGTCTCGCACCTCAACCTGCACAAGACGTTCTGCATCCCGCACGGCGGTGGCGGACCCGGAGTCGGCCCGGTCGCCGTGGCGGAGCACCTCGTACCGTTCCTCCCCACGCACCCGCTGCACCCGGTGGAGAGCAAGCGTGAGGGAGTCGGTGCGATCAGCGCCGCCCCGTACGGATCTGCCGGCATCCTGCCGATCCCGTACGCGTACATCGCGATGATGGGCGCCGAGGGCCTGACCGACGCGACCTCGGTCGCGGTGCTGTCGGCCAACTACATCGCCAAGCGCCTCGAGAGCGCGTTCCCGGTGCTCTACACGGGCGACAACGACCTGGTGGCCCACGAGTGCATCCTGGACCTGCGACCCCTCACGAAGGCGTCAGGGCTCAGCATCGACGATGTCGCGAAGCGGCTCATCGACTACGGATTCCATGCGCCGACGATGAGCTTCCCGGTGCCGGGCACGCTGATGGTCGAGCCGACCGAGTCCGAGGACCTCGCCGAGCTCGATCGCTTCTGCGACGCGATGCTGGCGATTCGTGCGGAGATCGACGCCGTGATCGCGGGGGAGTACCCGGATGATGACAACCCGCTTGCCCACGCGCCGCACACCATGCGGGATCTGCTCGACTGGAAGCACGCCTACTCGATCGAGACCGGTGCGTTCCCGGCCGGATCCGTGGATGACAAGTACTGGCCGCCAGTCGGCCGGATCGACCAGGCGTACGGCGACCGCAACCTGGCCTGTTCCTGCCCCCCGATCGAAGCCTTCGCCGAACAACGCTGAGGAGAGGGTTGTGGACCGGTGAGGAGAGGGTTTCCGCGCGCTCTTGCAGCGCTATCCCTCTCGCCGCTGGCCCACAACCCTCTCGTCAGGGGGGCGTAACCCGCCCCCTGCTCGCGGAGCTCGCGGGGGTACCCCCATCCTCAGCGGAGGGTGGTGAACCAGTGGATGATCTGGTCGACGACGGGGCCGGGAGTCTTGACCCACATGACGTGGTGGTTCGTGCCGCCCTCGGGCACGGCGTCCTTCGCGTACACCCAGCGGGTCGTGCGATCGGGGTCGAGGAACGCCTCGACGAACGCCTTGTTGGCCCTCGAGACGGCGTACGTGTCGCCCTGCAGCTGCACCACGAGTGACGGGGTCGCGATGCGGCGGGGCACGTCGAACGGGGGCCTGCCGGTTCGTACGAATCGAGCCCACTCGCGCATCAACGTACGCGCGCCCGGGGCGCCGAAGAACGGCTTGGGCAGGTAGCCGAGCGCGCGTGTCACGACCGGCACACTCACTCCCATGAACAGCACCGGCAGCCCGCCCTTGGGGTACGACCGGAAGTGGGGCACCGACGCACCGACGGTCACGAACCCGTCGCTCGGCGGGTGATGCAGCTCGTGGCCGGCGCCGATCTGGGAGCCGAGGCTGTGGCCCAGCAGGATGACGGGCCGATCGGGTTGGTCGGCGCGGGCCTTGGCGACCTCGTCGGCGATCCCCGCCATCTCGTCGGCGTAGCTCCAGTCGTGGGACCGCGAGGCGATCGGTTCGTCTCGTTCGAAGCCGCGGGTCGGGAGTGCCCTGGCCTGCCAGCCTCGTTGCTCGAACTCGGCGACCAATGGGCGGTAGTACGCGGAGGGCACCGCCATCGCGGCGGAGATCAGGACCAGGGGCGCGGGCATGCCGCACATTATGACACCGACGCTGTCATCGTCGGATCGCTGCGTGGTCGTGACAGGGCGTGCTTTACGATCATCCTCATGTCAGGGGAGGGATGGCGACAGCATGTGTCGTCATGGTGGCAGGCCCGCAGCATTCGTCAGATGATCCTCATGGCCGGCGCGGTCGTGCTGCTGGTCTCCGGTCTCTTCGGCGGGCTGCGCGACGCCCCGGTCGAGGCCGCCGAGCCGCTCGTCGTCGGGAGCCCCCACGAGGCGGCACCGTTCACGCTGACGGTCGAACGCGCCCGTTGGACGTCCGACCTGGGCGAGATCGGCAAGACCGAGCGCGGGCGTTACCTCATCGTGATCGTCACGGTTCGCACCGACGCCGATCGCTCGGTCGACCTGTCGATCCTCCAGCAGGCCGTCGCGCTTCAGAACGTCGCCGGGGTCTACAAAGCCATGGACGGCGACAAGATCGTGGCGAGCGAGAAGGCGAAGCCGGCGGTCCATGTGCTCGCGGACGGCACCCGGATGTCGGCGTTGCCGCCGGGGCTGACGTACGAGCTCGCGTACGTCTGGGAGCAGAACGGGAGCGAACCAGTGCCGACCGAGCTCAGCGTGGCGTCACGCGCGCACACGTGGCGGCAGAGCTCGCTCGACGACCAGATGAACTGGTTCGACGAGACGATCGACGCCGTCGGCACCGTGCCCGTGACCGAGGCCAAGGCGACATCGTGAGGTGGCCGGTCCCACGCCGGGCGCAGCTCGGCACAGGCGCACTCGTGATCGCCGCGTTGTCGCTGGGACAGGTGCTGGTCGAGCACCTGCCGTCGCACCAGCGCGCCGGTCGTGCCTTCGAGCGCGAGATCGCGATCGGCCAGACCGTCCAGCTCCGTACGGGGTCGCTCACGGTGACCGGGGTGGACGGTGCGCGCTCGGTGAAGCCGGCGCAAGGTGATCGCGTCGTCTCACCGGGTCTCGTCCTCGTGGTCAGGTTCGACTTCACGCCGAGCGTGCCGGAGACCACCATCACGTACGGAGAGCTGCGCGATGCGGACGAGAGGGTCACGACCGTGAGCCTGTTCGGTGTGCGGAGCGTCATCACCTGCCCTCGGCCGCCGGTGGGCATCACGACGCACTGCACGGCGCTGGTCGAGGCCGCCCCGAGCGCCTTGGCGGGTGCGCAACTTGCTCTCGGGCCGAGCGCGATCGACCCGCGCTTCGACGACATGGCGGTGGCAGACCTCGACATCACCGAGCGTGAGGTCAAGGAATGGAAAGACCGTGCGGAGCCGCTCGACGTACCGGCCCCGGCAGTGGCGGGCATGTCATGAGCACCTGGGCGCGACGCAACCGCAAGGCGCTGCTGCTGCTGCCGGTCGCGGCGATCACCGCTGTGCTGGCGAGCAGCTCGCGGATCGAGGACTACTGGTGGACCAAGGGACTGCACGACGGGACCAAGGCGGACGCATCGGGCGTCGTCCACTTCTCGGACGCGTACGACGACGGTTACCTGACCTATCCCATCGAGGCGAGCATCGCGCTCAAGGCGGTGGAACCGGTCACCACGATCCAGAGCCACCTCGGCAAGCCGGAGCCGGTCACGGCGCCTGACGGGGCCATGGTCTGGCGGGTCGGCCTGAGGTTCGAGGCCGATCCCGACACGGCGCTGTCCGGATGCAAGATCGCGATCGTCGATGCCGACGGCACACGTTACGACGCTGAGCCGCGCCAGTTCGAGTCTCGCGGCTCCACCCCGATCCACACGTGTGTGCCGGACGAGACACCCGGGCCTCAGGCGACTGTCGGGAGCACAGCGGCGCCGAAGGTCGCCGAAGGGGAGGCGCCGCGGCCCCCGGCGTACGACACCGTCGTCTACGTCGTCACGCCGGTCGGCGTAAAACCCCGGGCCGTGCGGGTGTGGTGGTTCCCACCGAAGTACGCCGAGCTGCCGGTCGAGGACGCCGCGTCACGCGGCTGAGCTGGGCGCCTCAGCCGCCAGGTGCTCGTCCCGCCGGCGTACGACCCGGTCGATCGCGGCCCCCAGGAGCCCGACCAGCAGCAGGCTGTAGACCGCGTCGGCCAGGATGTCGAGGTAGGGCGAGAGCGCCAGGGCGGTGTCCCGGTCGAGCGGTCCGACCACGATCCGCCACACCTCGCCCACCATCACGCCCGACTGGCTCGCGACGATGAACACCAGGCAGAACAGCAGCATCGGCACCAGGCCACCCACGATGATGAGCCGGAGGCCGTCACCCAGACCGCGGAATCGTCCACGCAGGTCGGCGGTCGCCTCGGCACCGATCCGGCGCACCGGAGCAGGGATGCGCGCGACCGGTCGGAGCAGCGGCGAGGCCGGCTTCGCCGGGCGCGGCACGTCGATGCGCCGGCCGAGGGCGACGGCGCCGACGGTCAGCCACGCGATCGGGATCACGACGATGCCGTCGGCGTCGCCGATGACATCACCCGCCCACTGCGCGATCGAGCGCAGCGGGTCGCCGATCGGCCCCACGGCGTCGGTCAGGGTCGCCCAGCGATCCTCGGTCCACGCCACGAACCGGCGGTCACCGACCCAGGTCCACGCGCGATCCTGGTAGTTGGTGAACTGCCGCGCGATGAGGAACAGCCACAGCACCTCGACGTACGCCGCGAGCAGGCCCCACGTCGTGTGCCGCGCGGGCAGGTCCAGCTTGTCGATCGCGAAGCGCAGCACCAGCGCCACCACCACGATGCCGACCATCAGGGCGCCGTCGGCAATGATCGTGCGACCGGTGTCGGCCGAGTCGCCGTAGAACCCACCGGCGCTGCCGAAGATCTCGTCGTACGAGGCCGCGTTGACGAACAGCCGGATGTCCTCCTTGAGGTAGCCCTGGGCGGCGTACACCGTGAGGAACGGGATGAGGGTGCTCGCGAGGAGGCCGAGCCATGGCGTCGTGGCCGTCTGCTGGCCCTCATCGGCGCCGAACGACGCTGAGGTGAGCGAGGTCGAGACGACCCGGAGCATCAGGATGATCGCTGTCAGCGTCGCCAGGGGCGCCAGGGGCAGCATGAAGCCTGCGATGGTCGGGTTGTGGGCGCTGACCTCGACCGATGCCCACAGCACACCGTTGCGGATCGTGGAGCCGAAGAGGTAGATCACCAGGAGGGTGGGAGCATGCCGCACCACAAGCCGCAGCCCGTTGATGATGACCGCCAGCGCATCGCCGAGCACCCCCCGTGCGTTCTCCACGGCATGATCCTAGAGGTGGCGTACGTGGGTATGTCGACCAGATCGGTCCATGACCTGAAGCAGCCCGCTCACGGTGCGCCGGTTGGGTGGTCGTGCCAGCATCGATCCCATGCCAGGGCCGCGACTCGACCGCTACAGCACGCCGGACTCGCCACGCGCGATCGTCCTGCTCCTGCACGGCGGCCAGGAGCGCAGCGTCGAGCCGGTCGAGAACAAGCACGCGAGCTGGTGGCGGATGGCGTTGCTGGCGCGCTCGTTGCGCCGGTTCGGGCGCAGGCACGAGCTCTCGGTGAGCCTGCTGCAGTATCGCCAGCGGGGGTGGAACTCCCAGACCGACCCCGCGCCCGTACGCGATGCGCGTTGGGCGCTCGGCCAGCTCACCGCCGCGCACCCCGGCGTGCCGGTCGTGCTGGTCGGCCACTCGATGGGCGGCCGCGTGGCCTGCCGGGCCGCCGACGACCCGGCGGTGGTCGGGATCGTGGGGCTGGCGCCGTGGCTGCCGCCCGGCGAGCCGGACCGGGCGATCGCGGGCCGGCACCTGCGCGTCCTGCACGGCACGGCGGACCGGTGGACGTCGCCGGCCGCCAGCAGGGCGTACGTCGAGCGCACACGCGGAACGACCGCGAGCGCGTCGTGGCAGCCGCTGGAGGGTGCGGGCCACTTCATGCTCCGCCGCTTGTCGACGTGGAGACGCTTCGTGGAAGACTCGGTCACGGAGATCCTGACCGCCACCTCGCACGAGGAGGCCCCGAACAAAGGCATCGCGTGACCGACCTCGTGGCGTACGTCGTCGCCCTGGCTGCCGTCATCGTCGGCGCGTTCGCCGGCTGGCACACGCTGCGCCGGCTCCCGTTCAGCAACCCCCTGTTCTACGCCGTCGCGGCGCTCGAGGTCCTGCTGATCGCGCTGCTGGTCGGCGGCTCGATCGCCCTCGGCTCGACCGACCGGGACATCGACGGCGCGCTGTTCGTGTCCTACCTCGTCACGATCGTCCTGATCCCGCCCGCCGCGGTGCTGTGGGGCGTCGCCGAGAAGTCGCGGTGGGGCACCGGCGTCGTCGTCGTCGCGATGCTGACGATCGCTGTGCTGTGCGTACGCCTGCTCGGCATCTGGAAGAACGCGTATGTCTGACACGTCCCACGGCTTCGGGCGGGTGCTCGTGGCGGTCTACGCCGTGTTCGCGCTGGCGGCGTCGGCGCGGTCGATCTTCCAGCTGGTGACGAAGGCCGGCGATGCCCCGTTCGCCTACTCGATGTCGGCGTTCGCCGGACTGGTCTACGTCGTGGCCACGATCGCCCTGGCGCGCAGCCAGCGGCGCCTCGCCCTCGCGACGATCAGCATCGAGCTCGTCGGCGTGCTGGTGACCGGGGTGCTGTCGCTGGTCGACGACTCGCTGTTCCCGGACCAGACGGTGTGGTCGGGATTCGGGGAGGGCTACGGCTTCGTGCCGCTCGTGCTGCCCCTCGTGGGACTCTGGTGGCTCCGGCGGACGGCGGAGCCAGGGCAGAGTTAAGGCCCTACGCACTCATACCGCGTAGGGCCAGATCCATTCAATCCCGGGAGTCACTCGAGCCCCGGTAGCGACACGGAGAACAGTGCATGAATTCGGACTACGAGCTCTTCTCACGCTGGCGGGTCGAACGCGGCCGCGAGGCGTTGTGGGACGTGCTCGAGGCCCTGCTCGACTCGCCCGATCCGCTGCCGTGGTGGCCATCCGTGCAGGTCACGGCGTATGACGGCGACAACCTCGACCTGCGCGCCGCCAGCGGTCTGGGGTACGCCGTGGCGTTCCGGCTCGCCAACCTGGAGTCCCGGCGACCGCACCACCTGGCCTTCACCTCAGAGGGAGATCTGCGCGGGCGGGGTGAGGTCACGTTCGTCGAGCTGACCCCCGAGACCTCCGCGATGGACATCGACTGGCGGGTCGCGACGGACCGCCGATGGATGCGCTGGACGGCCTGGATCCTGCGGCCGGTGTTCGTCGTGGGTCACCACATCGTCATGCGTCAGGGCGAGAAGCACCTCAACGCGTGGCTGCGGGCGCACGCACGCTGAGTCAGACCCCGCAGGTCGCGCGGAAGTAGGCGTAGAACGCCTTTTGCTGGTCGCCGTCGAGCGGCAGGTAGAACCAGGAGTTGTCCGGGAGCCCCGGAGCCAGGACCCGCATGCCGAACAGTCGCCCGACCTTGTCCTCGGCCAGCGCGTGCGGATCGCATCGGGCCGGCACGACCGACATCACGATCCGAGTCGGCTGCTCGGAGGAGATCGGCTCATCGACGTCCACGGGGGAGTCGCCGGCCTGCCGGAACAGCGGCGTCGACTCGAAACCCCCGAAACGTACGTCGTCGCGTTTGCCCGTCGGCGTCAGCGTGATCGGCACCCGAAGCACTGACGTGGGACCCGTGCCCTCGACCTGCGGGGTGCCGACCTCGAGGTCAGCGGCCTCGGCCAGTGTCTTCCTGGCGCAGTCACGGTCCAGCAGCAGCCCTATCGCCTTGAAGGGATCGTCGGCCCTGCCGACCGACTCGCGTTCATCGGAGTCGCCGGTGCGGTACGTCAGTCGTACCGAGGCGTCCACGCCGTCGCCGCAACGCCCCGGAGGCATCGTGAACTCGAGGTCGGCCTGCTGGCCGGGCTCCATCGACTCGTCGCCCTGCCAGGTCACGCGGTCGAACCGCGGGGAGGAGAGGACGAAACCCGTGATGGTCAGCGGGCTCTTGGTGTTGTTCTCGACCCGGACGAAGACATTGCGGGTCTTGCGCTCGAGCCGAGTCTGGTCGACGTGCATCACGATGCCTGAGGGCAGCGGTTCGCGTTCGGGTTCGTCGCCACAGGCCGCCAGGCCCGCGACCAGCACGGCGGCGCACAGGAGGTCCGCGGGACGCTTCATGCCCACATTCTGGCGCGCACGAGGCACACCGCTCGCGGCGACATGCGGTAGTGTCCTCACTCGCACCGATCCGCAACAGGCGGGCGACGACCGAAGGGAAGGCTCACAATGACCTACGCATCGAACCTGAGCGCCCGATTCGGCGTGCCCGGAAGCTCGTCCTTGCTCGACGAGAAGCGCCCTGCGGATGATGCCCCGTACCCGGAACCAGACCTGGCCACCTAGCCAGCTGCTCCGGCACCACGAGCCTCGACCGCACCTGCGGCCGAGGCTCTTTTTGTATGTCCACACCTCACGAGAAAGCAGAACCATGGAGAAGATATCGAAGCGGCTCGTCAACTGGGCCTCGATCCTGGAGGCGAAGACTCGCACCCAGGCCGAGGTGGCCAGCACGATGCCCTTCGTCTACCCACACATCGCCCTGATGCCGGATGCCCACCTGGGCAAGGGAGCGACCGTCGGCTCGGTCATCCCGACCCTCGGTGCGATCATCCCGGCGGCGGTCGGCGTCGACATCGGCTGCGGCATGATCGCGGTCAAGACGACGTACGCACTCGAGGACCTGCCGGCGGACCGGCGTGCCCTGCGCGAAGCGATCGAGCGGGCCATCCCGTTGTCGGCCGGCAACGCCAACCAGTCCATCACCCGCGAGCACACCCACGCGCGGCTCGCGGAGCTGCGCGCGGACGCCGAGCAGGCCGGCTTCGACCCGGCTGACCGGGCGGGCCGCTGGGAGAAGCAGCTCGGCACGCTGGGCTCGGGCAACCACTTCATCGAGGTCAGCCTCGACGAGGATGACCAGGTGTGGCTGTTCCTGCACTCGGGTTCGCGGGGTGTGGGCAACATGATCGCCCAGCGCCACATCAAGATCGCGCAGCAGCTGTGCGAGAAGTGGTGGATCGATCTTCCCGATCGTGACCTCGCCTACCTCGTCGAGGGGACGGACGAGTTCTGGGCGTACATCCGTGAGCTGCGGTGGGCGCAGAAGTACGCGCTGCTCAACCGCGAGGAGATGATGGACCGAGTCGTGACGTGCTTCGCGGAGTGGGTCGGTGTGGATGCAGTGGAGCGGGTCGAGGAGATCAACTGCCACCACAACTACACGACCCAGGAGCGGCACTTCGGCAAGGACGTGTGGCTGTCGCGCAAGGGCGCCATCGACGCCTCGGAGGGCACTCCGGGGCTGATCCCTGGCTCGATGGGCACGCGGTCGTACGTCGTGGTGGGCAAGGGCGACGTGTTGTCGCTCAACTCCTCGCCGCATGGCGCGGGGCGGGAGTACAGCCGTTCCCGGGCCCGGAAGACGTTCACCCAGGACGACCTGCGGGCCGCGATGGGTGACATCGAGTACCGCGACACCGACGCGTTCGTCGACGAAATCCCCGCTGCGTACAAGGACATCGACGTGGTGATGGAGGACGCCAAGGACCTCGTCGAGGTGCGGCACACGCTGCGGCAGATCGTCAACGTCAAGGGCGACTGACGCTGGGAGTGACGTTTGGGTCGTGACACGCCGTGTCACCCCGACGCAAACGTCACTCCCAGCGGGAACCTAGGCCGGGGGCCAGGCGGGGGACAGCGTGACGACATCGCCGATGATCGTGACGGCCGGCGGCTGGGCGTCGACGGCCTCGGCGCGGGCGGCGATCGTGGCCAGGGTGCCGACTGTCACCCGCTGCTCGTCGCGGTATCCGCTCTCGACGAGAGCGGCCGGCGTCTCTTGGTCGTGACCCGCGGCGATGAGCTCGGTCGCGGTCTCGGCGAGCCGCTTGACGCCCATCAGCATCACGATGGTGTGCGCGCGGTTGCGTGGCAGGTCAGCCAGCGACTCGTGGCCAGTGACGACCGTGAAGCCACGCGAGATGCCGCGATGGGTGACGGGTATGCCCGCGGCAGCGGCCACCGCGATGGCGCTCGTGACGCCGGGCACGACCTCGACCGGGATGCCGGCCTCCTGGCACGCGATGAGCTCCTCGCCACCGCGGCCGAAGACGTACGGGTCGCCGCCCTTGAGGCGGACCACGATCTTGCCCTGCTTGGCGCGGTCGACGAGGATCGCGTTGATCTCGTCCTGGGGGATCGGGTGGTGATCCGGCTTCTTGCCGACGTCGATGACCTCGACATCCGCAGGCAGCTCGGCGAGCACGCCGTGCGGCGCGAGCCGGTCGATGACGACGACATCGGCCTCGGCCAGCAGCCGCCTGCCGCGGGTCGTCAGCAGGCCGGGGTCGCCGGGCCCGCCGCCGACGAGGGCGACGAAGCCGTCGGGGTGATGCGTACGGTGGCGCAGCGGGAGCTCGCCCGACTGCAGCGCCGCTGCCACGCCGTCGCGCAGGGCCGCGGCCCGTCCGGCGTCGCCGCCTCCGCTGATGGCGACCGTGACGTCGTCGACTCGGGCCACCGCCGGCGACCAGGCGGTTGCGTGATCGGGGTCGCCGCCCTTGAGGCACCAGATCTGGCGCGACTCGGCGTCATCGGCGACCTGGCCGTCGACCGCGGGATCGGCGGTCGCGGTCTGCACGAGCCAGGCACCCTCGAGGTCGCCGGTCTCGTACGTCCGCTGGATCCACTCGACCTCGCCCCGGTCGATCGACGAGGCGAGGGAGTCCGACACGACGGGCGCGATCACGACGACGCGTGCACCCGCATCGAGCAGCGAGAGCGTACGCCGCGTGGCGACGTGTCCGCCGCCCACGACGACCACCTTGCGGCCGGCCACACGAAGGGTCAGCGGGAAGCTCCCGTGCGTACTCGAACTCATACGAGAAGGGTAGTGTCGCCGATCGCTTCCATGGCGGCCTTGGTGTCGAGCAGCGCATCGCCGACCATGCCCGCAGCAAGCGTCCCGCCGTCCTGCGCGTCGACCAGCAGGAAGGCGCCGGTGCCGCGGGCGTGGATGTACTCCTCGGCCGGGATCGGAGCGGCGAGCCTGAGCTTGACGTGCCCGATGTCGTTGAGTCCCAGCGAGTCGGCCGGCAGCAGGCGTGCGTTGTCGAGGTCGAGCTTGCCGCCGATGGCCTTGACCATGGCCTGCACCGTGCGGGTGCCGTGCTTGAGCAGCACCTTGGTGCCCGGCACCAGCGAGTTCTCGGCGAGCCAGGCGATCGTCCCGTCGATGTCCTGCGTGACGGGCGGGACGCTGCGCGACGTCACCAGGAGGTCGCCGCGCGAGATGTCGATGTCGTCGGCCAGCCGCAGGGTCACGGACTGGGGCGCAAACGCCTCGGCCAGCTCCCGGCCGGCGAAGTCGATGCCGACGACGGTGCTGGTGCGACCGCTCGGCTGCACCGTGACGGCGTCGCCGACGCGGACCAGGCCCGACGCGATCTGCCCGGCGTAGCCGCGATAGTCGCGGAACTCCTCGCCAGCAGCCGACTGCGGCCGGATCACGAGCTGCACAGGGAACCGCAGCGGCTCGGAGTGCGGGGACCCGACGGGGGAGAGCTGCTCGAGGTATGCGAGCAGGCTCGGCCCGTCATACCAGGGCGTACGGTCGGAGCGGTCGACGACATTGTCGCCGTCGAGGGCCGAAACCGGGATCGTGGCGACGTCGTAGAGGCCGAGGCTGCGCGCAGAGGCGAGGACCTCGTCCGACACGCGGTTGTAGGTCTCCTCGTCGAAGTCGACCAGGTCGATCTTGTTGACCACGACGATGACGTGCGGCACGCGGAGCAGTGACGCGACGGCCAGGTGGCGGCGGGTCTGCTCCTGGATCCCGTGGCGTACGTCGACCAGCAGCACGACGACGTCCGCGGTGCTGGCGCCGGTCACGGTGTTGCGGGTGTACTGCACGTGCCCGGGGCAGTCGGCCAGGATGAACGAACGCTCGGCCGTGGCGAAGTAGCGGTAGGCCACGTCGATCGTGATGCCCTGCTCGCGCTCCGAGCGCAACCCGTCGGTCAGGAGTGCGAGGTCTGCCGACGCCAGCCCACGGTCGCGGCTGACCCGCTCGACGGCATCGAACTGGTCGGCGAGGACGGACTTCGAGTCGTACAGCAGGCGACCGACCAGGGTGGACTTGCCGTCGTCGACCGAACCAGCGGTCGCCAGGCGGAGGAGCGTCCTCATCAGAAGTAGCCTTCCTTCTTGCGGTCCTCCATGGCGGCCTCGGATGCCCGATCGTCAGCCCGGGTGGCCCCTCGCTCGGTCAACCGTGTGGCGGCGACCTCGCGGATGACGTCGTCGACCGTGACAGCATCGCTCTCGACGGCGCCGGTGCACGACATGTCGCCGACGGTGCGATAGCGGACCTGGCGCTTCTCGACGACCTCGCCGTCGCGGGGCTGCGACACCTCGCTGACGCTGATCAGCATCCCGTCACGCTCGAACACCTCGCGCTGGTGCGCGTAGTAGAGCTCCGGCAGCTGGATGTTCTCGGCGCCGATGTACTGCCAGACGTCGAGCTCGGTCCAGTTGCTCAGCGGGAACACGCGGACGTGCTCGCCGGGGCGGTGCTTGCCGTTGTAGAGGTTCCACAGCTCGGGGCGCTGGTTGCGCGGGTCCCACTGGCCGAACTCGTCGCGCAGGGAGAACACCCGCTCCTTGGCCCGGGCCTTCTCCTCATCCCGCCGGCCGCCGCCGAACACCGCGTCGAACTTGTGGCTCGTGATCCCGTCGAGCAGGGGCTGGGTCTGCAGCTGGTTGCGGGTGCCGTCGCTGCGCTCGCGCAGGCGGCCGTCGTCGATGTAGTCCTGCACGCTGGCGACCTCGAGGCGTATGCCCAGGCGCTCGACCGTGGCGTCGCGGAATGCCAGCACCTCAGGGAAGTTGTGCCCCGTGTCGACGTGCATCACGGGGAACGGCACGGGGGAGGGCCAGAACGCCTTGACCGCGAGGTGGAGCATCACGACCGAGTCCTTGCCGCCGGAGAACAGCAGCACGGGTCGCTCGAACTCGGCGGCCACCTCGCGGATGATGTGGATCGCCTCGGACTCCAGCCACTCGAGCTGGGTGAGACGGCGTTCGTCAGTCAGGGTCATCGGTGCCTTGTCGGGGTGCGGTGTCTCGTGGAGGGGATCAGGCGTGCAGGCCGCACTCGGTCTTGTCGAGGCCGGCCCAGCGACCCGCGCGGGGGTCCTCGCCCGGGGCGACGCGTCGGGTGCACGTGGCGCACCCGATCGACGGGTAGCCGTCATTGACCAGTGGGTTGACGATGACGTCGTTGTCGTCGGCGTATGCGAGGAGGTCGTCGAACGACCAGGCGGCGAGGGGATTGACCTTGACCAGGCCGTTCTTGTCGTCCCACGTCACGAACGGGGTGTTGGCGCGGGTCGGCGCCTCGTCGCGGCGTACGCCGGTGATCCACACCTCGTAACCCTGCAGCGTGTCGTGCAGCGGCTCTACCTTGCGCATCTGGCAGCACAGGGCCGGATCGCGCTCGTAGAGCTTCTCGCCGAACTCGGCGTCCTGCTCGGCGACGCTGCGACGCGGCTTGACGTCGACGATCGAGAGCTGCATCGATGCCTCGACCGCGTCGCGGGTGCCGATCGTCTCGGCGAAGTGGTAGCCGGTCTCGAGGAAGAGCGTGTCGACCCAGGGCAGGTGACGGGCGACGACGTGGGGGAGGACGGCATCGGCCATCGAGCACGCGACGGCGGTGCGGTAGCCGAACTCCTCGGCCACCCAGGCCAGGATCTCGGCGGTGTCGGAATCGGCGAAGCGCTCCTGCGCTGCCTCGGCGATCGCCTTGAGCTCCTCGTTGCTGCGTCGAGGGGCGAGCTGAGACTCGCGCGAAGCGAGGTGCGCCGTGCGCTCCTCGTCATGGGCGATCTGCTGCTGGCGCCGTTCGGCAAGGGTGAGAACCGTGGGGGCCATGCTGCTCACCTCTTCCAGGATGTCGGAACGCTGCGTCCTCCAGAATAGGTCGGCCCCGCGCAGCGTCCCACAACGTGGCGAACTGTCCGGATGCCGGAACGCATTCAGGTGACGCACGTCACATGCAGGTCGATTAGAAACGCAGGCGGCGGGGTAGTGCTGACATCGGTGGCCACCGCCACCACTGAGGAGAGGGAGCAACAACCATGGGGTTCATCTTGTGGATCATCGCGGTCATCATCGCGATCTACGGAATTCTGCGGCTCGTCCGCGGAGACATCTTGTGGGGCATCATCCTGTTGGTCGTTGCGGCGGCGGTCGGCCCGGGGGGTTGGACAGTCTTCAACAGTTGACTCACCCGAAGGGCCGCGCACGGATGCGCGGCCCTTCGTCATGTCCGGACGCCTCAATTGGTCGTACGCTCACCTATATGGCGCGATTCATCGAGATCCATCCCGACAACCCACAACAGCGATCCGTCGACCAGGCGGCAGCCGTGATCCGCGACGGGGGGCTCATCGCCTACCCGACCGACTCGGGCTTTGCCCTCGGTGCCCAGCTCGGCAACAAGGACGCCCTCGAGCGCATCCGCACGATCCGCCAGCTCGACGACAAGCATCACTTCACCCTGGTGTGCAAGGACTTCGCGCAGATGGGCCAGTTCGTGCACGTCGACAACGCCATCTTCCGGGCGGTCAAGGCTGCGACGCCGGGTCCGTACACGTTCATCCTGCCGGCCACCCGCGAAGTGCCACGGCGGCTGCTGCACGACAAGAAGAAGACCGTCGGCGTACGCATACCCGACAGCAAGATCGTCACGGCACTGCTGACGGCCCTGGGTGAGCCGCTGCTCTCGACGACGCTGATCCTGCCCGGCAGCACCGAGCCGATGACAACTGCGTGGGAGATCGCCGAGGCGTTGGACGGCCAGGTCGACGCGGTCGTCGAGTCAGGTGCCGACGTCATCGCCGAGCCCACGACCGTCATCGACTTCTCCGACGGCTTCGCCGAGGTCGTACGCGTCGGCGCGGGAGACCCCACGCCGTTCGAGTAGGGCTACCGGTCGGTCGCGGCCGGCAGGACGACGTGGACGACGAGCCCGCCGCCGTCTCGCGGTTCCGCGGTCACGTCGCCGTGGTGAGCGGTGGCCACCGACCGTACGATCGACAGCCCCAGGCCGGCACCCTTGGCGGTCGCGAGTCGTTCGCTGTCGATCCGGCGGAACGGCTCGAACAGCATCGGGATGTCGTACGGCGGCACGTCGGGCCCGGTGTTGCTGACCTCGAGCCGCACCATGCCGTCGTTGCTCATCCGACTCGTCACGCGTACCCACCCGTCCGCTGGGACGTTGTGCCGGATGCCGTTCTCGACCAGGTTCTGCACGAGCCGCTCCAGCAACAGGGCGTCGCCGCTCACCACGGTCTCGTCGAGGTCCTCGTGGACGACGACACCGGAGGCCTCGGCCTCGCGTGTGGTGTCGGCGATGACGTGCTCGACGACATCCGCGAGGTCGACCGGCGCCTGCTCGATGATCTCGTTCTCGCTGCTGGCCAGCAGCAGGAGTCCGGTGATGAGCCGCTCGTGGCGGGCATTGATCTCCAGCAGGTCGTCGCCGAGCTGTACGAGATCGTCAGAGGCGGACTTGCGGTGCATCGCGAGCTCGACCATCGCCCGGCTGAGCGTGAGGGGCGTACGCAGCTCGTGCGAGGCGTTGGCGACGAAGCGGCGCTGACCCGCGAACGACCGGTCCAGGCGCTCGACCATGGTGTCGAATGTGTCGGCCAGGTCCTTGACCTCGTCGTCCGGTCCGCGCAGGGCGATCCGCTCGTGCAGGCCGCGCTCAGCGACCGGTGCGGCCGCGATGCGCCGCGCCGTCTCGGTGACCTGGCGCAGCGGGGCGAGCGTACGCCCGGCGATGAGCCAGCCGAACCCGACGGCGACGCCGCCGACGATCGCGAGCGCGATGGCACCTTGCGTGATGAGCGAGTTGGTCGCGGCGCTCTCGATCCGGCTGCGCTCGCCGATCAGGAACTGCTGGGCGTCGTCGCCGGTCAAGGTCTTGCCGTCGACCCTCACGGCGGCGTTCTCGGGCACGGCGGTTGGAGCCTCGCCCGGGTCCAGCGAGGCGATCCGCACGCTGCCGCCCCGGCTGATCTGCTGGTGGAACAGCCCGTACGTCGAGCCGAGCAGCACGATGCCGGCGGCGAAGAACAGCCCGCCGTAGATCAGCGTCAGCCGCGCTCGCAGCGTGATGCGCCGCGGCAGTAGGCGGCGTACGTGCATGATCGTCATGAGATTCGGTACCCCACTCCCGTGATCGTGTCGACGAGCGAGGGCTCGCCGAGCTTGCGGCGCAGCTTGTGGATCGTGAGCCTCACGGCGCCCGTGAACGGGTCGGCGTTCTCGTCCCACGCCTTCTCCAGCAGCTGTTCGGCCGACACCGTGGCGCCGTCCGCACGGAGCAGCTCGGTCAGGACCGCGAACTCCTTCTTCGACAACGGGACATACCGGTCACCCCGGAAGACCTCGCGTCGGGACGGGTCGAGTGTCACCTCGCCGCGGCGCAGCACCGGGGGAGCGGCGGGCCGTGATCGACGTCCGAGAGCCAGCACCCGGGCGGCGAGCTCCTGGAACGCGAACGGCTTCGTGAGGTAGTCGTCGGCACCGATTCCCAGCCCCATGACCCGGTCGGTGATCTCGGCGGCCGCCGTCAGCATGAGCACTCGGGTCGGTGCAGGCGAGGCGACGATCTGGCGGCAGACCTCGTCGCCGTGGATGACTGGGATGTCGCGGTCGAGCACGAGGACGTCGTAGTCGTTGACCGTCAGGCGCTCGAGCGCCGCCGATCCGTCGTGGGCCACGTCGACCGCGTGGGACTCGTCCCGCAACCATTCCGCGATTGCGTCGGCGAGCCGCGGCTCGTCCTCCACCACCAGTACGCGCATGCGTGTGCTCCTTCGTCGGGTCCGTCCATCGTCCGGGAGCCCGCGTTTCGTCGACGTTAGCGACGGGACATCGCTGCATAGGCGGATTTGGCAGGAAACACAGAGGAAACTCAGGCCCGCGTTCGATGGGTCTCGTCCGGCCGGATCGGCCGGCGCGACGAAGCAAGGAGAACACCCATGAAGCGAACACACACGCTGCTGGCCGCGCTGTTGCTCGGCCTCACCCTGATCCTCGCCGGGTGCGGGTCGGACGGCGGATCCGACGACGGCGTGGCGAGCGCGACGGGCAAGGACTCGAAGAAGGACTCCGACGACGCCACGTCCGAGGAGGACCGCCAGGAGGCGGGCCTCAAGTTCGCGAAGTGCATGCGGGAGCACGGCATCGAGATGGAGGACCCCAAGGGCGGCCGGATCGAGATCAAGGGTGGTCCCGGCGACCAGGCGGCGATGGAGAAGGCTCAGGAGGCGTGCCAGAAGTACCTGCCGAAGATCTCCGAGGCGGATCGGAAGCAGATGAACGAGCGGGGCCTCGAGTTCGCCCAGTGCATGCGCAAGAACGGCGTCGAGGAGTTCCCCGACCCCAAGGGCGGCATGATGCGCATGAACGAGGGCATCGCGGACGACCCGGACTTCGAGAAGGCGCAGGAGGCATGCCAGGACATCATGGGTGGTCCTCGGCTGAGCACGGGCGGTAAAGGCGCATGAGGCTATCCCTCCGTCGCCGCGCGACTGGATCAGGACGCGATGAGCATCCGCGGCGACGACGACGCCGGCTGCGTACGTTCGCCATCGCAGGAGCGTCGGTGGTCGTGCTCGGTGGGATCGCCGCGGCGGTCCTGGGCCTCGGCACCGGCGACGGCAACAAGGCCAACGCCGACACGTCATTGCCGCCCAAGACCACGAAGGTGACCCAGGAGACGCTGCTCGACACCAGCACGACCGGCGGCGAGCTGGGCTTCGGCGCCGCGACGACGGCGAGCAGCCGCCTGAACGGAACCGTCACCAAGCTGCCGTCGGTGGGGGACACGGTCGGCCGTGGTGAGTCCCTCTACGAGGTCGACGACATACCGGTCACGCTGATGTACGGCTCACTGCCGGCGTACCGCGAGCTCAAGGACGGCGTCGAGGGCGATGATGTCGAGCAGTTCGAGGCCAACCTCGCGGCCCTGGGCTATGTGGGGTTCGACG
>NZ_JAKFCB010000123.1:0-5574 GCF_036676885.1 Aeromicrobium sp.
CCGCGAGCCCCACGCGGTCGTGGTCAGCGCACGCACCGGCGAGGGCATCGACGAGCTGCTCAGCGCGATCGAGGCCGACCTGCCACAGCCCGCGACCCACGTCGACGTGCTGCTGCCCTACGCTCGCGGCGACCTGCTCAACCAGATCCACACGCAGGGCGAGATCGAGTCCCTCGACCATGAGTCCGACGGCACGCACGTCGTCGCCCGGGTCCACGGGCAGCTGGCCAGCGAGCTCGAGCCCTACACGGTCTAGGCACGCAAGACTTTCTCGTAGCGCAGGGCCGGGACAGTGAACGTACCGGCGGAGGTCTCGGCGGAGTAGTCGAACGGTCCTGCGTCGACCCAGCCGCGCCGCTCGTAGAACCGCCGGGCGCGTACGTTGCCGGCCACCACCGCCAGCCACGCACGGTCATACCGCTCGCCGACGACGTGTTCGCCGCGGTCGAGCAGCGAGGCGGCGGTCCCGCTGCCGCGAGCTGACGCATCGACATAGACCTGCTCGACCTCGTCGTCGTGCACAGTGACGAACCCGATCACGGTGTCGCCGGCGACCGCGACGGTTGTGAGGGGTATGCGTGATGGGACCAGGTCGCGGAAGTGGCTGAGCGTGCGATGCGCGTGCAGGCCCACCGGGACGTGCCCTGCGTGGCCGTCTGCCCAGCCGCGGTGCCACACATCGGCGACGGCCTCGACGTCCTGGTCGGTTGCGGCACGGAGCGTGAACTCGGGCATGGGCGAGACGCTACCGGGTCCGACACCTGTGGACGCGCGTCAGGATTCGACCGCCGTCGCGACTAGCCTTGCGCCATGCCCTCCACCCCTGACGTACGCGCGGTCCTCCATGCTGCGGTGGAGGCCGTCGGGGGAGAGGATCGGCCCGGTCAGATCGAGATGGCCGAGGCGGTGCAGCACGCCCTCGAGAGCGGCGAGCACCTGCTGGTCCAGGCCGGCACCGGCACCGGCAAGTCGCTCGGCTACCTCGTGCCCAGCCTGCTCCACGGCAAGCGGGTCGTCGTCGCGACCGCGACGCTCAACCTCCAGCACCAGCTTGTCGAGCGGGACATCCCGGCGCTCAAGGATGCCGCCCGGGCGACCCTCGACGTCGTCCCGCACCACGCCGTGGTCAAGGGCCGCAGCAACTACGCCTGCCTGCACCGCATACGTGAGGGCGCTCCCGATGACCAGGGCACGCTCGTCGACGTCCCCGAGGGTTCGCTCGGCGCCGAGGTGCTCGAGCTGCGGGAGTGGGCCGAGGAGCAGGCCACCGGTGGCCACATGGCCGACCGCGACTCCGCACCCGCCCACACGGAGCGGGCCTGGCGACAGGTCAGCGTCAACCACCGCGAATGCCTCGGCGCCTCCCGCTGCGCCCACGCCCTCGAGTGTTTCGCCGAACGGGCCCGCGAGGACGCGCACACCGCCCAGCTCGTCGTCACCAACCACGCCCTGCTGGCGATCGACGCGATCGACGGCGTGCCGATGCTCCCGGAGTACGACGCCGTGATCGTCGACGAGGCGCATGAGCTCGCCGCACGCGTGACCCAGGCATCGACCGATGAGCTCGACCCCGTCGTGGTCGAGCGCGCCGCCCGGCGGGCACGCGTCCAGGTCAAGGGCAAGGAGGCCGACGACCTGACCGACGCCTCCGATGCGCTCGCCGACGTCCTGGCCCGCACCGAGGAGGGGCGCATCGACGACCCGCCGCAGCCGCTCCGCGAGGTCCTCGCGTTCGTACGCGATGCCGCTCGTGCGTGCCTGTCGGCGTTCCCCAAGGACAAGGACAAGGGCGAGCCCGACGCGGCTCGCCAGCAGTCCCGCGGCATGGTCGACGACGTCCGCAAGATCGCCGAGCGCATGGCCGCCAAGGGCGAGACCGAGGTGCTCTGGATGAGCGACAACCGCGGCAACAAGCAGCTCCACATCGCGCCGATCGATGTGTCGGCGAGCCTGCGCGACAGGCTCTTCGCCGACAAGACCGTGGTGCTGACCAGTGCCACGCTCAAGCTCGGCGGCGGCTTCGACCCCGTCGCGCGCTCGCTCGGCCTCGAGCCCGGCGACGACTCGTGGAGCTCGCTCGACGTCGGCTCACCGTTCGACTACCGCAAGCAGGGCGTGCTCTACGTCGCCCGCGACCTGCCGCTGCCGGGACGTGACGGCCTCGAGGAGGCCCAGCTCGCGGAGATCACGGCGCTCGTCGAGGCTGCCGGCGGACGTACCCTCGGACTCTTCTCGTCGCGACGCGCTGCGGAGAAGGCGGCCGAAGAGGTGCGCACGCGGTTGCCGGACATCGACATCTGGTGCCAGGGCGACGCCCAGCTGCCCGAGCTGGCCCGGCGCTTCGCCGAGACTCCGAGCACCTGCCTGTTCGGCACGCTGAGCCTGTGGCAGGGCGTCGACCTCCCGGGGGACACGTGCCAGCTGGTCATCATCGACCGGGTGCCGTTCCCGCGGCCGGACGACCCGTTGATGAGCGCGCGCCAACGGCTCGTCGAGAAGCGCGGTGGCAACGGCTTCATGAGCGTGGCGGCGAGCCACGCGGCGCTGCTGCTCGCCCAGGGCACCGGCCGGTTGATCCGCCGGGCGAGCGACAAGGGCGTCGTCGCCATCCTCGATCCGCGCATCGTCACGGCGCGCTACGGGTCGTTCCTTGCCGCTTCATTGCCCGACATGTGGCGTACGACGGACCGGGACGTAGCCCTCGGAGCGTTGCGACGTCTCAATGACGTGGCGAATGCAGTTGCAACCGCTGAAGTTTGATAGCCTGTCGCAGATTCTCTCCAACCGTCGACGCCGGGGATTCCATGAAACTGCGCCTCACTGCCCTGCTTCTCGCCCTTCCGGCGGTGGTCTTCGGTGCCCTCGTGGCAATTCCCACGACGTCCGCGGAGGCGAACACCTACGACGTGGCGGTGTCGCAACGACTCATCGCGATCAACACCTCTGGCCTGGGCAAGGTCACGGTCAAGTGCTGGGCGAAGGTGACGTGCCGAGGCAAGCTGTCGTTCACCAACACGAGCACTCGCTACCGCACCTACAGCGTGCCCGCGGGAGCGTCGCGCACCGTCGAGGTGGCCGTCCGTACGACCGAGGCCGCCTACCCCTATCCCGCAAACGGCGGCATCCAGAGGGGCGACGTCTACTACAAGTCGGCCGTCCTGGTCGTCAACCAGGACTACCCCCGCAACAAGAACCGCACCTACGGCGTCCAGACCGAGACGCTCCTGACCCACCAGCAGCTCAAGGGCAGCGTCCAGGGCCCGGACGGCAAGGAGGCCACTGGCGTCAAGGTCGAGATGGTGCGCCAGGTGCGCGGCGGCAACACCCAGGTCGTCCGCTCTGTCGACATCCCTGACACGGGCGGCAACTACTCGTTCAACGTGCCACTCGGCAGCAACAACGCCGCGTCCGGCCCCTACAAGTTGCGCATCAGCGGGCGCGACAAGGACGACTCCTTCCGCTCCTGGTACTGGCGCGGCAGCGACGGCAGCACCTTGGGCAGCGGTGGACGCTACATCGACGAGGGCACCTCGGTTCGAGTCACGAAGATGGGCGACTACGACGCCAACTTCGTGTACGGCTCGATCGGCGGGACCGTGCAGGATCACATCAACGGTGGCTCGGCAGAGATCACGGTGGCCGCCCCGCCCCCGGTCTACTCCACCAACTCCAAGGTCCTGCGTGAGTACGACTTCACCTCGTGCGCCAACATCTACGGCAAGACGACGAGCAACAGCACGACAGGCGCCTACCGGGTCGACTTCCTGCCGCTCTACGGCAGCAACCCGCGCTACATGGTGCGCGCGGCCTCGGGTGGGGTCGAGACGTGGAACACGCCTGCTGGCGGCACCACGGGCTTCGGCAGCTGCCTGGACGTGATCGACTACACGAACCGCACGGCGGCCAACCTCGTGCCCGTGCCTTCGAACGCCTACAACGTGCAGGTGAGGCGCAGCAACAACACCGTCAACATCGACGGCTCGTTCAGCGGCTTCTCGCCGACCTACAGCGATCGCTACGTCACGCTGCGTGAGAAGATCCCCGGCGTCCCGGTGCTCTCCTCGCCGGTCGTCGCCAGGGGCAGCGTCAACACCTCCGGCAACGCCAGCGGCGCCAGCGCGCTCAAGGACGTTCCGCCCGGCAAGTACTGGGTCGAGATGGGCCGCCGTACGACCTGCTCGGCGTGGTACCCCAGCGTCTACCCCAACAACAACGCCTACTTCAGCGGCGAAGACCGCGGCGCAGAGCGCTGGAAGACCGTGGCCGGCAAGTATCCGGAGTACACGAAGTCCTACACGATGGGCTACGTCGCCAAGACGCCGCCGAGCGGCTACAAGGGCTGGATGTACCGCGGCTACTGCAAGGCGCTGGGAGCCGGCACCTACGACAACACCCTCAGCATCAACAACCTCGACCAGACCGTCACCAAGGTCACCAACCGGGTCCGCAAGGGCGCCATCGTCAAGGGTCGAGTCACCCGCGTCGGCGGCAAGACCAACAAGGAGATGATGGTGACGTTGTCGTCGTCGGACGGCAAGCGCGTGCTCCGCACGGACTTGACCGACAGCCGCGGCTACTTCTACGTCGCCGGCCTGCCGTCGGGCAACTGGAAGATCACGGTCAACGCGGACTCGTGGCGCGGCATCGGCCGTTCGTTCAGCGGCAAGCACTCCATCGGCGTGACTGCGGGCGGCACCTACAACGCCGGCACCCTCCGGTTCTTGAGCTGAGGGCGGTTCTGACAGGCTGGTCACCATGACTGTCCTCGTGACCGGCGGCGCCGGCTACATCGGCTCGCACATCGTCCGGGCCTTTCGGCTCGCCGGCCTCGACTGCGTCGTGGTCGACGACCTCTCGAGCGGCCACCAGGAGTTCGTCCCGGACGACGTCGAGTTCATCGACACCAACATCCTCGACACCACGCTGGTCACCAAGGCGATGGTCGAGCACGAGGTCGAGGCCGTCGTGCACCTGGCCGGGTTCAAGTACGCGGGGGTGTCCGTGCAGCGGCCGCTGCACACGTACGAGCAGAACGTCCAGGGCACGGTCAGCCTCCTGCAGGCGATGCACGAGGCCGGCGTCGACAAGATCGTGTTCTCCTCCAGCGCCGCGGTCTACGGCACGCCTGACGTCGACATCGTGACCGAGACGACGGCGACGGCGCCCGAGTCGCCCTATGGCGAGAGCAAGCTGATCGGCGAGTGGTTGCTGCGCGACGCGGCGCGGGCGTTCCCGATGCACCACACGTCGTTGCGCTACTTCAACGTCGTCGGCTCGGCGGTCCCGGACCTCTACGACACGAGCCCGCACAACCTCTTCCCGCTCGTCATCGAGGCGCTGCTGGAGGGTCGTACGCCGAGGATCAACGGCGATGGCTACCCGACTCCCGACGGCACGTGCGTACGCGACTACATCCACGTCGCGGACCTGGCCGATGCGCACGTCGTGGCTGCCCAGAAGCTGCTCGCCGGTCAGCAGCTCGAGCCGGTCTACAACCTCGGCAGCGGTGACGGCGTCTCGGTGCGGGAGATCATGACGGCGGTTGCCGAGGCGACGGGCATCGCCTTCGAGCCC
>NZ_JAKFCB010000124.1:0-4996 GCF_036676885.1 Aeromicrobium sp.
GACGAGTCGTCGTCGCGCGTCGGCCGTCGCATCGTGATCGAGATCCGCAAGGACGCGATCGCCCGGGTCGTGCTCAACAACCTCTACAAGCACACCGAGCTGCAGACCAACTTCAGCGCCAACATGCTGGCGCTCGTCGACGAGGTCCCGCGCACCCTGACGCTCGACGGCTTCGTCAGCAACTGGATCAACCACCAGATCCAGGTCATCCAGCGGCGCACCCAGTACCTCCTTGACGAGGCGGAGGCCAAGGCGCACATCTTCCGCGGCTACGCCAAGGCGCTCGACGCGCTCGACGAGGTCATCGCCCTGATTCGCCGCAGCCCGACCGTCGACGAGGCGCGCCAGGGCCTCATCGGCCTGCTCGACATCGACGAGCTCCAGGCCAACGCGATCCTGGAGATGCAGCTGCGTCGCCTGGCCGCGCTCGAGCGCCAGAAGATCATGGACACCCTCGACGAGCTCGAGCGTGAGATCGCCGACTACAAGGACATTCTCGCCAAGCCCGAGCGTCAGCGGCAGATCGTGTCCGACGAGCTCACCGCGATCGTCGACAAGTACGGCGAGGACCGCCGCTCGCACATCATCCCGGCCGACGGTGACCTGTCCGACGAGGACCTGATCCCCGACGAGGAGGTCGTGGTCACGATCACCAAGGGTGGTTATGCCAAGCGCACCAAGACCGACCTCTACCGCGTCCAGAACCGCGGCGGCAAGGGCGTACGCGGTGCAGCCCTGCGCGGCGACGACCTGGTCGAGCACATGTTCCCGACGACGGCACACCACTGGATCCTGTTCTTCACGACGGCCGGCCGCGTCTACCGCGCCAAGGCCTACCAGCTGCCCGAGGCCGGACGAGATGCCAAGGGCGGCCACGTCGCCGGCCTGTTGTCATTCCAGCCGGACGAGGAGATCGCGCAGGTCCTGGCGATCCGCGACTACGAACAGGCTCCCTACCTGGTGCTCGCGACCAAGAAGGGCCTGGTCAAGAAGACCCGGCTCGGTGACTACAACAGCCCGCGCCAGGCCGGCGTCATCGCGATCAACTTCCGCGACGAGGACGACGAGCTGATCGGCGCCGAGCTGGTCACCCCCGAGGACGACCTGATCCTCATCTCGCGCAAGGCACAGGCGATCCGGTTCCGTGCGGACGACGAGCAGCTCCGGCCGATGGGGCGCGCGACCTCCGGCGTCACCGGCATGAAGTTCCGCGCCGACGACTCGATGCTCTCGATGTCGGTCATCCGGCGTTCTGCCGGCGCGCTGGAGTCCGCAGAGGTGCCCGAGGAGGACCAGCTCTTCGTCTTCACGGTCACTGACGGCGGCTTCGCCAAGAAGACCCCGGTCGAGCAGTACCGCCTGCAAGGGCGAGGCGGTCTCGGCATCAAGGCCATGCAGATCACCGAGAATCGCGGTGAGCTCGTCGGTGGCCTGGTGCTGGTCGACACCGACGACGTCATCTCCGTGACGGCCATGGGACAGGTCACTCGAAGCCTCGTCTCAGGGGTCAATCCGACAGGGCGTGGCACGATGGGAGTGAGCTTCGTGAAGTTCAAGGGGGATGACCGGGTCGTGACCATCGCGCGCAACACCGAGCTCCCCCAGGACGAGGCCCAGGCCGAACCGACGTCGACCGACGAGGACCAGGATCAGTGACCGAAGACGACAAGCACGACCCGACCTCCGCGCCGGGCTCCGGCGCGGGCGACGCGGCACCGACCCAGCAGATCCCGCGGATCCCCAAGCCCGCGAGCCGCCCGGCCAAGAAGACCGCGAAGCAGTCCTCGGCAGCCAAGGATGGATCGTCGTCGGCGCAGACCGACAAGGGCCGTCCCCGTACGGCTCCTCCGGCTCCGAAGCCCGAGACCTCCGACGACGCGTCGGACGACAGGTCCGCGGACGACTCCGGCGACGGGCAGAGTGCGTCGCGCGGCGGACGTCCGCTGACGGCGGCCGACTACGCGCGTACGACCAAGCCGTCGCCTGCGACCACCGCGGTGATTCCGGCGGTCAAGGAGAAGGTCGAGAAGGTCCTCGATCGCGATAACAAGAAGACCACGTCCGGCGCGACGCTCACCCCGACGCCGGAGTCGGGTTCGACGCGGCGCGCGAGCCTCCGGCTGACCCATGTCGAGCCCTGGTCGGTCACCCGTCTGGCGTTCGCGATCTCGGTCTCGATGATGATCGTGGCTGTCGTCGCGGTGTCGATCTTCTGGGTCGTCATGGAGGCCACCGGCGTCTGGGACCAGATCAACGGCAGCGTCACCTCGGTGCTCAGCGACGACTCGACGAGCTTCAACATCACCGACTACCTCGGGTTCGGACGCATGGTCGGACTGACCCTCGTGCTCTCCGCGATCAACGTCATCCTCACCACGGCACTGGCCACGATCGGCGCTCATCTCTACAACTTGGCGGCCCAGCTCCTCGGTGGTGTCGAGGTGACCTTCGCCGAGGAGAAGTAGGGCGCGCGGCTCCTTGGTCGCCGCAGGTCCCCCGATTCGTGATCGCCGAAGTGGTTGAGGTAAAGTTCACCGCTGTTGCGGGCGTATAGCTCAGCTTGGTTAGAGCGCATCCCTGATAAGGATGAGGTCCGAGGTTCAAGTCCTCGTACGCCCACTCGCACAGGAGGTTCCATGAAGAAGATCATCGCCCTCGGGCTCGCTGCGGCCGGTGTCTTCTGGGCACTGTCGAAGTCGAAGCAGAGCAAGCCCACCGACACCTGGGCGGCCGCCAGCGACAAGGTCTGACCCGGACCAGCACGATCACGGGGCCGTGGCGCAATTGGTAGCGCACCTGCTTTGCAAGCAGGGGGTTAGGGGTTCGAGTCCCCTCGGCTCCACTGAATGAGGAAGGCCCTCCACCGAGTTGCGGTGGCGGGCCTTCTGTTCGTTTGTCTGGGGTGGAGGGCCTTCCTCATTCAGTGAATCAAGCGAGTGACTCGAGTCGGGCCCCATCGACGCGGACGCCCTTCGCGCCGAAGGCGTCCCGCCGGAGGCGGCATACAAGGGATCCCCGAGGCTCCACAGGTGACCCGGCAGCGCAACGTGGGCAAGTAGAGCTATTGTCGCTCCGCCACCTGTGTGCGAACCTGCGAGGTGGAGGCGATCCTATGAGTGCGTTGGCTCCGGGGGCGTTGATCGACGGCACGGCCGTCGAGGAGTTGCAGGCCATGTTCCGCGGCGAGCTGATCCGCCCGGACGATCGGGGATACGACGAGCATCGCAAGGTGTGGAACGGCTCGATCGACCGACATCCGGGACTCATCGCCAGGTGCACCGGGGTCGCCGACGTCCGCGCCGCGGTCGGTCTCGCCAAGGAGCGAGACCTGCTGGTGGCCGTACGAGGTGGCGGTCACAGCTTCCCCGGGCTGTCGGTGTGCGACGACGGGCTGCTGATCGACCTGGGGGCGATGAAGGGCATGCGGGTCGACCCGGAGAAGCGGACCGTGCGGGCCCAGGCCGGCGTGCTGCTCGGCGAGCTGGACCGCGAGACGCAGGGATTCGGCCTCGCGATGACATCGGGCATCGTCACCCACACCGGCATGGCCGGCCTGACGCTCGGTGGTGGGATCGGCTGGATCATGCGCAAGTACGGCCTCACGATCGACCACCTGCTGTCGGTGGACGTCGTCACCGCCGACGGCGAGGTGCTGACCGCGAGCGAGGACCAGAACGCCGACCTGTTCTGGGGTGTGCGAGGCGGCGGGGGCAACTTCGGCATCGTCACAGAGTTCGAGTTCCGGCTCAACGAGCTGGGGCCGTACGTCGTGGCCGGTCCGGTGTTCTGGGCGATGGAGGATGCCGGCGAGGTGCTGCGATTCCATCGCGACTGGGTCGCGGACTGCCCCGACGAGCTCATGACGATCGTCGTGCAACGCCGGGCGCCGGCGCTGCCGACCGTCCCTCCGGAACTCGTCGGCAAGCTGATCATCGGGATCACGGCGTGCTACGCAGGCCCGATCGAGGACGGCGAGCGAGTCGTCCGGCCGCTCAAGGAGTTCGGGTCGCCGGTGCTCGACCTGTGCATGCCCAAGCCCTACCTGGCCCATCAGCAGATGTTCGACCCGTCGTTCAAGCACGGATGGTCGTACTACGTCCGGTCCTGCGACGTGGCCGAGCTCAACGACGACGTCATCGACATCATGGTCGAGCACGGCAGCCGCATCACCTCACCCATCACCAGCATCGCGCTGTGGCAGATGGGTGGGGCCGTGGCCCGGGTCGGTGACGACGCGACGGCGTTCAACGGGCGACAGGCCGGGTTCACGTTCAACATCAACGGCAACAGCATGACCCCCGAGGGCTTCGAGGCCGAGCGCGACTGGGCGCGCAGCTACTGGTCGGCGCTCGAACCCCATCACACGAGCGTCTACGTCAACTTCCTCATGGAGGAGGGCGAGGAGCGGGTCCGTCGGGCCTATGGCGCCGAGAAGTACGACCGGCTCAAGGCGCTCAAACGTACGTACGACCCGACGAACCTCTTCAGGCTCAACCAGAACATCAGCCCGGACTGATTCGGCCCCGTCGGCGCCACCGGCGTGTTGCCGGTGGCGCTGCGACGGCGACTCTGAGCCTCGCCGGCTCAGACCCGCTCGGGCTGCACGGGCGACCTCGACGTACGGCCGCGTGGAGATCGGCGAGAGAGCAGCAGCCCGACGGTCATCAGCACCGCGCCGGTGGCCACGATCCCGATCTCATCACCCAGCCAGGCCGGGTCGGTGTCGCCGACGATCGCCATGGCGATGCCCTCGATGACCATGTAGCTGACAACCCAGGCGAACAGACCTGCGACGGCGCCCAGGATCCGCAACATGACGTGGCGGCCGGAGAGCAGTGCCACGCCGAGGCCGGCCATCCCGAGCGCCATGAATGCGACGGCAGAGATGTACAGGATGGCGGTGGCCGTGTTCGGCATACCCGAGACAGCGCCGTCACTCGCCGCGATCACGACGAACTTGACGACCCAGCAGAAGCCTCCGGCGGCCAGGACGGCG
>NZ_JAKFCB010000125.1:0-31238 GCF_036676885.1 Aeromicrobium sp.
CTCGGCACCGTCGGGCCGACCCGCATGGACTATCCCGCAACGATGGCCGCCGTCGGCGCCGTCGCCCGCTACGTCGGCCGCATGCTGGCCGACAACTGACCCCACGTGATCAAGGACACCCACCACTGATGGCCCAGGACTATTACGCAACGCTCGGCGTCGGACGTGACGCGACTGCGGACGAGATCAAGAAGGCGTACCGCAAGCTCGCGCGCCAGCTGCACCCCGACGTCAACGGCGCGGACGACGCCTCCGATCGCTTCAAGGAGGTCACGGTCGCCTACGAAGTGCTGTCCGACCCGCAGAAGCGCTCGACGTACGACCGCGGCGGCGACCCGCTGAGCGCCCACGGCAGCGGCGGGTTCGGCGGTCAGGGCTTCAACTTCGACGACATCATGGACGCGTTCTTCGGCCAGAACGCCAGCCGCGGTCCGCGACCCCGCACGCAGCGCGGACAGGACGCCCTCCTGCGGCTCAACGTCGAGCTCGCGGAGGCGGCGTTCGGCGTGACCCATGAGATCAAGGTCGACACCGCCGTCACCTGCACGACGTGCAGGGGCAGCGGCGCCGCCAACGGCTCGCAGCCCGTCACCTGCCGCACGTGCCACGGCCACGGCGACGTCCAGCACGTGCAGCGCTCGCTGCTCGGCGACATCCGTACGTCCCGCCCGTGCCCCACGTGCCACGGCTTCGGCACGGTGATCCCCGAGCCGTGCCCCGAGTGCGCCGGTGAGGGCCGCGTACGCTCACGCCGCTCGATCTCGGTCACGATCCCCGCGGGCGTCGACCAGGGCACCCGCATCCAGCTGTCCGGCGAGGGCGAGGTCGGCCCCGGCGGTGGACCGGCCGGTGACCTCTACCTCGAGATCAACGTCGCCCGCCACGCGGTGTTCCAGCGCAAGGGCGACCAGCTGTTCTGCCAGATCACGGTGCCGATGACGGCAGCCGCGCTCGGCACGCACCTCGACCTGCCGACCCTCGAGGCCGACCTGCCCGAGCCGCCGGACGGCGCGACCACGGTCGAGCTCGACGTCCTGCCCGGCACCCAGTCCGGCGACACGCTGACGATCAAGGGCCATGGCGTGCCGCGGCTGCGGGGCTCGGGACGCGGCGATCTCAAGGTCCAGGTCATTGTCGAGACCCCCTCGCGGCTCGACGACGAGCAGCGCGACCTGCTGCTCCAGCTGGCCAGGGCGCGCGACGAGGAACGCCCCGAGGCACTGATCGCCAACAATCACAAAGGTGTCTTCGGCAAGATCAAGGATGCGTTCAAGTGAGCGACCCGGACTGCCTGTTCTGCAAGATCGTCGCGGGGGACATCCCGGCCGAGGTCGTGTCGACGACGGAGCACACCGTGGCGTTCCGCGACCTCAATCCGCAGGCGCCGACGCACGTGCTCGTCATTCCCAAGCGGCATGAGCCCGACATCGGCAGCCTCGCTGCGGCCGACACGGACGCGACGATCGCGCTGCTCGCCGAGGCCCGGCAGATCGCCGAGTCCGAGGGCGGCGGGTCATACCGGCTGGTGTTCAACACCGGCGCCGACGCGCACCAGACGGTGTTCCACTGCCACGCCCACGTGCTGGCCGGCCGCGAGATGGGTTGGCCGCCAGGCTGAGCGAATTCGCACGCTGTCACCGCGATTGCGTACGATTGAGACCACATGACTGATGACACCACGCCTGCCCACACGTTCACGATCCCGTCGAGCGTCCCGGCAGTTGCCCTGCTCGGGCCCGCTGACGAATTCCTGCGCCTCATCGAAGACTCCTTCGAGGCGCGCATTCATGCGCGCGGCAACACCATCACGGTGACCGGATCGCCGGCCGAGGCGGCGATGGTCGAGCGCCTGCTCGACGAGCTCGTGACGATCGTGCGGACGGGCCAGAACCTCACCCGCGAGACCGTCGAGCGCAGCATCACGATGCTGCGCACCGAGACCGAGGAGAAGCCGGCCGAGGTCCTGAGCCTCAACATCCTGTCCAACCGCGGTCGCACGATCCGACCCAAGACGGTCAACCAGAAGCGTTACGTCGACGCGATCGACCAGCACACGATCGTGTTCGGCATCGGCCCGGCGGGCACCGGCAAGACCTACCTCGCGATGGCCAAGGCCGTCCAGGCGCTGCAGGCCAAGGAAGTCACCCGCATCATCTTGACCCGGCCCGCGGTCGAGGCCGGTGAGCACCTCGGCTTCCTGCCCGGCACGCTCGGCGAGAAGATCGACCCCTACCTGCGCCCGCTCTACGACGCGCTGCACGACATGATCGACCCCGAGTCGATCCCCAAGCTGCTGACGTCGGGCGTCATCGAGGTCGCACCGCTGGCCTACATGCGCGGCCGCACGCTCAACGACGCGTTCATCATCCTCGACGAGGCGCAGAACACCACGCAGGAGCAGATGAAGATGTTCCTGACGCGCCTGGGCTTCGGCTCCAAGATCGTCGTCACGGGCGATGTCACCCAGGTCGACCTGCCGACCAGCACCAAGAGCGGTCTGCGCGTCGTCCAGGACATCCTCGACGACGTCCGTGACATCCACTTCTCGCAGCTGACCGCGTCAGACGTCGTGCGCCACAAGCTCGTCGGCCGCATCGTCGCGGCTTATGACTCGTTCGAGTCCGACGGTCCTCGCCGCAACCGCGTCGCCGAGGCAGGTGCAGAGCCACATGAACGTCGACGTACTCAATGAGTCCGGCGCCGACGTCGACGTCGTCGGCCTGACCCGCCTGTGCCGCTTCACGATGCGGCGCATGCGTCTCCACCCCGCGACCGAGCTGACGGTCCGCCTGGTCGATCCCGACACCATCGCGACGCTCAACGAGCAGTGGATGGGCAAGAAGGGGCCGACCGACGTCCTCTCGTTCCCGATGGACGAGCTCACGCCCGGCCGCGACGACGCCGAGAGCCCTGAGGGCTATCTCGGCGACATCGCGCTGTGCCCCCAGGTCGCTGAGCAGCAGGCGCCCGCCGCGGGTCACACGACACAGGACGAGGTCGACCTGCTCACGGTGCACGGCATCCTGCACCTCCTCGGCTACGACCACGCGGAGCCTGAGGAGCACAAGGAGATGTTCGGCATCCAGGGACGCCTCCTGCTGGAGTGGCAGCAGGCCGCCGAGGGCAAGGACCCCGAACAACCGTGACGAGCCCACGATGAACTGGGCGCCGATCCTCGTGTCGGTGGTCCTGGCGCTGGTCGCGGGCACCCTCGCCAGCGTCGATGCCGCGATCTCGGCGTTCTCCAAGGCGCGTGCCGAGGAGCTCGAGGACGAGGGCCGCGGGGGAGCCGGCCGCCTGGCGGAGATCCTCGAGGACCCTGCCCCGTTCCTCAACTCGGTCCTGTTGGTCCGCGTCGTCGCCGAGACCTCGAGCGTCGTGCTGGTCGCCCTGTTCGTCGCCGACCAGGTCGACGGGCTGTGGCAGCGCCTGCTCATCGCGGTCGGCGTCATGGTCGTCGTCAGCTTCGTCCTGATCGGCGTCGGCCCGCGTACGCTCGGGCGCCAGCACGCCGAGTCGATCGCCCTGGCCTCCGCGCTTCCGGTCATCGGCCTCACCCGCCTGCTCGGTCCGATCCCGCAGCTGTTGATCCTGCTTGGCAACGCCGTGACACCGGGCGAGGGCTTCCGTGAAGGTCCGTTCGCCTCCGAGGTCGAGGTGCGGGAGCTCGTCGACCTGGCCGCCGCGAGCTCGGTCATCGAGTCCGACGAGGGCAAGATGCTGCAGTCGGTGTTCGAGCTCGGCGACACGATCGCCCGCGAGGTCATGGTGCCCCGCACCGACCTCGTGTTCATCGAGCGCCACAAGACCCTGCGTCAGGCGATGTCACTGGCGCTGCGCAGCGGCTATTCGCGCATGCCGGTCGTCGGCGAGAACCTTGACGACGTCATCGGCATGGCCTACCTCAAGGACATCACCAAGCGGGTGTTCGACAACCACGTCGCCGAGACGACGGAGCGGGTCGAGTCGATCGCCCGCCCGTGCCTCTTCGTGCCCGACACCAAGCACGCGGACGACCTCCTCAAGGAGATGCAGGCCGAGCGCACGCACGTCGCGATCGTCGTCGACGAGTTCGGCGGCACGTCCGGGATGGTCACGATCGAGGACATCGTCGAGGAGATCGTCGGCGAGATCACCGATGAGTACGACACCGAGCCCGAGGAGAGCGAGCAGCTCCCGGACGGCTCGTGGCGTCTCAGCTCCCGCTTCGAGGTCGACGACCTCGAGGACCTGTTCGACATCCCGATCGAGGACGAGGACGTCGACTCGGTCGGCGGTCTCATGGCCAAGCACCTCGGCAAGGTCCCCATCCGCGGCAGCGTCGTCGAGGTCGAGGGCCTGCGCTTCGAGGCCGAAGGGCCTTCGGGCCGTCGCAATCGCATCGGACGGGTCCTCGTGAGCCGGATCGAACAACCCACGAACACCCCTGCATCGAGAGGTTCGGACCATGGAACTCAGTCCTGAGGACGCAAAGTTGGTGACGCTCGCGCGTGCCTCGAGGGGTCGCACGGGTGCTGCCGAAGGCGCGGCGGTGCGCGACCTCGACGGTCGCACGTACGCCGCGTCGACCGTCGGACTCGAGTCGCTGCACGTCGCTGCACTCGACCTCGCCGTCGCGATGGCCGTGTCGTCGGGTGCCAAGGGGCTTGAAGGCGCCGCGGTGGTCACCGAGTCGGTGTCGGTCGACGTGGCGGCCGTGCGCGACCTCGGGGGTTCCGGGGTCACCGTCTTCGTGGCCGATCCCAGCGGTGCGGTCGGGTCGGTGCGGGAGTCATGAGCGAGCGCAGCGAGCGACCCATGTGGCAGGGATCATGCCATCGCCTCCGTATCGTGGGTCTTGTCGCGGAGGCGATGGCATGAGCGAGTTCAAGTCCGGGTTCGCCTGCTTCGTCGGCCGACCCAACGCCGGCAAGTCCACGCTGACCAACGCGCTCGTCGGCGGCAAGATCGCGATCACGTCGTCCAAGCCGCAGACCACGCGGCACGCGATCCGCGGCCTGGTCAACCGTGACGACGCGCAGCTGATCCTGATCGACACCCCGGGGCTGCACAAGCCGCACACGCTGCTGGGCGAGCGCCTCAACGCGCTGGTCCGCTCGACGTGGTCCGAGGTCGACACGATCGGTATGTGCCTGCCGGCCAACGAGACCGTCGGCGAGGGTGACAAGTTCCTGATCCGCGAGCTGGCACAGATCCGCCGGAAGCCGGTCTTCGCGATCGCGACCAAGACCGACCTGGTCAAGCCCGACAAGCTCCGCGACCACCTGCTCCAGATCCAGCAGGCCGGCATCGACGCCGGACTGCAGTGGCAGGAGATCATCCCGGTGTCGGCCGTCGCCAACGACCAGGTCGACCTGCTCGCCGACCTGCTGATCGGCACGCTGCCCGAGGGGCCGGCGCTCTATCCCGAGGGCCAGCTGACGGACGAGCCCGAGGAGACGCTGATCGCGGAGATCATCCGCGAGGCTGCTCTCGAAGGCGTACGTGACGAGCTCCCGCACTCGATCGCGGTGGTCGTCGACGAGATGGTTCCGCGCCCCGACCGCCCCGAGGACAAGCCGTTGGTCGACGTGCGCGTCAACGTCTACGTCGAGCGCGACAGCCAGAAGGGCATCATCATCGGCAAGCAGGGTGCCCGCCTGCGCGAGATCGGCACCAACTCCCGCGCGCAGATCGAGAAGCTCCTCGGCACTCCGGTCTACCTCGACCTGCACGTCAAGGTGGCCAAGGAGTGGCAGCGCGACCCCAAGCAGCTCCGCAAGCTCGGCTTCTGACGCCTCATGGACCGGGCGCCGGGCCGTAGCCGTTCGCCTGTCGCCGTCTCCGGTGTCGAGCAGCTCGGCGAGCTGGGAGAGGCACACGTGGTAGCCGGCGGCGGTGACCCCGAGGATCGTCGAGAAGCTACCGCGACTCGGCCTTGCGCAGCACCGACTTGAGCTGCTTCCCGAGCGCGTTGGCTCCGACGATCGGGATCAACGCGCCGATGAGCCGACCCTTCAAGGAGTTCGCGACGCGGGTCAGGGTGACGTGGACGTCCGTGCCCCCGGCCACCGGCTCGAGCTCGTAGCGCCACCCGCTGCCCGGCCCCCACAGGTTGGACTCCACGGTGTCGACCGTGACGGTGCCGGCCGCGTCGTCCCACGCGTAGTGGCTGCGCTCCCAACCCATCGCGGTGCCCTCGGTGACGTCGGCGGTGGTCGGGCCGAGCTCGTGCACCGTGAAATGCGCGTCGTCGATGTTCGGCCAGTTGGCCGGGCGTTCGGGCCCGAAGTCGACCAGCAGGGCGAGGACATCGCTTGGCGACAAGCTGGTGTGAACGGTGAACTGCGTCTTCGGCATGCTGCGTTCCTTCGCATCGCGTGGCGGGGATTCCCCCGTTGCAGTAGATCCTCCCGTAGTTCGGTGCGCGGTGGGGCCTGCCTTCAACGAACGTTGAAGCCGGTCAAACCCTCAGGCTCCTCGTCGCTCACCTCGACCCCGGAGACCGCGGCATGCGGCGGACCCTGACGGCACCACTCGACCAGCGCCTCGACGGCGGCGTCCGCGCCCTCGAACACGGCCTCGACCGCGCCGTCCGGACGGTTCGAGACCCATCCCGCGACGCCGCGCACCGCCGCCTCGCGCTGGCAGGAGGCGCGGAAGAACACGCCCTGGACGGCACCTCTCACCACGACGCGTCGGCGGATCATCGCTCCAGCGTATTAGGCTCCCCGCGTGGACCGCCGCCTCGAGCTTGTCGCC
This sequence comes from Aeromicrobium sp., assembly GCF_036676885.1. Classification (GTDB taxonomy): domain Bacteria; phylum Actinomycetota; class Actinomycetes; order Propionibacteriales; family Nocardioidaceae; genus Aeromicrobium. The sequence continues at coordinate 6,742 of NZ_JAKFCB010000125.1, forward strand.
GACTGCAGCAGCTGCTTCGGGCTGTGCTGCGTGGCACTGGCGTTCGAGAAGTCGGCGGACTTCCCGATCGACAAACGAGCCGGCGACCCGTGCCTCAATCTGCAACAGGACTTCGGCTGCGGGATCCACGATCGACTCCGCGAGGAGGGATTCCGCGGTTCCGCGGTGTACGACTGCTTCGGCGCCGGACAGCAGGTCGCCCAGGTGACCTTCGGGGGCGTGAGCTGGCGTGACGCGCCCGAGACCTCGGCGTCGATGTTCGCGGCGCTCCCGGTCATGCGGCAGCTGCACGAGATGCTCTGGTATCTCGCCGAGGCGCTCACGATGCCTGCCGCCGAACCGCTGACGCCCGAGCTCGAGCAGGTGTATGCCACGACTCAGGCCCTCACGCGTACGGCCGCCGACGCCCTCGCGGCGCTCGACCTCCCGGCTCATCGTGCAAAGGTCAGCCCCTTGCTGCAGCGCACGAGTGAGCTCGTACGCGCGGCTCACCGCGGCCCTGAGCACCGCGGCGCCGATCTCATCGGCGCCGACCTGGCCCAGGCCGACCTCCGCGGCGCCAACCTGCGCGGCGCATTGCTCATCGCGGCCGATCTGCGTGGCGCGGACCTCCGCGAGGCGGACCTCATCGGCGCCGACCTCCGGGACGCCGACGTCAGCGGGGCCGACCTGACCGGCAGCCTCTTTCTCACCCAGGTGCAGGTCAATGCCGCACGGGGTGACGCGCGTACGAAGATCCCGGCGGCGCTCGTACGACCCGCGCACTGGGCGGGGTAGGGGACCGCATGGACGCTGTCGAGGCGCTGAAGGAGATCGGCTTCTGGCTCGAGCGCGAGCTTGCCAAGACGTATCGGGTCGAGGCGTTCCGCAGGGCCGCCGCCGCGATCGAGCACCTCTCCGACGACGAGCTCAGGCGGCAGGTGCAGGACGGCAGCCTCAAGCGGGTGAAGGGCATCGGCGACCGTACGTTCGGGATCATCGCCGAGGCCGTCGCCGGTGAGGTGCCGGGCTACCTCGCCGATCTCCGCGAGCGCGGCACCGCGCCACTCGCCACGGGTGGCGTGAAGCTGCGGGCCAAGCTGCGCGGCGACCTGCACAGTCATTCCAACTGGTCGGACGGCGGCTCGTCGATCCAGGAGATGGCGCGCGCCGCGGTGTGGCGGGGCCGGGAGTACCAGGTGATGACGGATCACTCGCCGCGCCTGACGATCGCCAACGGCCTGACCGCCGAACGGCTCGCGGAGCAGCTCGACGTCATTGCCGAGGTTGACGCCGAGTACGACGGTTTCCGCCTGCTCAGCGGCATCGAGGTCGACATCCACGAGAACGGCGACCTCGACCAGACCGACGCGATGCTCGGCCGGCTCGACGTCGTCGTCGCCAGCGTGCACTCCAAGCTCAAGATGGACCGCGACCTGATGACCCGTCGCATGGTCAACGCGATCGCCAACCCGCACACCAACGTGCTCGGCCACTGCACGGGGCGGCTCGTCATGGGGTCGCGCGGTGGGCGTGACGAGTCGCGCTTCGACCCCGAGATCGTCTTCGCGGCGTGCGAGCGCTTCGACGTCGCGGTGGAGATCAACTCGCGGCCCGAGCGCCAGGATCCCCCGAGCCGGCTGATCCAGCTGGCGCTCGACTACGGCTGCCTGTTCGCGATCAACACCGATGCCCACGCCCCGGGACAGCTCGACTTCCTCGACTACGGCGCCGAGCGCGCGGCGGCCAACAAGGTGCCGGCGTCGCGCATCGTGACGACCTGGCCCGTCGAGCGCCTGTTGGAATGGTCAAACGCGAAACACTGACGCATTTCGTCCATATACTGGTCCGACTTGTCTCGCGGAAGCCGTCGGTCCGGGCAGGCTCGACCACTCGTGACGACACACCTGGGAAGCCACATGTCTGATCCGACCCCGCCCGTTCCTGGTCTGGAACCCGCAGCCCGGCGCCGCAAGCTCAGCCGGACATGGATCGTCGCCATCGCCGTCGTGGTGGTTCTCGCGCTGGGACTCGGCGGGGCGGCGTACGGCGTGCACGTCGAGGGCGATGCGAGGGCCAGAGAATACTCCGAGGCCCTCGACGCATGGAACGACCAGAAGAACGACCTCTTGGGCGCACCGGCGGAAGCGACCAACGGGCTGTGGGACTTCGACGACTCCACGACCAAGAAGTCACTGGCGAAGCAGAAGGTCGCCTGCGAGCGGGTGCTGACGCTGCGCAAGTCCGCTGCCCGCAACGCCGCGGCGGTCCCGAAGGAGCCCGACAACTTCTTCAAGCTCCTGAGCTCCGATGAACGCACGGCGATCAAGGAGTCGGCGGCCCGCGCGAAGGCGGTGAAGGCATACGTCACGGCAGCCGACAACGTGCTGGTGCAGATGCGCAGGGACTGCGTCTGGAACATCAGGGTGAACGCCACGAAGGAGGGTGACTCGGGAGCCGAGAAGATCTTCGACAAGGCCCAAGATCTTCTGCTCAAGCCCGGTCGCAGTGTGGGCAACTACTACTGCCCGTCGACGTCCAAGGCCTCCTGCCTCCCCGTCTCGGTGCAGGAGCGAACCAGGTACGTCGAGCTGATTCTCAAGGGGCTCAAGGTGGACAAGGCCTACCTCACGAAGAGGTTCTTCGCCGGCTCGTCGTGCGACCGAACCTCTTACGCCGAGCTGTGCTCCGCGCTCAAGGCCAATCTGTCGTCCTACTACGCCAACATCGGCGACTACAGCGGCGCCATCAAGTCGGTCGCCCCGTCGAACAGCAAGCTCGGCCGAGAGTTCGACAAGATGGTCAAGAACAACAAGTCGGCCGACAAGGCGTTCAAGAAGGCGCTGTTCAAGGCGCACCCGGACTTCAAGTCCAACTTCCGGGTGTCGAGGTACCCGTTCTGGCAGGAGGCCTACTTCGATGCCTCGACCGAGGAGTCGATCGAGAGCCTGGACCAGCTCAGGAAGGCGGTGCTGTCCGGATCGGGGAGCACCGGCTCAGGCTCACTGCAGGCTCTGGGCGAGCTGCCGGACGTCCACCTGCGTTGACGGGGTCGCCACTCGGCCGGTCACCTCGTCGTACACGTCGATCAGCTCGGCCAGTTCCTTGACCATGCGTCGCGCCCGGGCCGGCTCGCTGCCGCAGTCGGCGCGGCACTCGCCGGACGCCGCGACGAGGTGGGCGACGACCAGCGCCCTGGCGGCGTACGCCTCGGCCGGCTCGAGCTCGGGAGCCATCACGAACGCGAACACCCGGGACGCGTTGAGGTGGAAGCTCGTGTGCGCGGGGTCCAGATCGCCGGTGTGCCTCGGATATGCCATGGCCTCGTCGATGGCCCGGTGCACGTCCGTCGAGTCGCCGTCGCGGCCCAGCCAGGTCTCGGCCTCCTCGATCGCACCGACGACCCGGCTCCGCGAGTCCGGCTCCAGCAACGCCATGACCTGGCGCGCCTGCGCGATGCGCAGCCTGGCGCGCAGCTCGGGGGAGTCCTCCGTCGTGCCGAAGAGCCGGCCGATCAGCGGCACGAGTCGTGCACGGTCGCTGTCGCGCAGCAGGTCGTTCGTCGTGCGTGCCTCGTGGGCCAGCATCGGGTGCGTGCACTCCGGACGGTCGCTCCAGTCCTCACCGGCGAGCAGCGAGACGTACTCCATCACGCATGCCTCACCGTGATCGGCGTCGTGGGAGCCGGCGGACAGGGTCGGCAAGGCGTCGGGCACGTTCATGGTCACTCCCTCGGGTCGGCACGTCGATTCTCCACCCGCATGCCAAGGAACGCGAGGCTCAATCCATCAGCAACGCGGCCAGGGTCCCGCCGAGGTCACGTGCGGCGTCGAGGTCCGCATCGGCCACGTCGCCCATGATCTCGAGGACCTCGGCCGACTGGGTCCACGACAACGCCTGCACGATGCTCTGCACCGAACGCACCGCACCCGTCGTGTCATAGCGGCCGTGCACCCAAAGCCCGTACGGCTTCTTGCCGCCGGCGCCCTTGCCGGCCGAGCCGTCCTCGGCGAGCGAGCCGCCGGCCTCGAGGAAGATCGTGTCGAAGAAGTGCTTGAGCGCCCCGCTCATGTAGCCGAAGTTCGCCGACGTCCCCAGCAGGTAGCCGTCCGCGGCCAGGACGTCCTCGGCGTTGGCCTCGAGCGCCGGGCGCACGACCACGTCCACGCCCTCGATCGCCTCGTCCGAGGCGCCCGCGACGACGGCATCAGTGATCCGTTGCAGGTTCGGCGTGGGGGAGTGGTGGACGATCAACAGGCGCGACACGCGCCCAACGTACCGCGACCGAGCCGTGAACATCCGACGTCCGGAAACCGTCGATCCTCGCTGACATCGGTGCGCATTTGGTGGGATGTGGTTACGATCGCTTATGGAGTTCGAGACAGCTGCTCGGGCCATTCTCGCCAACATCGAGAAGGTCATCGACGGCAAACCTGAAGCCGCGGAAGCCGCTCTGGTCGTGTTCCTCGCCGAAGGGCACCTCCTCATCGAAGACGTTCCAGGAGTCGGCAAGACGGTTCTCGCCAAGGCCCTCGGCCGCTCGGTGAGCTGCTCGGTGCGCCGCATCCAGTTCACGCCCGACCTGCTGCCGTCCGACATCACGGGCGTCTCGGTCTACAACCAGGCCGACCGCGAGTTCGAGTTCAAGCCCGGAGCGGTGTTCGCCAACATCGTGATCGGTGACGAGATCAATCGCGCCTCGCCCAAGACCCAGTCGGCTCTGCTCGAGGCGATGGAGGAGCGACAGGTCACGGTCGACGGCACGACGTACGTCCTGGCCAGCCCGTTCACGGTCGTCGCGACGCAGAACCCCTTCGAGATGGAGGGCACGTACGCCCTTCCCGAGGCCCAGCGCGATCGCTTCATGGCACGCATCTCGATGGGCTACCCCGACTCCGCCGCCGAGCTCGCCATGGTGCGCGGCCGCGACGCGGAGAACCCGTTCGACGACCTCGAGTCCGTCGCCTCGATCGAGGACGTGCAGGCCATGATCGCCACTGCCAGGGCGATCTACGTGTCCCCGGCCGTCGAGCAGTACGCCGTCAACATCGCGCAGGCCACGCGTGTCGACGCCGACCTGCGTCTCGGCGCGAGCCCCAGGGCGACGCTCCAGCTCGTGCGAGCAGCCAAGGCCCGCGCGGCCGTCCAGGGCCGCGACTACGTCCTCCCAGATGACATCGACGCGCTCGTCCCCGTCGTGCTGCCGCACCGGTTGATCCCCATGCGCGGTGCGTCGAGCGTCGAGGACGTCGTCGACCGCATCGTCGCCGAGACACCTGTCCCGGCCGGCGCCGTCCAGCCGAGCTGACACCATGACGACCGACAGCTCCGGCGGCCGCCTTCGGCAGGCCGCGAGCTCGGTCGTGCTCACCCGGCGAGGGGTCGGATTCCTCGTCGCCGGCGTCGTCAGCTTCGTCGCCGCACCGATCCTGTCGCTGCCGGCGCTCCTGTACGTCACGGGTCTGATGCTCGCGCTGGTCCTGTTCTCCGGGATCTACGTCTTCGCGGGCCACTCCCGCGTACGCATCGAGCGCTCGTTCGCGCCGCAGGTCGTACCTCCGGGCGAGATGTCTCACGCCACGGTGCGCATCACCAACCTCTCGGTGCTGCCATGCCTCGAGGCCAGGTGGTCCGACGACCTGCCCCACGGCATCTCCGGTGACGCCTCCGGCATCCTCCCGGCACTCGGCGGCAGCCACGGCACCGACTCACGGGTCTCCTTCTCGTACGCGCTGCAGGGCCTGCGGCGCGGTCGTCACCCGATCGGGCCGCTGCGGGTCAACGTGCTGGATCCCTTCGGCCTGGTCTTCCGCCGGCACACGTTCGGCAGCCCCGAGATGCTGACGGTCCTGCCGCGCCGCTACGAGCTGCGGCCCATCGCCCCGCGTGGCACGAGCGAGGACGGCGCGACCCGCCCGGCGCCGCAGCACGTCGGGGTCGGCGACGATGACGTCATCGCGCGGGCCTACCTGCCCGGCGACGCCATGAAGCGGCTGCACTGGAAGGCCACGGCGCACCGCGGGGAGCTGATGGTCCGCCAGGAGGAGCAGCAGCTCACACCCCGTGCAGCCGTCGTGCTCGACTGCGAACCGGTCAGCCAGGGCACCGCGCGGGACAGCCAGGGCCAGTGGGAGTACTCCGCCTCGTTCGAGTGGTCCGTCGTCGCGGCCGCATCGATCACCGCGCACCTGGTCAAGGCCGGATACGTCGTGGTGCTCCAGTCCAACGGGACCGCGATCGACCGCTTCATCGCCGATGGACAGGACACCCTCGAGGACGCCATGGTCGACCTCGCCGTGGCCGAGCCCGAGGAGCACGACAACGATCGCCGCGTGGCCCCTGAGCGTGCGGTATTCGTGGTGCTCGGACGCGTGAGCATCGAACGGGCCGAGCACTGGGCCGCCACGATGTCGACGTCGCGCACGGTGCTCGCCCTCGTCGAGGCGCACAGCTCACGCGAGGCTCTGGGTGTGCTCGAGGACGCCCGCTGGCGCGTCGTGACCTACCGACCCAATGACGACATCGGCCACTTGTGGACCGAGTTCGACGGAGCGCGGACCCATGTTGCGGGCTGAGGCATCGACGCAGCGCGTCACCGCCCGCACGGCGCGCGACACGTGGTTCGACCACCTCATCATCGGGCTGGCGTTCGCGCTGCTCCTGTCGGGTTTCCGCAGCGTCATCGCCGGCAACGACTGGTGGATCACGACGATCCTCGTGGCCACGCTGACCGGCCTGGCGTGTGCGATCCTGCGTGCCGTCGGCCTTCGGTGGGTAGCGCCGATCGCCGTGGTCGTGGAGCTGCTCGCCCTGGCCTGGATCTTCGTGCCCGACACGCTGATCGTCATCCTGCCGACGCTCGACACGTTCCGTGAGCTGGGCAGTCTGGCGTCGGCGGCCCAGGTGATCATCATCGAGGAGCAGGCGCCGGTCGCCGCCGCGAAGCCCGTCGTGCTCGTCGTCGCCAGCTCATTCGGTCTGCTCGTGATCGTCGCCGACGTCCTGCTCGAACGCCGCCGGGCAGCATCGGGCATCGGCCTGTTGCTGCTCGCGGTCTTTGCGACGCCGGCACTGATCGCCGGGGACACGCCGTCGGTGTGGCTGTTCGTCGTGGTCGCGGCGCTGTGGCTCGTGATCCTGCGGTCCAGGACGGCCGTGGGCGGTACGCTCGCCCGTCGGCAGCGCGGCCCCGCACTCGTCCTGGGTGTCGCCGCTCTCGCTGCGGCGGTCACCTTCCCCGTCATCTCGCCCGACGTCAGCGCCGTGGCGACGTCGTGGGGCAAGCCGCCGCCGGCGGTGTTCGGCCGTGGCATCAACCCGATGCTGGAGCTCGGCCAGAACCTCCGGCGCAACGGCACCACGACCGCACTCACGTACACGACCGGGCTGCCCGAGGCGCCCTATCTCAAGGTCGCGACGCTTCGAGACTTCTCGGGCAAGACGTGGAAGCCCGGTTCCACCCGGCAGTTCAGCGCCCCCGAGGGGGCCGAGGCGCTCATGGACCCGGACATCAAGGTCGAACGGGAGTCGACCACCATCACGATCCGTCAGCTCCGCACCACGATGCTGCCCGTGCCCTACCCGATGGAGGACGTCTCGGGCCTCGAAGGCAAGTGGCTCAGGGGGTTCGGGCTCACGATGACGTCGCCCGACGACGACACCCGGGGGCAGAGGTACTCCGTCACGAGCCTCGACATCCAGCCGACCGCCACCCAGATGCGGGCGATCCCGCCGCCCAGCTCCAGGATCCTCGTCCAGCACGAGACCGACCTCCCCGAGAAGATGCCCGCGATCATCGAGGACACGGCGCGACGCGTGACCGAAGATGCCACGAACCAGTACGACCAGGTCATCGCCCTCCAGGACTACCTCCGCAACGACGGGGCGTTCGCCTACTCCGAGACCGCTCCGGTCGCCGACGGCTACGACGGCAACGGGATCGACGTCATCGCGAAGTTCCTCGAGAAGAAGTCCGGCTACTGCGTGCACTTTTCCTCGGCGATGGCCGTCATGGCCAGGACGCTCGGCATCCCGTCCCGGATCGCGGTCGGCTATGCGCCGGGCAGCGTCGTGGGTGTCAGAGACGGCCAGAACCAGTACGAGGCGACGTCCGACGACCTGCACGCGTGGACCGAGATCTACTTCGAGGGTGCGGGCTGGATCAGCTTCGAGCCGACCCCGGGCGTCGGCTCGGCCACGAGGTTCCTCGAGCCGGGCTCACCGTCCTCAAGCACGGACGACGGCGAGGTGTCCGGCACCAACCGCCAGTCGGTGCGTGAGGAGACCAACCCGGTCGACAGCACCGCCGCGACCTCGTCCGATTCATCGCGGACCGCACCCCGGACGGCGCTGATCACGGTCGCCGCGCTGGTCCTGCTCGTGGGTGTTCCGGCCCTCCTGCGCTGGGCTCGGCGTCGCTGGCGGTTCAGCCGTGCCGGCTCGTCGGTCGAACCCCTGTGGCGCGAGCTAGAGGACTCAGCGCGCGACTTCGGCCTGCCGTTCTCGCCGACGGACACACCGCGTGGCTTCGCGACCCGACTGGGTGCCCGGGACGGCATCGACCACGACGCCCTCACACGCCTGCTCCACAGGGTCGAGCGGGCCCGATTCGCCCGTACGGCGATCCAGGAGGGAGACGGCTCGGACGATCTCCGCGCGATCCTCACCTCGCTGTCGGAGGGTGCGTCGCGACAGGAGCGGTGGCGGGCGATCGCGCTGCCTCGATCGCTCGCGGGCCGCCGCGCCTACGCCCCGAGCGGTCCGCTCCAGCCCGTGTCAACGCTCGGGTAGGGGAGCGGTCCCGTTGCCGAACGGGTGCCCGCCGAGCGCCTCGCGCCCGTGCGGCGTCAGCCACACGTCGGGATCGGGGCCCTGGGGCACGATCCCGGTGGGATTGATGTCGGAGTGCACGACGTAGTAGTGCCGCTTGATCTGGCCGAAGTCGATCGTCTCGCCGAAGCCCGGCGTCTGGAACAGGTCGCGCGCGTACGCCCACAGGACCGGCAGCTCGCTGAGCTTCTGCCGGTTGCACTTGAAGTGGCCGTGGTAGACCGCGTCGAACCGCGCCAGTGTCGTGAACAGGCGGACGTCGGCCTCGGTGATCGTCTCGCCCATGAGGAATCGCCGGGTCGCGAGCCGCTCCTCGAGCCAGTCGAGCGCGGCGAACAGCCGGTCGTACGCCGCGTCGTACGCCTCCTGCGAGCCGGCGAAGCCGCAGCGGTAGACGCCGTTGTTGACCTCGGTGAAGATCCGCTGCATGACCTCCGCCATCTCGTCCCGCACGCCCGCGGGCCACAGGTCGGGGGCGCCCTCGCGGTGGAACTCGGTCCACTCGGTCGCGAGGTCGTGCGTGATCCACGGGAAGTCGTTGGTCACGACCTCGCCGGTCGGCACGTCGACGATCGCCGGGACCGTGATGCCGCGGGCATAGCCGGGGAACCGCTTGAAGTACGCCTCCTGGAGCCGCTCGATGCCGAGCACCGGGTCGACGCCGCCGGGGTCGAGGTCGAACGTCCAGCTGCGCGCGTCGTGGGTCGGCCCGCAGTAGCCGATCGAGATGGCGTGCTCGAGCCCCAGCAGGCGGCGCACGATGATCGACCGGTTGGCCCACGGGCACGCGCGGGCGACGATCAGGCGATAGCGGCCCGCCTGCACCGGCCAGCCGTCCCGCCCGTCGCGCGTGATCCGGTCCGGGATGTAGTTCATGTCGCGATCGAAGGCCTTGCCGGGGTCGACGTAGGAACCCTTGGCGGTGTCGCTGGTCATGCTGATAAAGTACCCATCAACATGCGGATCCAGAGCCTCCTCCTTCTCTGCCGCGTCGAGGTCCTCTAGGTCGGACCCCTCGGCGCGGAGTTTGTCACGTCCCGGCCGCAACCCAGCCAGACAAACACCCCGAGGATCCCGAATGACGACCTACGCCAACACCCCTCAGCAGCCCAGCGGCATGCCGTATCAGCGCTACAAGCCGTTCGTGCCGATCGAGCTGCCCGACCGCACGTGGCCGGGCAAGACCATCACGCAGGCACCGCGCTGGTGTGCCGTTGACCTGCGCGACGGCAACCAGGCCCTGATCGACCCCATGACCCCCGCGCGCAAGCTGGCGATGTTCCAGCTGCTCGTACGCATGGGATACAAGGAGATCGAGGTCGGCTTCCCCAGCGCGAGCCAGACCGACTTCGACTTCGTGCGCCAGCTGATCGAGGGCGACCACATCCCCGACGACGTGGTGATCCAGGTGCTCACGCAGTGCCGGGAGCCCCTGATCGATCGCACCTTCGAGTCGCTGGTCGGCGCCAAGCAGGCGATAGTCCACTTCTACAACTCGACGTCGACGTTGCAGCGGCGCGTCGTGTTCGGCCTGGACCGGGACGGCATCACCGACATCGCGACGCAGGGCGCCCGCCTGTGCATGAAGTATGCCGAGATCCACACGCCGGACACCAAGATCTCCTACGAGTACTCCCCGGAGTCCTACACCGGCACCGAGCTCGACTACGCGCTCGAGGTCTGCAGCAAGGTCATCGAGGTCATCGACCCGACGCCGGACTGGCCGCTGATCATCAACCTGCCGGCGACCGTCGAGATGGCCACGCCCAACGTCTACGCCGACTCGATCGAGTGGATGAACCGGCACCTGCCTCGGCGCGACAGCATCGTCTTGTCGCTGCACCCGCACAACGATCGCGGCACCGGCGTCGCGGCCGCCGAGCTGGGCTACATGGCCGGCGCCGACCGCATCGAGGGCTGCCTGTTCGGCAACGGCGAGCGCACGGGCAACGTCTGCCTGGTGACGCTGGGACTCAACCTGTTCAGCCAGGGCATCGATCCGCAGATCGACTTCCACGACATCGACGCGATCCGCCGCACGGTCGAGTACTGCAACGAGCTGCCGGTCCCGGAGCGTCATCCGTACGGCGGCGACCTGGTCTACACCGCGTTCAGCGGCTCGCACCAGGACGCGATCAAGAAGGGCCTGGAGTCGCTGGCCAAGGACGCCGCCGACGCAGGCCGGCACGTCGACGAGGTCCCGTGGGAGGTGCCCTACCTGCCGATCGACCCCAAGGACGTCGGCCGCACGTACGAGGCGGTCATCCGGGTCAACAGCCAGTCCGGCAAGGGCGGCGTCGCGTACATCCTCAAGAACGACCACCAGCTCGACCTGCCGCGTCGCCTGCAGATCGAGTTCAGCCAGGTCGTGCAGCAGCTCACGGAGGGCGAGGCGGGCGAGATCGAGCCGAGCGCGATCTGGGCGGCGTTCGAGCGGGAGTACCTCGACATCGGCGAGCCGTACGACCTGGAGAACTACCGCTCGATGACCGCCGAGGACGGTGGCGACCACCAGGTCGTGATGCTGCGCGTCCGAGGCGAGGCCAAGGAGTTCAGGGGCGAGGGCAACGGACCGGTCGCGGCCTTCGTCGACAGCCTGCGCCAGGCCGGGGCGGACATCAGCCTGCTCGACTACTCCGAGCACGCGTTGGCGCCGGGCTCCGAGGGTGCGACGACCAAGGCCGCGGCGTATGTCGAGTGCGATGTCGCCGGTGAGACCGTGTGGGGCGTCGGCATCCACAGCAACATCGTCACGGCTTCGCTGCGGGCCGTCGTCTCGGCCGCCAACCGCGCCGCCGCCCAGACGATCCCGGGCTAGAGCTTCGGGGGTCCTGCCGCGGCGCTGTCTCAGTCCGTCGGCAGGACCCACCCGTCGCTAGGCTGACGACAACTGCTGCTGTGAGACAGGAGCCCTGATGAAAGCCGTCATCCAGGACCGGTACGGCGCGGCCGACGTCGTCACCGTGGGTGATCTCCCAGAGCCGGTCCCGGCTGACGACGAGATCCTGGTCCGGGTCCGGGCCGCTTCCCTCAACGGATCGGACCGCGAGAACCTCGCCGGCCGTCCGTTCTACGCGCGTCTGCGCGGGTTGCGGCGCCCGCGCCATCCTGTGCCCGGCTCGGACATCGCCGGGGTCGTGTCGGCGGTGGGGCGTGCGGTGACGGAGTATGCGCCGGGCGACGAGGTCTTCGGGGAGCTCGCCGAATACCGTGGCGGGCTCGCGGAGTACGTCGCCGCCTCGCCGCGTCTACTGGCCCGCAAGCCACCCGGGATGACCTTCGTGGATGCGGCGGCGATCCCTCAGGCGGGTGGCATCGCGTTGCGCGCCACGCAGGGCGTCCAGCCCGGCGACCGGGTCTTGGTCAATGGCGCGGGGGGCGCCGGCGGCGTGTTCTTGATCGGCCTCGCCAAGCACCTCGGCGCCTCGGTCACGGCCGTGGACCGTGCGGACAAGGCGGACCACCTGCTGCGCCTCGGTGCCGACGAGACGATTGCCTACGAAGATCAGGACTGGGCCGATCACCGTGGCCGGTACGACCGCATCGTGGACTTGGTGGCGAACCGCTCGCCCTATCGGGTGCATCGGGCGTTGCGCCCAGGCGGGACGTACCTCGTGGTCGGCGGGCACACCCGCATCCTGCTCGCGACACTCGTCGCCGGGCCGACGATCCGGTGGACCACCGGGAAACGGGTCAGGGTGCTGGTGGTGCCGCAGTCGCGTGCCGACGTGGCGACGGTCGCCACCCTGGTCGCCGACGGCGTCATCGGACCCGTGGTCGACCGGATCTATCCCCTTGAGGAGGCGCCCGCGGCGTTGGCGAGGCTCGCCGCGGGAGACACCCAAGGAAAGGTCGTCATCGAGGTGACATGACGCGGACCGCGCGTTGGTCAGAAGAGGTGTCGATCGAGCGACGCCGCGAGGTTCCGGACGTGTCGCGAATCACTGCACCGGCCGGTACAGTAATCCGTCCTCGTACGCGATACGCTCGAGGGGACGCCGACCACCTTCGGCGCATCGTCGTACCGCGGTGGGACCCACCCGGTCGTGAGGAGGATTCGTGGCGCGCATCATCAACCAGGTCGCGGTGTTCGGGCTCGGCAAGGTCGGCGAGCTTGTCGCCGTCATGCTGGGGGAGTCGGGGTTCAAGGTCATCGGCTACGACGCCGCGCCCCGTGACGACCTCGGGTTCGAGGTCAAGCCGCTCGACGTGCAGGACACCGCCGGGCTGCGCGAGTCGCTGCGCGGGGTCGACGCTGTCGTGTCGTGCCTGCCCTTCCACCTCAACATCGACGTCGCCGAGGCCGCGTACGACGCCGGCACGCACTACTTCGACCTCACCGAGGACGTGCCCACGACCAACCGGGTCATCGAGCTCGCCAGCGCGAAGCCCGGGGCTGCGTTCGCCCCGCAGTGCGGCCTTGCTCCCGGACTGATCGGCATCATCGGTGCCTCGATCGCCAAGACCTTCGACGATATCCGTTCGATCGAGCTCAAGGTCGGTGCGCTGCCGCAGAACCCGACGGGTCTGCTCGGCTATGCCATCAACTGGTCGCCGGAGGGCGTCGTCAACGAGTACCTCAACGACTGCGAGGTGCTGCGCTCGGGCAACCGGCAGATGGTGCCGGCGATGACCGAGAAGGAGCGGGTTTTCATCGGCGGCATCGAGCTCGAGGCCGCGCTGACGTCCGGCGGACTCGGCACGATGTGCGAGACGTACGAGGGCCGCGTCCACCGGCTCGACTACAAGACGCTGCGCTACCCCGGCCACTTCGACCAGATGCACTTCCTGTTCGACGAGCTCAACCTGCGGGAGCAGCGTGAGCTCGTGGGCAAGATGCTGGTCGACTCCAAGCCGCCGGTCAGCGACGACGTCGTCTTCATCCACGCCGCCGTCGAGGGCGTCAAGCACGGTCACCCGTTCCGTGAGAACCACGTGCGCGCCTACAAGCCGCTCAACATCTCCGGCCGGATGTGGCGTGCGATCTCGTGGACCACCGCCGCATCGGCCGTCAGCGTCGTCGAGCTCGTCGCCGATGGCACGCTGCCGGACACTGGATTCATCAAGCAGGAAGACATCACGCTCGAGCAGCTGTTCTCGACACAGGCCGGGCGCCACTTCGCCGAGCAGGGAGAGGTCTGACATGACCGACATCGCCATTCGTACGCAAGACATCCTCGACCGCCTCGGCGCGGGCAACCCGTTCGTCGCAGACGGTGACCTGGTCTGCCGTTCGCCGATCGACGGCGGCGAGATCGGTCGCCTCCGCTCGCACACGCCCGACGAGGCCGCCGACGTCATCGGCCGCGCCCAGTCGGCGTTCGAGCAGTGGCGCAGCGTGCCCGCGCCCGTACGCGGACAGTTCGTCCGCGAGCTCGGCGAGCTGCTGCGTGAGCACAAGGACGATCTCGGCGCCCTCGTCTCGATCGAGGCCGGCAAGATTGTCTCGGAGGGCCTCGGTGAGGTCCAGGAGATGATCGACATCTGCGATCTGGCCGTCGGCCTGTCGCGCCAGCTGCACGGCCTGACGATCGCGACCGAGCGTCCCGGCCACCGGATGATGGAGCAGTGGCACCCGCTGGGTGTCGTCGGCGTCATCTCGGCGTTCAACTTCCCGGTCGCCGTGTGGTCCTGGAACGCTGCGCTGGCCTTCGTGTGCGGTGACGCCGTGGTGTGGAAGCCGTCGGAGAAGACGCTGCTGACCGCGCTGGGCTGCCAGGCGCTCGCCGCCGAGGCCGCTCGTCGCGCCGGCGTGCCCGAAGGGCTGTCCGCGGTGCTGCTGGGCGACTACCGGATCGGCGAGGTGCTCGTCGACGATCCGCGCGTGCCCCTCGTCTCGGCGACCGGCTCGACGCGCATGGGCAAGCAGGTCGCCCCGCGGGTCGCGGCCCGCCTCGGACGTACGCTCCTGGAGCTCGGCGGCAACAACGCCGCGATCGTCGCGCCGTCGGCAGACCTCGACCTCGCCGTGCGCGGCATCGTGTTCTCCGCGGTCGGCACGGCCGGCCAGCGGTGCACGTCACTGCGCCGCATCATCGTGCACGAGTCGATCAAGGACGACCTCGTGGCACGGCTCAAGGCGGCTTACGAGACGCTGCCGATCGGCTCGCCGCTCGAGTCCTCGACGCTGGTCGGACCGCTCGTCGACAAGCCCGCGTTCGACGCGTTCGGCGCTGCCGTCGAGCAGGCCAGGGCCGACGGAGGCGACCTCGTGACGGGTGGCACGGCGGCCGATGTCGAGGGCGATGGCCACTACGTCCATCCCGCGATCATCGACATGCCCAAGCAGACCGAGATCGTCAAGACCGAGACGTTCGCCCCGCTGCTGTACGTCCTGACCTACACCGACTTCGACGACGCCCTCGCGATGCACAACGAGGTCGCCCAGGGTCTGTCGTCGTCGATCTTCACGCTCGACGTGCGCGAGGCCGAGATGTTCATGTCGGTCGTCGGCTCCGACTGCGGAATCGCCAACGTCAACATCGGCCCCTCGGGTGCCGAGATCGGCGGCGCGTTCGGTGGCGAGAAGGAGACCGGCGGCGGCCGCGAGTCGGGCTCTGACGCGTGGCGCGTCTACATGCGCCGGTCCACCAACACGGTCAACTACTCCACCGAGCTCCCGCTCGCGCAAGGCGTCGAGTTCGTCTGATCGCGCCAAAGTGTCTGCCGTGCGGGGCACAGTGAACGTATGAGCAAAGAAGTGCAGATCACGTTCGACTGTGCCGACCCGGGCGCCCTCGCCGAGTTCTGGGCGGAGGCGCTCGGCTACGCCGTGCAGGCCCCGCCCGAGGGGTTCGACTCGTGGGAGACCGCGCTCGCGGCGTTCGGTGTGCCCGAGAGCGAGTGGAACTCCAGGTCGGCGATCGTCGCGGACGGCCGGCCCAGGATCTTCTTCCAGCGGGTCCCCGAGGGCAAGATCGTCAAGAACCGCCTCCATCTCGATGTCCGGGTTCCTGACGCCACGGGTGACGTTCGGATGGATGTGCTCGAGACGGAGGCGTCGCGGCTCGAGGGGTTCGGCGCGACCCGTGCCTACCGGGTCGAGCCCGCCCCGCCACTCGAGTCCGGGTTCATCACGATGCGCGATCCCGAGGGCAACGAGTTCTGCCTCGACTAGCGAGTCCGGTTCTCCTTGCGCCACATGAGCTTGAGACCTGACCAGTCGCCGTCGATCGCGGCAACCTTGACGTCGACCAGGCCCAGCTCGAGCGCGCCGTCGCGGATCGCGTTCTCGGTCACGTCGCTGACATGGCCCGCTGCCTTGCGGGGCCACGCGATCCACAGCGAGCCGGCCGGGAAGATCCACTCGCCCCACGCGGCGAGGCCGTCGAGCTCGGCCGCGGAGCGTACGAACACCAGCGCGACGTCGGTCGGGCCCTCGGGCACCCGCTCGACATCCTCGAGCGGCTCGGCGAAGTCCCAGTCGCCGTCCGCGCCGACGACCACGAGCCGAAGCCCCGGCCTGACCCCGAGCTTCTTGAGCTGCGGTGTTCCGGAGTAGCCGCTGTCTGCCATGGCAGGAGACTAGCGGCGGCTATGGACGGGGCAGCCGCAATGGCTTACGTTGAGTGCCGAGTGACGCAGGTCACACCGTGATCATCGGGGGTTGCGCTTCATGTTTCGTCGTCTAGGTCTTGCCGCGGTCGTTCTGGCCGTGATTCCGAGCTTCATCTGGCAACCGGGGGCAAGCGCCGCCGCCGCTCCGTACGTTGCGCTCGGTGACTCGTACTCATCCGGGGTCGGCACGCGTACGTACATCAGTGACGGCACCAGCTGCCAGCGGTCGGTCTACGCCTATCCGTCCCTGATCGCCTCCGCGAAGGGCTATGCCCTCAACTTCCGGGCCTGCTCGGGCGCCAAGGTCTCCAATGTCACGAGCAGCCAGCTGGGCGCGCTGTCGACCAGCACGAAGTATGTGACGATCTCGGTCGGCGGCAACGATGCCGGATTCACCGACGTCCTCACCGAGTGCGCGCTGCCCGCCTGGGCCAGCAACTGCGCAGGCAGGGTGACGACGGCGCAGAACTACATCAAGAACACGCTGCCGGGTTCGCTGTCGACGCTCTACGCGAGCATCAAGGCGAAGGCGCCCAACGCCAAGGTCGTGGCGGTCGGCTATCCGCGGCTGTTCAACGGCGAGGACTGCAACGCCCTGACCTGGTTCTCACCCGACGACGAGTCGCGGCTCAATGCGACTGCCGACCTGATCAACTCCAAGATCTCGGCGGCAGCCACCGCGAAGGGCTTCACCTTCGTCAACCCGGTCAGCGCCTTCATCGGTCACGCCGTCTGCGACAGCCCCGAGTGGCTCAACGGCTTGTCCAACCCGGTCACGGAGTCGTACCACCCCAACCGGCCCGGTCACTCCAGCGGCTACACGCCGTTGGTCAGCGCGAAGCTGATCGGTGCCGCGGTCGCGGTGAGCGCGGCGGTCAACGCCCGCGCGGCGGCCTCGGCCGACCAGCTGGCCGCGCAGCAACGTACGTACGCGGCGAAGGACGCCAGGATCAAGCCAGAGCGGTTCGTCGTTCCGAACCTCGACTCGCCCGCGATCCGCGCCGCCGCCGAGCGGGCGGGCGTCGATCTGACCAGTCGGGCCAGCATCGATCGGGTGGATCGTCAGTACGCCGAGGCGCAGGCGAAGGCCCACCCGCTGCCGTAGGACGCCGGATGTGCGACGGGGCCGGTGCCTTGCGGCACCGGCCCGTCGGCTGGTCTGATCAGCGGTTGATCGTGCTGCGGCCGAAGGTCAGTCCGGCGAACGTGATGACGAGCCACAGCCCGCTCACGACGCCCGGGAAGCCAGGCAGGCCGAACGCCGCGACGGTCACGATGACGGGGAGCACGACGATGACACTCACGACGCCGATCCACCGCGAGATCAGGCGCTCGCGGAGGGCCATCCAGGCCACGGCACCAGCCGCGACGCTGACGCCGAGGTAGCCGATGAACGAGCCGAAGTCGTTGAGCACGAACAGGACATACAGGCCGGTCTTGTCGAACGCCCCGTCCTCGTTGCCGCCGTTGTAGATCGCCATGGCACCCTTCCAGCCGTAACCGAGCGAGAGCGCCCCCGCGGCGGCCGTCAGGCCCAACGGGACGACACGGGCCGCGGTGCTGGTCAGCGCGCGCGGCTCGACGTGACGTCGCCAGGCCGCGGCCAGGACCAGCAGCAGGGCGACCGTGATGTAGCCGGCAATGATGCTTGCCTGCGCCTTGCCCGAGCTCACCTGGTCGACGATGTCGGCGGTGTACGTCTTGGGGCTGTCAGCCGGGTGCAGGTCCGTCACCAGAGTCGCGATGACCGCCGTGACTCCGGCGACGATTCCGATGACGGGCCAGCGGCCACGCCCGACGGAGCCGGTGTTCTGTTCGGTGCGAAGGGTGTCGATGTTCGTCATGATGGGGCTGCTTTCTGTGCTGTGTCGGAGGTTGATGCCGTGACGTTAGAGCGGGACACGTCCCGGATGTCAGGGGCACGGATCCCGGTTCTGCGGGACTCTTCGCGAAGCGCTGACGGGCGCACCCGACCGGTGTGAAGATGTGGCGTGGCTGTAAGGACTGCCCCCGACAGGCGGCTGAGCGATGCACAGGTGCGTGCGCTCGGCTACGCCGTCGCGGCTCTTGCGGTGCTTGCGGCGACCGGGGCCGTCGTGGTGCACAGGATGATCGAGGCTCGTGCAGACGTCGATCCGCTCTACCTGGGCAACATCGTGGTGGGAGCCGGCTGGCCCTTGGCTGGAGCGGTGGTCGTGCGCGCTGCGCCTCGCAACGCGTGCGCCTGGCTGCTGCTCGCGACCAGCTCTCTGGCGGTGTACGAGCTGCTGAGCCAGTACAGCCTGTGGAGCGCCAGGGTTGCCGATCAGCCCCTGCCGGGCGCAGCGGTGACCGACTGGGTATCGATGTTCGGCTTCGGCGCCTATTTCTATGTCCTCCCGCTCCTGCCGCTGCTCTTCCCGGACGGTCGCGCCGTCGGACGTGCCTGGCGACGTCTCGTACGCGCGGTCATCGTTCTCGCCACGCTGGCCGTGATCGCCCGGATGCTGGCGCCGGAGCACTCCGACACCGATGTGTCGATCGAGAACCCCATCGGGATTCCGGCGCTCGCCTTCCTCAACTGGGTCGTGCTGGTGTGCTCGTACTTCTGCATCGTTGTCGCGACCCCGGCAGCCGTCGTCAATCTCGTGCAGCGGACGCGTCGGTCGGTCGGTGTGGAGCGGGCCCAGCTGCAATGGCTCATGCTCGGGGGCATCTGGCTCGTCGTGGGCATCGCGGCCTCCCAGCTGACCCGAGGCCTCGAGGCGACTGACCTCTTCTTCACCATTGGGCTGATCGGACCGCCGCTCGGGGTTGTCGTCGCGACGATGCGTCACCGCCTGTTCGACGTCGAGTTCGCGCTGAGCCGCACGCTGGTGCTGGTCGCCGTGATCGCGGTGGTCGGCGGGGTGTGGGCCGCGGTGGTTCTCGCGATGAGCCCTGACCTGACCGACTCGCGGCCGGGCATCCTGCTCGTCGCCGCATTCGGGGTCGCCGCGGTCGTGACGCGCGACATGCTGCAGCGACGGGTCGACCGATGGTGGTTCCCGCACCGGCGCGCGTCGGCTGCACTCGCACGCAGGATCCTCACCGCTGCCGGAAGCGCGTCCGACCCCCAGGAGGCACTCAACCTGCTGCTGACGGCCCTGCGCCGTGAGCTGGGCCTGCCGTACGTCGCGTTCATCGGCGCGTTCTCGGGACGCGCGGGCGGTGTCACGACCGACAAGGTCGAGGTGCTGGACGTCTCCGCGCTGGGTCGCGACATCGGCGTGCTCGAGCTCGGTCACCGCCGCGGCGGGTCCGGGTTCAGCGCTCAGGAGCGCGACGTCCTCCAACAGGTCGCGGCCCACATCGGTGTCCTGGCGTACGCCGCGGCGCTCGTCGGCGACGTGGCTGAGAGCCGCTCACGCATCGTGCTGGCCCGTGAGGAGGAGCGACGCCGGCTGCGCAACGACCTCCACGACGGGGTCGGGCCCAACCTGGCTGGGATTGCCCTCGAGCTCGATGCGCTGTCCGGGCAGCTGGACCAGGCAGGCGCACCCGCCCTCGCATCGGCTGCTCGGCAGGTGCGCGACCGCGCCCGCGACTCGGTGCGCGAGGTCCGCGCGGTGTCTCACGGCCTGCGGCCCCCGATCCTCGACCAGGTCGGGCTGGCCGGCGCCTTGCAGCAGCTCGTGGGTGGACTCGGGACGATCGACGGATCAGTCCGCGTGGGTGACGTGACCGGACTGCCTGCCGGCGCCGAGGTCGCGGCATACGTCATCGCGGCCGAGGCGGTGACCAACGTGGTGCGGCACAGTGCCGCAAGTCGTGTGCAGGTCGAGGTGGACCGCGCCGACGCCGAGCTCACGGTCCGCGTCACCGACAACGGTCGAGGCATGCCGTCCCAACCACGTGCGGGCGTCGGACTCACGAGCATGCGCGAGCGCGCTGCAGAGGTCGGGGGCTGGGTGGAGCATCTCTCCACGCCTGGTGGCGGGACGACCGTGCGAGTCGTCCTGCCGCTCGACGGCACGATCAGGACCCACGAGGAAGGTGTCACATGACGACGGTGCTGGTGGTGGACGACCACGCGGTGTTCCGCGCCGGGATGATGGCGGTGTTGTCCGGCATGGACGGCATCGAGGTCGTCGGCGAAGCCCCCGACGGCGAGTCCGCGGTCGAGCTGGTCTCGGAGACCCGGCCAGAGGTGGTCCTGATGGACCTGCGTATGCCCGGCATGGGCGGCCTCGTGGCGACCTCGCAGATCACCGAGAAGCACCCGGGCGTGGCGGTCATCGTGCTCACGATGAACGACGACCCCGACTCGGTCTTCGCGGCGTTGCGGGCCGGTGCCCGGGGCTATCTGCTCAAGGAGTCGGGCGCCGACGACGTCGAACGTACGATCGCGGCGGTTGCGCGGGGCGAGGCGGTCTTCGGGCCTCGCGTGGCCGAGCAGGTCGTGGGCTTCTTCGCCGGCGCCGCGAGCAGGCGCGGTCCCGAGGCGTTCCCCGAGCTGACGGCGCGCGAGAGGGAGGTGCTCGACCTCGTGGCGAGGGGGCTCGACAACGCAAGCATCGCGCGACGCCTGTTCCTCTCGGAGAAGACTGTTCGCAACCGGGTCAGCGACGTGCTCACGAAGCTGCAGGTGGCCAGTCGCGCCGAGGCCGTCGCGCGGGCGCGCGATGCCGGCATGGGCGGGGTTTGAGCGCGTAGGTCGGGAGTGGCGGGTGGCGTAAACGTCACCCACACACGGCACAATGGACAGGTGAGCCTCTACCGCGACGCCGGCATCGTGCTGCGCGTCCACAAGCTCGGCGAAGCCGACCGCATCATCACGCTCCTCACGCGTGACCGCGGCATCGTGCGCGCCGCGGCCAAGGGCATCCGCAAGACCACGTCACGTTTCGGCGGCCGGCTCGAGCCGTTCATGCACGTCGACCTCCAGCTCGCCGAGGGCCGCTCGCTCGACATCATCACGCAGGTCGAGACGATCAACGCCTTCGCCAAGGACCTCGGCGGCGACTACGCGGCATACACCGCCGGCACCGCGATGCTCGAGACCGCCGAGCGGCTCGTGCAGGAGGACGGCGAGCCGGCCGTGCCCCAGCTGCAGCTGCTCGTCGGGGCGCTGCGGGCGCTGACCGAGGGCCGGATGACGCCGAGCCTGATCCTCGACTCCTACCAGCTGCGCGCGCTGTCGATCGCCGGCTACGCGCCGACGTTCGACACCTGTGCCCGGTGTGCCGCCGAGGGGCCCCACCGCAACTTCCACGCCGCCTCGGGGGGCATGCTGTGCGACGACTGCCGCGTCGCCGGCTCCGCCGCGCCGTCGCCGTTCACCGTCACGCTGCTGGCCGGCCTGCTGAGCGGCGACTGGGTCACGGTCGGCACGTCGGACGACCGGTCCCGCCGTGAGGCCAGCAGCATCGTCAGCGCCTATCTCTCGTGGCACCTCGAGCGCGGCCTGCGCTCCCTGAGCCACGTGGACAGGTAGCAGGCGTGAAGCGTTCCGTACGCCAGCCGGTTCCGCACGTCTCGGGCGCGAGGCCGCCGGCCATACCGGCCGAGCAGGTGCCCCGGCACGTGGCGATCGTCATGGACGGCAACGGCCGCTGGGCCAAGCAGCGCGGACTGCCCCGCACCGCAGGTCACGAGAAGGGCGAGGCCGCCCTGTTCGACGTCGTCGAGGGTGCGATCGAGATCGGGGTCAAGGCCGTCTCGGCCTACGCGTTCTCGACCGAGAACTGGAAGCGCTCGCCCGACGAGGTGCGGTTCCTCATGGGCTTCAACCGTGACGTCATCCGCCGCCGGCGTGACGAGATGCACGAGCTCGGCGTACGCGTCCGGTGGGCCGGCCGCCGCCCGCGGCTGTGGCGCAGCGTCATCAAGGAGCTCGAGACGGCCGAGGAGATGACCAGGCACAACGACGTCATGACCCTCACGATGTGCGTCAACTACGGCGGCCGTGCGGAGATCGCCGATGCAGCGGCGGCGCTGGCGCGTGATGTCGCCGCGGGCAGGATCAACCCCGACAAGGTCAACGAGCGTACGTTCGCCCGCTACCTCGACGAGCCCGACATGGAGGACGTCGACCTGTTCTGGCGCACGTCGGGGGAGCAGCGCACCAGCAACTTCCTGCTGTGGCAGTCGGCGTACGCTGAAATGGTGTTCTCCGACATCGCCTGGCCCGACGTCGACCGCCGTGCCCTTTGGGCCGCGATCGAGGAGTACGCCGCCCGCAACCGACGCTACGGCAGCGCCTGACGACAGAATTCGGGTCGCGATCATGAGAAGGGTCCTGGCGGGCGTTCTCGGGGTGATGCTGCTGATGAGCGGGTGCTCGTCCGGTGGTGGAGACGACGAGGGCCCCAGTGCCACCGAGGTGAAGGCATCAGTCGACGAGCTGGCGACCAAGGTGCTGCCGGCTCTCGCCAAGGACCTCGACGGGGAGTTCCCCTTGGCCCAAGGGCGGTTCATCGGGTGCGATCTGGGGCGTGACGTCAAGCGCTACGTGGCGTCAGGGGAGCTTCATGCCGGCGTCG
Source organism: Aeromicrobium sp. (assembly GCF_036676885.1). Lineage (GTDB taxonomy): Bacteria > Actinomycetota > Actinomycetes > Propionibacteriales > Nocardioidaceae > Aeromicrobium. The sequence goes on from NZ_JAKFCB010000125.1 coordinate 29,610, forward strand.
CCGACAACGCCAAGGCAGCCGAGAAGATCCGGGCGACGCTCACGGGTGCAGGCGTCGACACCACCATCCGCAGGGACTCGACGGTCAAGGGCAAGAGCGGTGGCCTCGAACTCGTGGTGAAGCCCAACGTCGTGGCACCCAACTCGGTTGTCGCGATCCGCCCGTTGACGATCGCGAGCGAGTGCCACAGGTTCTCCGAGTCAGAGGTTGAGGCCATCCGCAGGATCAAACCGGAGGTGTACGGCCAGCCGGTCACTGGGGTCACCGGGACACCCTGATCTGCCACCCCACCTCGCTGCGTGGCGAGTCCGCCATCTCGATTGGGCTGCGGCCGGATCAGCTCACTTCTTGGCGGGTTCGTCGCTGTCCTTGAAGATCTGCGCTGCGGTGTCGGCGTCGAGCCGCTTCAGCTCGTTCGCCATCTTGTCCGCTGTCTTGGACACGACGCGCATCCGCCGGATCCGGCGCTGGAAGTGGTTCTCCCACTCGTCCTGGAACACGCGCGGCTGCTCGTTGTCATGATCGGGCAGCATGCCGGCGGTGATCGCCGTGTCGATCGCCTTGAGCGTGGGCACCAGGTTGTCCAGCGCCCCTGAGCCCTCGTCCAACGCGTCGAGCATGCGCCGCAGCACCCGTGGACCGGAAATGCCGACGGGATCCTTGTCGGCCTGTGACTCGCCGGCCTGGTCGTCTTGCTCGGGATCCTCCGCCTTCTGCCGCTTCTCCCAGTGCAGGTTGACGCGGACGTCCTCCTCGACCCCGCGGACGCTGCGGACCGCGCTCTGGAACTCCTCGAGGACGTTGTGGACGGTGCGCCGGTAGTCGTGCACCGCGTCCGAGAGTGGCGAGCCCTCCAGCATCGCGTGAGGCGTGCCCCCTCCCGCGGGCTCGGGCGTGATGCCGGTGAGCCGGCGGAACATCGGGACGTACGGCTCGGTGATGTCGGCATCGAGGCGACGTGCGAGCTGTTGCGCACCGACCCCTTCGGCGTCCTTCGCCGCGGCCACCAGGTCGTGGCGCGCCTGCTCCCACCTGCTGCGCAGCCGTTGCAGCTCGTCGCCCTGGACGTCGTGCAACACCTTGACCTCTTGCTGCAGGGCCTCGGCCAGCTCCTTGAGCAGCCCGGCGTCGCGGCGAGCGGTGAACCTGCTGAAGCGTACGACGCGTTGCAGCGCGAACGCCGTCTCGCCGTGGACGTCCTCGTCGCCTGCGGCCTGGTCGAGCGAGGCGCGCACGGTGTCGAGCTGGTCGGCCAGCTCATTGAGCTGCTCGACCGCCTGCTTCAGCTCGCCCGGCTGCGCCGGGATATGCAGGTCGTCCGGCCCGATGGAGCCGGCAGCGACAAACTTCTGGTCAGTCATGATTCCCCCGAATTGAGGGCCGCTGGTGCCGCGGTCCCGTGCCGCAGACGCTATCGGTCCGGCGATTTCACAGCAAGGACCGACGTACGGGGTTGCCGTGCTCGCCGTTAGGCTGGCGCATATGCGCATCGCCAGGTTCGCGGGGGAAGACGATCCCCGCTTCGGAGTCATCGGGGACGACAACGGCGTCCCCACCATCGCGGTCCTGAACGGCGATCCTCTCTACGCGGGGCTCAACCTCAGCGGCCAGAAGATCCCGCTCGCGGAC
>NZ_JAKFCB010000126.1:0-5774 GCF_036676885.1 Aeromicrobium sp.
GCCGCCTTCTCAGGCGAGCAGGTCGTCGAGCTGCCGGCCCTCGGCGAGGTCGCCGGGGTCATGCGCCGGCACGCCGAGCTGCTCGGTGACCTGATGGGCGAGGAGCGCGGCTGCATCGAGTTCCGCAAGCACATCGCGTGGTACCTCAAGGGCTTCGCCGCGGGCAAGGACGTACGCAGCCGGCTGGGGATGGTGTCGTCGTACGCCGACCTCGACGAGCTGCTGGCCCGCCTGGACCCCACCGAGCCCTATCCGCTCGATGAGCTCGGCACTCCGCGCGGCCGGCAGGGGACACCCAAGAAGGTCTCGGTGCCGGACGGCTGGCTCGACTCCCGCGACATGATCGCGCCGATGGATCCCGACGCCGAGGACGGCACCAGCGGCGGCTAGGGCGCGTCTGCCAATTCACGGCCGGGGCGCGCGGCCCCGCATCCCGCCTGACGGCGTTATCGTCGGTCGCCGCACAACCCCGGTGCGCCTCCCTCCTCTGCCTTGTCAGCCGGGCGCGGATGCCACGCACCCTGACCGACCGCCAATTGGCAGACGCGCCCTAGCCCCGCGCCGCGCGGGCGCGTTCGAGCTGAGCCAGCGCCACGGCGCGGGCGTCACGTTCGTCGAGGTTGCGGCCGTCGGCGTCGACGGGGCCCTGCGGTGTGTGCACCTCGATCGTCGCGAGGCGCCGCCTGCGCTGCAGCGGGCCCTGCCGCAGCTCGACGGACTGCGTCTTGTGGTGCGGCACGATGTTGGTCGTGCGCTCGATCCAGCCCTCGCGGGCCACGAACGTACGCTCGTTGGCGCCGACCCAGCGGAAGCGCCAGCCGATCGGGGCGAACAGCCGCGAGCGCCGTGGTGCCGCCGTGCGTGGCACGCTCTCGACCGCCGAGCCCGGGATGAGCTCGGCGATGACCGCGTCGGCGAGCGGGCGGTCGGAGATCGGCAACAGGATCGACGACGAGTCGACGCCCTCGTCGTCGCCGTGCGCGGCATAGCCCGCGACGTCGACCTCGAGCCGCAGCCAGCCGAATCTCCGCCAGACGTAGGGTTCCTTGATCGCGATTCCCTGCACCCGCGCATACGGGATCGTCTGGGACGTGCGCGACAGCAGCCCGCGCTCGATCCGCAGGCCGCGCTCACCCCGGGAGAGCGTGAAGTCCCACTGCTGCAGCACGCGCTTGCCGACGATCTGCACGATCCAGGAGCCGAGCGGGATGATGCCGCCGAGCAGGACGATGACCTGGCCGAACCAGATCGCCCCGACGAGCAGGGCGATCGTCCCCACGGCCGCGAACAGGAAGTCGAGCGACAGCAGGGTGCCGATCATGACGCGCTGCGGCGTGACGACCGTGATGATGCTGCGGTGCTCCTCGGCCGGCGCGTCCTGCGGCGAGCCGTGCGCTCGGGCCAGCAGGACCCGGCGCAGGTCGCGCGCATCGTCGAGGCTGAGGAAGCGCAGCGACGTACGCGAGTCCCTGCCGCCGGCCATCTCGATCCGCAGCTCGGCGAGCCCGAACAACCGGGCGACCAGCGGCTCCGCGATGTCGACCGACTGGATGCGCTCGTAAGGGATGCGGCGCGATGCCTTCGTGATGATGCCGCTGTTGATGCGCAGCTCGGTGCCGTCGATGACGTAGCGGGTGAACCGCCAGCTCAGGTATCCGACCCCCATGCCGACGACGAGTCCACCGACGAGCGAGATGACCAGGCTGAGCAGCGCACTCATGTCGCCCCAGCCGTCGCCGGTGAAGATCGAGCTGATCAGGCCGACCGACGCAGCGGCGGCCCAGAGCGCGCCCTGGACGACCGACGTCAGGGGATGCGTACGGAGGCCGAGGGCCTCGGGCGACGCATCAGACCCCGGCGCCATGGGCCTCACCGAGCTCGGTCAGCCGGTTGCGCAGGCGCGTCGCCTCCGCAGCAGGTAGCCCGGGTATGTCCGCCGCGGTCTCGGGGCTCGCGGTGTGCAGCGTGACGGTCGCGACGCCGAACGCCCGGGCGAGCGGGCCGGCCTCGACGTCGACGAACTGCATGCGTCCGTAGGGGATCGCGACGAGCCGCTTGAACATCACGCCGCTGGTGACGAGCAGGTCGTCGGCGTTCTCGGCATAGCCCCAGCTGCGCTGGTTGCGCCCGGCCCAGACCCAGCCCCACCCGGCGGCGGCAGTGGCGATGACGATCACCAGCGCCCCGATCCACCACACGTCCGGCATCGCCAGCATCAGGACCAGCTGCACGAGGGCGACGACGGACACCGGGACCAGGATCAGGATGCGCCGGATCGTCGCGAGCTTCGGCGAGACGCGTTGCCATTCGCCTGACGGGGGAGTGAAGAGATCGTCCACGTCGCGACCCTACGCGGAGCGCCCGCCGTACGTGCGTACGGCGGGCGCTACGACGGGTCAGGTCGCCGGCAGCGGAGAGGTGCCCGGCGAGCCGGCTCTCACGGGCGATCCGACGGCTGGTCGATGAGGGAATCCGTCATCGACGTGTCGTCGCCCTCCTCCTCGCGGCCCGGCGTCTTCAGGTTCCACCACCGGATCACGGCGCGGAACAGGAAGTAGTAGACCACCGCGTAGACCAACCCGATCACGATCAGGAGCCCGGGCTTGTCGGCGATGTTCCAGTTGAGCACGAAGTCGAACAGGCCGGCAGAGAACCCGAAGCCGTCCCTGATGTCGAGCGCATTGGTCAGCGCGATCGAGGTGCCGGTCAGGACGGCGTGGATCACGTACAGCGGGAAGGCGACGAACATGAACGAGAACTCGAGCGGCTCGGTCACGCCGGTCAGGAAGCTCGTCAGCGCGGCGCCGATCATGATGCCGCCGACGGCCTTCTTCTGGGCCGGCTTGGCCTCCTGCCAGATCGCGAGGGCGGCCGCGGGCAGGGCGAACATCATGATCGGGAAGAAGCCGGTCTGGAACGCGCCCGCGGTGGGGTCGCCGGCGAGGAAGCGCGGGATGTCGCCGTGCACGACTCCGCTGGCGCCCTCGAACGAGCCGAACAGGAACCACGGGCCGGAGTTGAGGATGTGGTGCAGCCCCAGCGGGATCAACAGGCGGTTGAGCGTGCCGTAGACGAAGCCGCCGATGACGTCGTTGTCGGCAACCCAGTCCGAGACATTCGTCAGCCCTGCGTCGAAGGCCGGATAGACCAGGCTGAACAGCACGGAAATGATGATGGCGGCGAACGCAGTGATCATCGGCACGAACCGGCGGCCGCCGAAGAACGCGAGGTAGTCGGGCAGCTTGATCCGGTAGTACCGCTGCCACAGCAGGCCACTCGTGATGCCCATGACGATGCCCCCGAGGACGCCGTAGTTGATGAGCTCCTGCGTGCCGCCCTCAGCGGGCGGGTCGAGGATGAACGGCGAGAGCGCATCACCCACGCTCTTGAACACGAGATAGCCGACGACGGCTGCCAGCGCGGTCGAGCCGTCGGCCTTCTTGGCCATGCCGATCGCCACGCCGACCGCGAACAGCAAGGGCAGGTTGGCGAACAAGGCATTGCCGGCAGCGCCCACGACGGCGGAAACCTTGACCCAGCCGAGGCCGTCAGCGCCGAGCAGGTCCGGCTGGCCGAGGCGCAGCAGCAGCGCCGCGACTGGCAGGGAGGCGATCGGCAGCATCAGGCTGCGGCCGAACTTCTGGACGGAGGCGAGGCCCGGGAGGCCCTGTCGTCCTGCGGATATGGCGGTCATGTGCAACTTCTCCTCGGTGTTGGTGGTGCTCCGGACTTCAACGTGCGGACGGGCCGCGGTGCAGGCTCATCGACAACTGGTAGCGATCGCCGCGATAGCGGCTGATGGTCTGTTCCACGGGTCCCTCGCTCGAGGACCCGACCCGGTCGAAGACCATGACCGGCGCGGTCTCGGCGACCTCGAGCAGGTGCGCGTACGCGTGACCCGCCTGCTCGGCCCAGGTGGTCTGCCGGGCCTCCGTGATCACGACCCCGTACGTCGACTCGAAGATCGCGTAGATCGACCCGCTGAGGTCTTCGTCGCCGAGCGCCGGGAAGACAGCCTCCGGATACCAGCTGATCTCGTGCGCCATGGGCTCGTCGTCAGCCAGGCGCAGGCGCTCGATCTCCCAGACCCGGTCTCCGGGGCTGAGGCCCAGCGCCTTGGCGGTCGTCTCGCCGGCCGCGACCACGGCGCATGACAGCACCTCGGTGCTGGGGCGATGACCGCGCTGCCGCATGTCCTGCGTGAACGACGCCAGGTGCAGGTTGCTCTCGACGCGGGGCCGGGTGACGACCGTGCCGCGGCCCGGCACGGTCGTGAGGCGGCCCTCGTTGACCAGGCTGCTGATCGCGGCGCGAACCGTGGCCCGGCTGACGTCGTAACGGATCGTGAGGTCACGCTCGGACGGGATCATCGCGCCCGGCTGGAGCTCCTCCTCGATCGTCTTCAGGAGCGCGGCTCGAAGCTGTGCGTGCTTGGGGAGCAGGCCGTCATTCAGCATGCGACAACTCCTCTCGACGGGCGTCCGAACCGCTGGTACGATCCGGTACGTACCAGTGAGGATGGACGGGAACAGCCCGGCATGTCAACCCCTTTGCAGACGAATCGAGGCCAACCGGTGACGAAGCTCGTAGCGGCTCGACGACTCGTGGGGCTGCCCGATGACGAGTCGGGCGCAGGCTGGATCGAGCTCGACGGCGAGCGGATCAGCGCCGTGGGACGCGGCGCATCACCGCGTACGCCCGACGTCGAGCTCGACGACGGGATCCTCGCTCCGGGACTGATCGATGCGCAGATCAATGGCGCGTTCTCGGTCGACTTCGCGGACGCCGGCGCCGACGAGGTGCGCAGCGTCGCCGAGCGGATGCTGTCGACCGGGGTCACCGCGATGGTGCCGACGTTCATCACCGCGACGGTGGACCAGCTCGTCGAGCAGGTGACGCGCTACGACGCCGCGCGCGCGGTCAGCAACACGACCGGATCGGCGACCAGGCTCCTGCCCGCGCACGTCGAGGGCCCGTTCCTGTCGCCGAGGCGGCGCGGCGCCCACCGCGAGGCGCTGCTCGTCGACCCGACGCCGGAGCGCATCGCGCCGTTGATCCAGCTCGCGCCCGCGATCTCGTACGTGACGCTGGCCCCGGAGCGCGAAGGAGCCCTGCAGGCGATCGCCGACTTCGTCGCCGTGGGCGTCCGGGTGGCCGTGGGCCACAGTGATGCCACCGACGACCAGGTCCGGGCCGCGGCCGACGCCGGCGCCACGCTCGTCACGCACCTCTACAACGCGCAGAGCCCGTTCCACCACCGTGCCCCCGGGGTCGTCGGTGCCGCGCTCACGGATCCGCGGCTGACGGTCGGCATGATCGTCGATGGACACCACGTCGAGCCCGCGGCCGTCTGCCTGGCGTTCGCGGCGGCGGCCGGCCGCGTCATGCTCGTGACCGACGCCGTGGCGGCGCTCGGCATGCCGCCCGGTGTCTATGAGCTCGGCGGCGACCAGCTCGAGGTGATCGCCGGCAGCCCGCCGCTGCGCGCCGACGGGACGATCGCCGGCGCCGACGAGCCGCTCGACGCCAACATCGGCCACGCGGTCGACTTCGGGATCGACCTGGTCGCGGCGATCCGGGCGGCGACGCGTACGCCTGCCGACGCGCTCGGGCTCACCGACCTCGGCCGGATCGAGCCGGGGGCGCGGGCAGACCTCGTCCTGCTGGGCGACGACCTGCGCGCGCGTACGACCTGGCTCGGCGGCGCCCGGGTCTGGTCGGCCGAAGGCACGATTCACGAAGGACCGGGAGCCACCGTGGCCTCCGGGAAGTTC
>NZ_JAKFCB010000127.1:0-3804 GCF_036676885.1 Aeromicrobium sp.
GCATCTGACCTGCTCCGCAAGTGCGCGATCGAGGAACGAGTATCGCCGGATGTCGACGTCGTACCCAGTGGCGAACAGGAGATGATCCACCTGGCGCCGGGTGCCGTTCGAGAGCTCCAAGTCGAGCTTGTCGTGGTGCGGGACTGCGCGGGTGACCACCGCGCCGGGGGTGATCGGGACCTCGGGCAGTCGCGGCTTGAGCCATGACGCCCCGGCCGGCCGGATCGCGCGCGCGGCGATCACGTCGAAGATCGGTCGGGGGAAGCGACGGAAGACCTCAGGTGTCGCGACCAGCCGTGAGATCCCGATCGGGCCGACATCGGTGGGTGCGTAGAACAGCGGAGCGAAGCGACCGAGGCCGTCGATCAGGCCGTCGCCGTGGAGCCAGTAGACCTGCGGCTGTCGGGCCAGCACCTCGACGTCTGTGCCCCCCTCGTGCATGAGCGCTGCGGACTCCAGCGCACTCTGCCCTGCCCCGATGATCGCGACGCTCTTGCCGCGGAACCGCTCATAGTCGCCGTGGTCGGCCACATGGGAGGCGAGCTCGGTCGGCAGCTGACGCAACATGGCCGGACGCCGGGTGAACTCGGCGATGCCGGTGGCCGAGAGCACGCGGGTCGCCCGGAGCTGGGTGCCGTCGTCGAACGTGAGCAGGAAGCCGAGACCGTGGCGTTCGAGCTTGACGACCTGACGGCGGATCACGTCGGGAGCGACGCGCTGCTGATACCAGTGGCCGTACTCGATGAAGGTCGTGAGCTTCAGATGCCGTTCCACCACGGCCTGGGTGTCGGCGGTGTAGCCCTCCATCGACAAGGGCCCGGTGACCTCGCCGATCGACGACCCGTTGCGCCGCGAGCGCATCCACAGTCCCTTCGGCATGGTGTGCCAGAACGACATGGGTTCGCCGATCACGCACACTTCGCGTCCGGCGGCTCGAAGCCGCTCGGCCGCTCCCAGGCCATGGGGACCGGCCCCGATGACCGCAATCTCCGTCTCGTCCATCGCCGACTCCGTCCGGTTGTGAGGTGTCGTGGAGACAGGGCCTCACTGGTGTGTTTTCATCGACGTTAGGCGCGGGCGCGAGACGGCAGAATCCCACCATCGGGTCATCTTTTCGCCGGAATGGCACGATGGCGACAATTCGTACTTTTGGTGTCCGCAGGGTCACCGCGCCGGCCTTTCGGCGCGTGATTGGCCGCGAGACAATTGGCCGGAGAGGAGCTTCGCCATGACAGTCCAGCTCAATCACACGATCGTGCATTCCAGCGACAAGCGGGAGGCCGCGACGTTCTTCGCCGAGATCCTCGGTCTGCCGGAGCCACAGACGTACGGGCCGTTCCTCGTCGTGCAGACCGGCAACGACGTCTCGCTCGACTTCTTCGACGTCGATGGTGAGGTGCACCCACAGCACTACGCCTTCCTGGTGAGTGAGGAGGAGTTCGACCAGGTGCTCGGCCGGATCACGGATCGCGGGCTGACGTACTGGGCCGACCCGTTCCACCGCGAGCCGGGCCGGGTCAACCACGACGACGGTGGCCGCGGCCTCTACTGGAATGACCCGAACGGCCACATCCTGGAGATCATCACGCGTCCCTACGGTGGTTGAACGGCAGCACCGCGGCCCGTGAAGGCCGCGGTGCTGCCGGTTCCGTGCTCACGCCTTCAGGCCTCCGAAGAACTCGCGGATGTCGCCCGTCAGCACGTCGGGGCGCTCCAGCATGGCGTAGTGCCCGCCGGTCTCGTGCTCGGTCCAGTGCACGATGTTGCTGTTGTCGCGATCGGCGAACGTCCGGATCGACTTGAAGTCGTCCGAGAACACCGCGACGCCGGTCGGCGCGTGGTTGACCGCCGGCTCTGCACCGGAGCGCGCCTCCTCGTAGTGGTAGCGCCCGACCGACGCCGAGGTGTTGGTGAACCACTCGAGCGACACCTCGGTCAGGATCTGCTCGCGGGTCACCAGGCTCGTGCCGTTGCCGAACGACATGAACAGCTCGTTCCAGGCCAGCTGGCCGACCGGCGAGTCGGAGATCCCGGCGGCGATCGTCTGCGGCCGCGAGGCGTTGATCGCGTTGTAGCCGCCGACCGACTGGAACCACTCCATGTGCTCGAGCGCCGCGTAGTCCTTGGGCTCGAGCTTCTCGAACTCCGCGGGATCGCCCGAAGGGAAGGAGAACAGCTGCTGCACGTGCAGGCCCAGGAAGCCTTCGGGCTGCATCAGGCCGAGCTCCCGGGCGACCATCGCGCCGCCGTCGCTGCCGTGAGCGCCGAACGAGTCGTAGCCGAGGCGGCGCATCAGCGTGTCGTACGTACGGGCGACGCGTGCCATGGTCCACCCGCCGTCGGCCACCGGCGTGCTGAACGCGAATCCCGGCATCGAGGGAACGACGACGGAGAACGCGTCCTCGGCCCTGCCGCCGTGCGCGACCGGATCGGTGAGCGGGCCGATCATGTCGAGGAAGTCGACGAACGATCCCGGGTACGTGTGAAGCAGCAGGATCGGCGTCGCGTCGGCCTCGGCGGACGGCACGTGGATGAAGTGGATCGTCTGGCCGTCGATGTCGGTCAGGTAGTGCGGGAACTGGTTCATGCGCGCTTCCTGCGCACGCCAGTCGAAGTCGCCGCGCCACTGGGCCACCATCTCCTGGAGGTAGTGGTTGGGCACGCCGTACGTCCAGTCGTCGCCGGGCGCTGCCGCGGGGTAGCGGGTGCGGGCGAGCCGGTTGTCGAGGTCGTCGAGATCGGCCTGCGGGATCTCGATGACGAAGGGGCGGATGTCGGATGAGGTGCTTCGCTGTGTGGTCATGAAACCACCGTAGAACCGATATAGGAACACTTCGTTCCTAGTTCTGGGATAGATTTCAGACATGTTTGAAACGTCTGCGAGGCTCCTCGCGCTCCTCGCCCTTCTGCAGTCCAGACCGCAGTGGTCGGGCACCGAGCTCGCCGAGCGGCTCGGCGTCACGACCCGTACGATCCGCAACGACATCGAGCGGCTGCGAGCCCTGGGCTACCCGGTCAACGCCGAGCGCGGGGTCCACGGCAGCTATCGGCTCGGCGCCGGCGCCGCCCTCCCGCCGCTGCTGCTGGAGGACGACGAGGCGATCGCGGTCGTGCTGGGGCTCCGCGCCGCCTCGACGAGCTCGATCGAACGGGTCGCCGAGAGCAGCGCCCTCGCGCTCGCCAAGCTCGAGCAGGTCCTGCCGTCCCGGCTCCGGCGCCAGGTCACCACGCTCTCGCAGGTCACGACCCAGGTCGCCGACGATGCCGGCATCCCCGACGCCGACCCGCGCTTCGACCCCGAGACGCTGACTGCGGTCGCCGCGGCGATCCGCGACACCGAGTGGCTGCGCTTCGACTACGACGGCGAGCCACGGCTCGTCGAGCCCTATCGGCTGGTCAGCTGGGAGCGCCGGTGGTACCTCCTCGGCCGCGACCCGGACGCCGACTCGTGGGGCGTCTTCCGGCTCGACCGGATGGTGCTGCGCATGCGTACCGGACGCCGGTTCCCTCCGCAGCCGTTGCCCGACGAGGACGTGAGCGCGTACGTCATGCGGGCCGTCGCGTACGAGGGCTGGGCCGTGCATGCCCGCATCACGGTGCTGGCGCCCGCCTCCGAGGTCATGGACAGGATCAACCCGGCCGTCGGCATCGTCGAGCCGATCGACGACGAGACCTGTGTGCTCATCACCGGCGCCGACAGCGTGGCGACGATGGCGGTCTACGTCGGCCTGCTGGACATGGACATCCGGGTCGAGGAACCGCCGGAGCTCGTCGAGCGGATGAAGGTGTTGAGCCGCCGCTACG
>NZ_JAKFCB010000128.1:0-6842 GCF_036676885.1 Aeromicrobium sp.
AAGGACAACGAGGTGCTGTGCCTCCTGCGTGATCCGCGGGTTCCGGCGCTGGCCAAGGAGTGGTCGACGACCCGTTCCGCGGCCGCGGTCTCGCTGTGGGAGGACCAGCTCGAGGGCGCGGTCGTCGCATTCGGCAATGCCCCCACGGCGTTGTTCCACCTGCTCGAGATGCTGCTCGACGGCGCGCCCCGGCCGGCGGCCATCATCGGCACGCCGGTGGGCTTCATCGGTGCTGCCGAGTCCAAGGAAGCGCTGGCGACGTTCGAGCTCGACATCCCCTACCTGACGGTGCACGGCCGTCGTGGCGGCTCGGCGATGGCCGCCTCGGCGCTCAACGCGATCGCGCAGGAGCGCGAGTGAGCGGGCGCCTCTACGGCGTCGGGCTCGGGCCCGGCGACCCTGAGCTCATCACGCTCAAGGCGGCCCGGCTGATCGCCGCGGCCGACGTCATCGCGTTCCACGCCGGCGTCGGCAAGCAGTCGAATGCCCGCCGCATCGCCGCCGACCTCATACCTGACGGCGTCATCGAGGAGGAGCTGCGCTACCCGGTGACGACCGGCACGACGGCTCACCCCGGTGGCTATGCGGGTGCGATGGCGGAGTTCTACGAGGAGTCGGCAGCCCGCCTCGCGGTGCACCTCGAAGCCGGTCGCACCGTTGTCGTGCTGGCGGAGGGCGACCCGCTGTTCTACGGGTCCTACATGTACATGCACGACCGGCTCGCCGACCGCTTCGAGACCGAGGTCGTCCCGGGTGTTCCGGCGTTCGCGGCGGCCACCGCGACCGTCGCCTCGCCGCTCGTACGCCAGACCGATGTCCTCACGATCCTGCCCGGCACGCTCGACGAGCCGGAGCTGGCCCGCCGCCTGGCCGACACTGACGGCGCGATCATCATGAAGCTCGGCCGCACGTTCCCCAAGGTCGTCTCGGCGCTGCGCCAGGCCGGCCGGCTCGACGGTGCGCTGTACGTCGAGCGCGCCTCGATGCCCGAGGAGCGCTGGCTGCCGGTCGCCGACGTCGACCCGGAGACCGTCCCGTACTTCTCCCTCATCGTCGTCCCCGGCGACACCAAAGCCCCCTTGAGCCACCCCCGCCCCTTGAGCTTGTCGAAAGGAATTGGGGTTTCGACAAGCTCAACCAGCGTGGCAGAGCTCCTCGTCATCGGCCTCGGCCCCGGCCCCGACCGCTGGATCACCCCCGAGGTCACCGAGGCGCTGGCCGGCGTCCAGCACGTCGTGGGCTATGCGCCGTACGTCAACCGGGTCCCGCAGCGCGAGGGCCTGACCCGGCACGCCTCCGGCAACACGGTCGAGGTCGACCGCGCGCGCCTGGCCCTCGACCTGGCCCTCAAGGGTGAGAGCGTTGCCGTCGTGTCCGGCGGCGACGCAGGCATCTTCGGCATGGCCGCCGCGGTGTTCGAGGCAGCGGAGGACGACGCATACGCCGACGTCCCGATCCGCGTGCTGCCCGGGCTCTCGGCCGTGCAGGTCGTCGCGGCCCGCGCCGGGGCACCGATCGGCGGCGACTTCGCGGTCATGAGCCTGTCCGACCGGCTCAAGCCGTGGGCGCTGATCGAGAAGCGGCTGCGCGCCGTCGCCGAGGCGGACCTCGTGCTCGGGATCTACAACCCCGCGTCCCGCTCACGGACCACGCAGGTCGCGGACGCGCAGCGGGTCCTGCTCGATCACCGCGCCGGCGACACCGTCGTGGTCGTCGGCCGCGACATCGGCCGCGACGAGGAGTCACTGACCGTGACAACCCTGGCCGAGCTCGATCCGGCAACCATCGACATGAAGTGCCTGCTGATCATCGGCGCCAGCGGCACCCGTACGACGGCCGCCGGCCAGGCCTGGACCCCGCGCTCCACCTCCTGACCTGCACCGGAGCGCATCTGACAGGATGTCTCCGTGACTGAAGTGAGACCCGTCGGCCGCGGCTGGCGCCTGTCGATGTACGCCCTGTGCGTCGTCATGGTGCTGAGCGGCCCCGGCTTCCTGGCCCTCTGCCTGTTGCTGGACGCCCATGTCTGGGCCGGCGTCCTGATCAGCGCGGCGCTCTCGCTGGTCCTGATCCCCCTCGCGCTCGCGATGGGGTTCGACGTACGACGCACCGCTCGGCGCCGTGGTCGACCCGGCCGGCCGCTTCTACGCGGTGTTCTGAGGCGGCACCGCCGGACGGTCGGTCCCGATACGATCGCAGCAGGTGCCAGGGAGCGGAGGCGTGGTCGACATGGACGATCCGTCGCGCGAGAGCGCCGCGTCGATCCTGTTGATGAGCTACCTGGACGACCAGGTCACGAAGCTGAAGCATCACGCTTCCCGGGTGCGTGAGGACGAGCCAGACGCGGTGCACAAGATGCGCATCGCCATCCGGCGCCTGAGGGCGGCACTGGCGACGTACCGGAAGCTCCTCGACCCCGATGTCGTTGCCCACCTGCGCCGGGAGCTGAACTGGCTCGCCGGCGCATCGGGCGCGGCACGTGATGCGCAGGTCATGCGCGAACGGCTCACCGCGCTGGTCGCCGCCGAGCCGGCGGAGCTCGTCATCGGGCCGGTGCCCGAGCGCCTCGACAGCAGGCTCACGGCCGATCTCGCGGCCGGCCGGCGCGAGGTGCTGGACGCGCTCGACAGCGAACGTCAGGTCCGGCTGGTCGACGCGCTCGACGCGCTGGTGGCCGACCCGCCGCTCACTCCTCGGGCGTCGAAGCCGGCTCATCAGGTTCTCCCTCGCCTCGTCGCGAAAGCCGGGAAACGGCTGGCGCAGGCGGTAGAAGTCGCGGCGGCGGTCGAGGGCAGAGAGCGCGACGTCGCCCTTCACGAGGTGCGCAAGTGCGCCAAGCGACTGCGCTACGCGGCCGAGGTGACGACCACGATCCGCCCCACGCAGGCGGACGAGCTGGCTCACGCCGTCCAGGACCTGCAACGAACCCTCGGCGATCATCACGACAGCGCCGTCGCCCGCCACCTCCTGCTCGAGCTGGCCGCCGAGGCGATTCGCCGCGGCGAGAGCGACCTCACCTACCTGCACCTGCACGCCGTGGAGCTCGGCAAGGCCGCGGAGTCGGAGCGGCAGTTCCTCCAGGCCTGGGACGACATGCCCAAGGTGTAGTCGCGTCAGCGGCGCTTCGCCGAGCGGTCGCGCGCCGGGTCGTAGAGGTACGACTCACCGCCGCGTACGTCCTCGGCCAGCGCCTTGCCGACGAGGATGACCGCGGCCTGGCGCAGGCCTGCCGCCTCGACCTGGTCGGCGATGTCGCCGAGGGTGCCGCGCAGCACGACCTCGGTCGGCTGGCTCGCATTCGCCACCACCGCGACGGGGCAGTCCGCGCCGTAGGACTCGGCGAGCTCGGCCGCGAGCGTACGGGTGCGGGTGATCGCCAGGTGCAGGACGAGCGTGGAGCCGGTCGCCGCGAAGGCGGCCAGCGCCTCGCCGGAAGGCATCGCGGTCGAACGCGCCTGCGTACGGGTCAGGACGACGGACTGCACGACCTCGGGCACCGTGAGCTCGGCGCCGAGCAGGGCGGCAGCCGCGGCGTACGCCGGCACGCCGGGGGTCACGTCCCACGGCACCCCGTGGGCATCGAGCCGCTTGGCCTGCTCGTGGAGCGCGGAGTAGATCGACGGGTCGCCGGAGCACAGGCGTACGACCTCGAGTCCGGCCGCGTGCGCATCGACGATGCGTGCGGTGATCTGGTCGAGGTCGAGGTCCTGGGTGTCGACGAGCTGCGCGCCGTCGGGGCAGTGGTCGAGGACGGCGTGGTCGATGTAGGTGCCGGCATAGACGCACACGTCCGCGGCGTTGAGCAGCGCGACGGCACGCAGGGTCAGGAGGTCGGCCGCGCCGGGGCCGGCACCGACGAAGTGCACGGTCATACGTCGGCCTTCGTCACGGTCCACTGCGTGATGGCGCGGGCCGGGGTCCACCCGGTGAACGTGCCGATCGGTGCCGCGTGCTCCACGTGGAGGCGGGTCAGCTCGCCGCCGAGCTGGGCATAGCGAACCGCCAGCACGGCCTCGGTCTCGAGCGTCACGCCGTGCACGACGAGGCGGCCGCCGGGACGCAGCGCCGACCAGCACGCGTCGAGCACACCCTCCTCGGTCGCGCCGCCGCCGATGAAGATCGCATGCGGCGCCTCGAGACCGTCGAGCGCCTCGGGCGCATGGCCGGTCACGACGTCGAGAGAAGGCACGCCGAGCGCGGACGCGTTGCGGGCGATGCGCGCCGCGCGGTCCTCGCGGGCCTCGATCGCGATCGCGCGGCAGGTCGGGTGGGCTCTCATCCACTCGATCGCCACCGAACCGGCGCCCGCTCCCACATCCCAGAGCAGCTGGCCCGGCAGTGGGGCCAGTCGGGCCAGCGCCGACGCGCGTACGTCGCGCTTGGTGATCTGACCGTCGTGGTCGAAGGCGCCCTCCGGCAACCCGGCGGTGAACCCCAGCACCGTCGCGCCTGAGCTGACGAGCTCGACCGCGACGACGTTGAGGTCGGGTGCGGACTGGTCGCCCCACGAAGCGGCGACACCGTCCGTACGGGACTCGGTCTCCGAGCCGAGGTCGGCCAGCACCGTCATCGGGCTGGCGCCGTAGCCGGCAGCCGTGAGCAGACCGGCCACCTCGGCGGGCGTCGATCCGTCCGACGACAGCACGAGCAGCCGCAGGCCCGGCGCCAGTGACCGGGCTACCAGGTGCGGGTCGCGGCCTACGAGCGTGACGACCTCGGTCGACTCGGCCGACCAGCGCATACGGGCGCGGGCGAGCGCGACCGACGAGAGCGTGGGCACCACCACGACGGATTCCTTGCCGAGCAGGTCGACGAGCGTCGTGGCGATGCCGGAGACGAGCGGATCGCCGGAGGCCAGGGCGACGACCTTCCTGCCCTCGTGCTTCTCGAGCAGCGCCGGCAATCCGTCGCGCAGCGGCGAGGGCCAGGCTTCACGCACCTGATCCGCCTCGGGCAGCATCGCGAGATGCCGCTCACCGCCCAGCACGACGTCGGCGGACTCGACGAGCTCCTTGGCTGCCGCCGTCAGTCCGGTCCAACCGTCCGCGCCGATCCCGACGACCGTGACCTGTGTGCTCATGCCCGTGACGATATCTGCCGAACGCCTGACACCGGCCAGCCCATGCGCTTATCGTTTGTCGATAACAACGACTATCGATAAGGATCTTCTATGCCCAGCTATCAACTGCGTTCGGTGTGGGGTCCGTTCTCGACGATCGTGAACCTGCTCACGTTCTTTGTCGGTCTTGGGCTTTTCTTGACGGCCCTCATCGTTCCGCTGACCCTCATCGGAGGCAGTGGGACGGTCGGCATCGAGGGCGATCGGGACGGTCAGTTGTGCGCCCATGCTGGCGACCTGCCGGTGGAGGATGTGCCGACCAAAGGCGACTACTCCGAGCAGATCGGCGAAGTGGAGTCCAGAGTCGACGTCGTCCCGATCGAGCTGTTAGTTTGCGAACCCTTGAAGGGACTTGATCACAAGGCGGTCAAGTACAGCCTGAAGGCCATGACCGAGGTGCCGACGTTCGCGGTCTACTTGGTGTTCCTGTTCGGCATCCGCAGGGTCATGATCCAGACTGATCGCGGCGGACCGTTCGGACACGAAACCGCCCGCCTGCTCACCCGGCTCGGCTGGTGGCTGTTCGGCGGCCTGATCGCCGCCACACTCATCGAGACCACGGCCGAGAGCCTGCTGATCGGGACGATGGTCAAGGGCCAGACCTCGGGCTGGGCGGAGCTCGACTTCCCCGCTGTCATGATCCTCGGCGCACTCGGCATCGTCGGGGTCGGGCGCGTGCTCAAGCAGGGCGCGCGCCTGCAGGACGACGTGGAAGGAACTGTCTGATGGCAAAGACCCGCGACCCCCTGGGTCCTCTCGATTTCGTGACGAGCTTCTTCGCGATGCTGTTGGCCGTGGTGATCGCGCTGATCTTGGCCTCGGCGATATTCGGCTGGGGTGGCAGCACTCTCGGTATGGGTGGGGACAGCGTGTGCGTCGCGACAGATCTCAGGACCTTCGACCTGACGGAGGACCCATATGGCGACGTCCGCAAGGACGATGGCATCCATCGCGGCGTGTCGGTCAGCCCCGACGGTGCCCGTCTCTGCGACCCAGATCCAGGTTTCCGCGAACAGGCCCTCAGCGGACTCACCGAGGCGCCTTCTGCCGTCGTGTTCTTCGGCTTCGTCCTGCTGACACGCAGGATCATCCGGTACGCGCGGCAACAGGGTTTGTTCTCGGCTGAGCTGGCCCGCCGTATCGCGCGTCTTGGTTGGCTGCTGCTGGGCGGCCTGCTGGTAGCCGGGTTCCTCAGGTGGCTCGGCGAGGGATTGCTGCTCTCCTCCATGATCGACTCGATGTCCTGGACGGACGGCTGGTTCAGCGTTTCCGTGCCGGCGCTGATCGGCGCCGTCGGCATCGTGAGCGTCGGCCGAGTCATGAGCCACGCCGCGGCACTCCAGGCTGAGGCCGACGCGACGATATGAGCGATCACCGCATCCGGATCACGCTCGACGAGATGCTCGAGCGACGCGGCATGACCCTCACCGAGCTGTCCCTCGCCGTCGACATCTCGCTGGTCAACCTGTCGATCCTCAAGACCGGCAAGGCCAAGGCCATCCGGTTCAGCACCCTGACCCGCATCTGCGAGGTTTTGGACTGCCAACCCGGCGACCTATTGGCATACGACGACAACCGTTAGTCTTGCCAGCACAGACTCGAGGTGCCCCTCACGGGGAGAATCGGGAAGCCGGTGCAAATCCGGCACAGGGCCCGCTGCGGTGACCCGGGGTCATACCCGGGAAGTCCGAAGACCGGCCTCGAGGCTGACTGGCGGACGCAA
>NZ_JAKFCB010000129.1:0-6877 GCF_036676885.1 Aeromicrobium sp.
TTGAGCCAGCCGGTGAAGAAGCCCGCCGCCGGCCCGCCCATCTTGGAGGCCCACCAGTAGATGCCGCCGGACGTCGGATAGGCCGACACCAGCTCGGACATCGTGAAGCCGATGATGAGGATGAAGATCGAGATGATCGGCCAGCCCCAGGAGATGGCGACCGGTCCACCGTTGTTCCAGGCTTGACCGAAGGTCGTGAAACAGCCCGCGAGGATCGAGATGATCGAGAAGGAGATCGCGAAGTTCGAGAAGCCGGACCAGGAGCGATCGAGCTCCTGCTTGTAGCCGAGCTCCGCGAGCCGTCTCTCGTCCTCGTTGAGGGGAATCTCTGACATGTGATGCACCCAACTCTCAGAAGAAGTTGGTGCATGCTAGCGCGGGACAGAGGTATGGATCTAGACCTTTGATGCTGTGGATTTCAGAGTTCGTACGACGAAAACCGAAGCCGGCACCCGCTCGATCAACTGGATTCGTTGTCCTCCGCCTGCTCGTGCTGGGAGCGCTTGAGCTCGTCGCGCTCGACCCGGAGGCGCTTGACCTGCTTCTTTCGGCGCTTCATCTGCATCGTCGTCGCCGTGATGATCAGCGCCAGCAGGGCGCCGGAGATCACCCCGATCAACGTGCCGGCGCGGAAGCCGGGCGCCTCGACGTCGAAGATCCGCTCCCCCGCGTGCGCCGCCTTGCTGTCGCCGGCCACGACCGCGAGCGTCAGCCAGTTGGGCGCCGCCAACAGCAGCGCGACGAGCGCGACGATGCCCCGCCACGTCCAGCTGAAGAACCGCCGGCGGATCTGGAGCAGCACCAGCAGCGGGACGAACGTGAACACGAATCCGACGAACAGGCCCCACAGCGTGCCCCGGGTGAGGCTGTCGTCGACCTGGTCACCCACCCGGTGCGCCCACCACCGCGGGAAGAACGCCGCGGAGACCCGGAAGCCGATGTACGCCACGGCGAGCAGGATCAGTGCGAGCACGATCCGCTTGACCCACGCTCCGGGAGCGATGTCAGGCTGGTCGCGGATCTTGCGTTCGAGCTCTTCGCCCTCGTGGGGCTCGTTCGTTGCTGCGGACTCGTCCTGGGTCATGGGCACATCATGCACCGCGGAGGACCCGGCGCCCAACCTCAGAGGGCGTCGGCCAGGGCCTGCCACTCCTCGGCGCGCACGATCCCGTCCTGGGTCAGTCCCGCCGAAGCCTGGAGCCGCTGCACGGCAGCAAGCGTCACGGTGTTGAAGAATCCGTTGCGATCGCGCGTCGGCATGCCCAGCGCGGTCTGCAGCATCATCGCCGCCTTGCCGACATACCCACGCTGGAACGTGTTGTCGGAGTAGTTGAGGACCCCGTACCTGATCGCCTCGCTGCGCGTATAGCCGGCGACGGCGTTGCTCGTCATGCTCGACGGGCTCAGCGACGCCCACGTCGGCTGGTCGAGTGCGCCGGTGTAGGGGATGTCGTGGGCCTTCTGGTACGCCTTGACGGCGGTCCAGGTGGCGGCGTCGAACCTCGCCGTCTTCGTGATGCCGAGCAGGCCCTGCGCCTTGGCGACGGTGTCGCCGGTACGCCCGTACGCGCGGTTGCCCAGCGAGGTCTTCTTGAGCAGCGACTTGGTCTGCGGGCAGGCGCCGGTGCGCGGGGTGCTGGTCAGCGCGCCGTACGTGCCGGTGAACCGGATGCACGGACCCAGGTCGATCGTGCCGACCTTGCCGGTCCAGAACGACGTGTTGCCGCGGGCGCCGTTCCAGCTGAACGAGATGTGCACGTGGTCGGTGTGGCCCGAGCTCGTCCGCCACCCCTCTGACGCGCGATAGACCCCCCAGATCTTCTTGTTGTAGATGATGTACATGATGCCGAGGCGGCGCGCGTTGCGACCGTTGTTGGCGGTCACCCAGGCGAGGAAGTTCGCCGCCGCGGTCCGCTCACTCGTGTCGCTGACGTCGACCATCCAGTCCCACGCGCGACCCTCGCTGTGCTCCGAGACCCCTTCGGTGCAGCCGCGGCTGATCCCGCCGGCACCACCCTCGCCGTACGTCTTGAGCACCAGCGCGCGAAGCTTGACGACACCCGGCATGTTGACCGGGCTGCAGGAGACCTGCGGAAGGTACGGCGAGACGGGATCCACGCCCGACGGCAGGGTGACCGGCGCCGGGAGGCCCTTGGGGCTCGACGGGAACGGGACCGGCGGACTCGCCGCCGCCGGCGACGTCAGCAAGGCCGAGAGCGCGGCGAACGAGGCGAATGCGAGCATGAATCGGCGCATGGTCTGCGCTCCCTTCCCGAGACAACTTCTTCATCATGCGTCGCATTCGCCTCGCTTGTCCCTCAAACCCCGGAATTCTGCCGGGTTGGTGCGAGGATCGCGACGATCACGGCGGTGACCGCGACGACCGCGGCGGCGATCAGCAGGGCTCCACCGATGCCGTCGACGAATGCGTTCTGCGCCGCCGACACGAGCTGCTGACCCGTGGATCCCATCGCATGCACCTGTGGGGACTGGGTGAACGCGATGGAGCTCTGCGCCCCTTCCGCGACAGCGGGCGGGAGCCCCTGCACGGCCTCGGTCATGTTGTCCCGGTACTGCTGGTTGAGGACGCTGCCGAGGATCGCGATGCCGAACGCACTGCCGAGCTCGCGAGCCGTGTCGTTGACCGCCGAGGCGACGCCCTGCTTGCTCTCGGGCAACGACTCGGTGATGGCGGTGGTCGATGGAGTGCCCGCGAGACCCATGCCGGCGGCGAACAGGACCAGGCCGAGGGCGAAGTACCAGTACGTCATGTCCGTGCCGACCTGCGAGATGACCACGAGCCCGGCGGCGGTGAACAGCAGACCAAGCGGAGCGAGCCGCTTGAAGCCGACCTTCTGCGCGATGCGAGGGGCATTGCGGGCCAGCGGGATCATCACGAGCGGCAGGGGCAGCAGCGCCACCGCCGCACCGAGAGGCGAGCGGCCGACGACGAACTGCAGATACTGGATCACCACGAAGAACAGTCCGAACGTGGCGAAGAACTGCACCATCACGGTCAGGGATCCGGCGCTGAAGCTGCGGTTGCGGAACAGTCGCGGATCGAGCATCGGCTGGGCGACGTGAAGCTCCCAGCGGACGAACGCGACGAGCGCGACCACGCCGACGACCAGGGCGGCGACCGTCAGGCCCGCATCCCAGCCTCGTTCGGGGCC
The DNA here is from genome assembly GCF_036676885.1 of Aeromicrobium sp. Taxonomy (GTDB): domain Bacteria; phylum Actinomycetota; class Actinomycetes; order Propionibacteriales; family Nocardioidaceae; genus Aeromicrobium. Next base: position 3,174 of record NZ_JAKFCB010000129.1, read on the forward strand.
CTCGATGATCCCGAACACCGTCGCGGCGACCGCAACGAGCGACAGCAGCGCGCCGACGAGGTCGAGCCGCGGGGGGTTCTCGTCGACCGAGCTCGGCACGACCAACAGGGTGCCGAGCAGCGCGAGTCCGGCGAGCACGACGTTGAGAGCGAAGAACGAGCTCCACGAGTAGAACTCGAGCAGGAGTCCGCTGCCGAACAGGCCCAGCACGGCGCCACCGCCGGCCATGCCCACCCAGACACCGATCGCCTTCGCCCGTTGCTCGACGGGGAACGAGGTCGTGATGATCGACAGCGTGGTCGGCATGATCGCTGCCGCGCCGATGCCCATCATGGCGCGCAGCGCGATCAGCTGACCGGGGTCGCTGGTGAGCATGCCGAGACCGGCCGCGATCCCGAACACGGCGAGACCTCCGGCGAGCAGCTCGCGTCGGCCGAACCGGTCCCCCAGCGCACCGGCGAACAGCAGCAGTCCGGCGAAGACGACGGTGTAGGCGTCCACGATCCAGGTGATCTGCGTCTGGGTGGCGCCGGTCTCACGGGCCAGGTCGGGCAGTGCGACGTTCAGGCCGCTGACCGCCGACACGACCGTCATCAGGGCGAGCGAGACGACGGCGAGGACCGGGCCCGTGCGTATGCGGGCTCCGTCCCGGGTTTCTGTGGTGCTCATGATGGTTCTCCTCTTGGCTGAAATTCTGTGTATGTTGAATTAAAATTCATCGTATGTTGAATTGTCAAGGCTTTCTGGCATGACGAAGTCGGCCGGCGACGAGAAGTCGTCGCGGCCCGTGGCGGACCGGGTGCTACTCGGCGTCGTCCCCGAGACGTGAGATGTGGGTCGCTCGCTCCTGCCACGCCTGCGAGGGCAGCGGACCCAACACCTCCGTGTAGACGTCGCGAACGATCTCAGCCTGCCCCGCCCACGAGAACGTGTGACGCAGCTGCGCGTCTGCCTGAATCCGGTCGGAGAGCCCGTCGTGGTCGGCGAGCGCCTTCTCGACCGCACGGACGAAGTCATCGACATCGTTGGCCCGGTGCACTGTGCCGATCCCCAGCTCGCGGACCAACTGGGCCTGGACCGGGGTGTCGCTCGTCACGATGGGCAGGCCAGCGGCGATGTACTCGCAGAACTTGTTCGTCAGTGCCACATCGTGGTTCCCGCTGCGAAGCAACGGGCTGAGGCCGAGCGTCGCGGACCGGATGTAGTCCGGGACAAGCCCCGGCTCGACGTACGGCAGGACGTGGAAGCGGTCGGCCACGCCCAGCTTGACGGCTCGCGCCCGGAGCTCGCGGGTGATGATGCCCTCGCGCGCGACGACGAGAAGATGCGCGTCCGGGAGGCCGGCAAGACCCTCGACCGCGGTGGCGACTCCGCGAGCGCGATTGAGTCCGCCCACATAGACCAGGAGAGGGGTGTCGGGATCGAGCCCAAGCAGGTCCCGAACGCCGGTGACCTCGGCCCCAGGAGGCGGATCGATCGGCGCATTGAGCACGACGTCGGGCTTGCGCCGGAGGCCGTGGTCGCGCTGCAGGTGCTCCGCCAACGGCTCAGACACCGTGATCACGCGGTCGGCGGCGTGGATGAACTCGCTCTCCAAGTCGCAGTAGGCCGCTACCACTCGCGGATCGACGACGGCAAGACCGGGAAGGTACTCGTGCGCGTCATAGATGACTCTGACGACCTTCCCGCTAGCAGCCGCGCGCTGGGCCGCACGGACCGCCACGCCGAGGAGGAAGACATCGTGCACGTGGATGAGATCTGGTCTCAACCGGTCGAGCATCGGGCCCAGGATGTATTCACGATCGAGCGTCTGGGGCAGCGCCCGGCGCCACCTGGCCAGCCCTGACCGGCGGTAGAACGACAGCACCCGGCGACGGTGCTCGCCCACGCCGAGCGCATTGTCAGCGGAGTGTCGCGCGTTCCACCGGCGTACCAGACCGACCTTGACGCCGCGCGCCCGGAACACGGCCTTGCGGACCTTGAGTCCGAGCTTCGCCCTCTTGACGCCGAGCTGGGCCCTGCGTTCATCGGCCGGATCCGCGGCAACGGGTTCACGGTAGCGATCTCGCCGGATCCCACCTTGCAGAGCGGCCAGCTCGCGCTGCCGGTGTTCGAGCAGCCGCTGGGCGCGTTGCTGCTCGTCCGGGTTGCTGAACCACGGCGTGATGCGCTCGATGAGCCCCCGACCCGGATCTGAGAGAGGTTGGCCGATCGTCGGGGTATTCACCACCACGCCGCCGACGACGCTCCGGCCCCGATGGGCACGACCGGCCACACCCAGCGCCGTGACGTCGATGCCCCACCCGGCCACGGTCTGCGCATACTTCATGACCCGCGCGTCGATCACGACGTCGTTGCCCGACACCATCGCGACCCTGGTCCCGATGACCGTCGGGAGCCAGTCGGCCGGCACCGGGTCGGGGCCGTCCACGAACGACGACAGCGCCTCGGCGGACAACGCACCGCCGTGGACCTTCTCGACGAAGGCCCGTCCTTGGACGGCGGCCAGACGAGCCGATTCGGGATCCGCGATGAGCTCGCGGATCCGGTCGACGATCGTGTCGGCGTCCACCTCGATGACCGGGAGCTCCGCACCCGTGAGTTGCTGCACCTTGGATCGAGTCGCCACGGAGACGTGGCCCAGGACCACACGCCCGGCCGCCATGCCCTCGCAGGCCGCGACGCCGTATGACCCGATGGCGAGCTGGTCGATGACGATGTCGGCGTCGCGATAGACCGTCGGCATGTCGCTGTGCGGAATGCCCTCCACGCGGCGGTAGACGATCACGCCCTCGTCGTGGAGCTGCTGGAGCAGGGGGTCGATGAACTCTGACCCCTTCATCCAGCTCTGGCTCGGCGCGTGCGCCACGACGGGAACCGGTCGCTCCATGACCGGTTCGTCGGTGTGCCAGGCCTCGAGATCGACCACGACAGGGCACCAGGTCGCGCCGGGCGCGAACTCCAGGAGGTCGGGGGTCGACACGAACACGGACCCCGGATAGCTGTTGTACATGCGCGATGTCCGACGGGCGAATTTCTCGTACTTGCCGACCTCCTCCGGGTCAGCGGTCCGAAAGGGCGACCATGGCTCGATCTCGACGTGCCGGCTCGGTAGCCGCAAGTCCGACCCGTGCGCCAGGAACGCGACCTTTACCCCGCTGGCGAGCAGCCGCGACACGTCCCGCATGGCGTCGCGGTCCTTGGCCGGGCCGAACAGGGACCGGCCTGCCTCGATCACGACGTGGGTGTAGTTCGCTGTCACATAGTCCAGGAACTCCCGATGGAACCGCTTGTCCTTCCGGAACGTCTCCAGATCGACCTGGATGTCGGCAGGGAAGTCGAAACCCTTGCTGCGCGGCGCGAAGCTGTGCACCGACGTGTCAAGCACGTGGAGGTCGACAGCACGCGCCCACAGGGTCGCCTGACCACTGAAGTTGGCCGGCCCGATGAGCACCCGATGAGGTGTCGTCAGACGGGGTACGGGCCCGAGCGGGTGGAATCCCTCGACCAAAGCCACTGGTTCTCCTTGTCGACGGTATCGAGTGCCCTAGCGTACTGACCGTACCCGTGACCTCCGGGCTGCGCGTGCACCCGCCCGCGTAGCCTTGCACCGGATGACACGGTACCGATCTGAAGCTCAGGAGCTGGTGTGATGTCGGCAACGATCAAGGCAGGCGCCCAGGTGGCCGACTCCGCCGCCGTCG
>NZ_JAKFCB010000130.1:0-1837 GCF_036676885.1 Aeromicrobium sp.
ACTGGGGCGACCGCGCCCGCCAAGTCTGACGAAGGGCGAGGAACCGCAGGAACGTGGCCCCGATCATCCAGGGGAGGGACCGGGGCCACGCCCGCCGCAAGCGTATCCCCGGTCCGGTGCCACACGGCAAGCCTGAGTCGCATATCCGGGACGTGGCCCTCCCTGAGACGTACTCTCTAAGGATGCGCATGGTGCCTTCCCCCACCTCGCGGTTCACGATCGCCGGCATTTTGACCGGCCTGGCCGCGACGTTCCTGATGTCCTCGCCCGCCCACGCCGCAGGGCCACGCGCCCCCGGCGACTTGAAGGGGTACGGCTTCGACACGTGTGTCGCGCCGAGCCAGACCGTGATGGATGCGTGGAACCTGCGATCCCCCTACTCGGCGATCGGCATCTACATCTCCGGCAGCTCGCGCTACTGCGGAGATGCCTACCAGCCCAACCTCAGCAAGGCGTGGGTCGCCAAGAACGCCTCGTACGGTTGGCGCTTCATGCCGATCCACGTGGGTCGGCAGGCCCCGTGCTTCGTCAACAACCCCGACAGCCGGGTCCAGAAGAAGCGGATGTCCTGGACCGTCTCGACGGCTCGCTCGCAGGCCCGCTCCGACGCCGCCGAGACGGTCGCGGCGCTCGTCAAGTACGGCTTCGGCGCCGGGAGCTACTCCTACCTCGACATCGAGTGGTACGCCCGCACGACCAAGTGCGACAACGTCGTGCTGGAGTTCATCGACGCCTGGACGGAGTACCTCCACAGCAAGGGCTACAAGTCCGGGCTCTACTCGAGCGCGTCGGCGGCCATCGCCGCGGTCGACGCCGCGAGGATCTCCGGGCGCGCGGGATTCACCAAGCCCAACCAGCTCTGGTTCGCCTGGACCAACAAGGTCGCCAACACCGACGGCGGGCCCTACCTCTCCGATTCCGGGTGGGCCAATCACCAGCGGATCCACCAGTACCACAACAACGTCAGGATGACGTACGGCGGAAAGACGCTCACGATCGACAAGAACGTCCTCGACGTCGGCAGGGGCTCGGTCGCGGCCAAGCAGGTCCTGCCGTGCGGCGTACGGATGTCGTTCAACTCCTACCCGCAGCTCAAGGTGGGCAGCACGGGCCCGGAGGTCGCCGCGCTCGAGTGCTTGCTGCGCCAGCAGGGCCTCCTCTCCACCGTCAACCAGACGTTCCGCCCCGTCACGGCCGCCGCGATCGATGCCTTCCGCAAGAGCAAGGGCTGGGCGCCCGTCGGCCGGACCACGCGGCCGACCTGGACCGCCCTGATGTCGTCCGGCTCCAGTCCGCGCGTGCTCAAGCAGGGCTCGGTGGGGCAGTCGGTGTGGCGGCTGCAGCGCTCGCTGATCACGGCCGGGTTGCACCCGCGGCTCACCGGGGTCTACGACTCCAGCACGGTTGCGGCGGTCAAGGCGTACCGCAAGGCGAATGGCCTGTCGCAGTACTCGACGACCGAGTCGACAGTCTGGGCACTGCTGCGGCGCGGCAAGCTCGGCGTCTGACGGTTCGCATGGCCCTCGTCTCGGCGCATCGCGGAGGTGCTGCGGAGGACCGGTCGGCGCAGAACACCCTGGCGGCGTTCGAGGCGGCGATCGCACTCGGCTGCGACTACGTGGAGTTCGACGTACGCCTGACGGCCGACGGCCGGCCGGTGATCTTCCACGACGACGAGATCGAGGACGACTCGGTCGTACGCTCGATCGCCCGGCACCGCCACGACCAGTTCTCGGAGTCGCGGCTCGTGGATCTCGATGCGGTGCTCGCCCTGATCCGCGGCCGCATCCGCGCGCACGTCGACCTCAAGGTGCGGGGTGACGAGGTCGTCCTGGTC
>NZ_JAKFCB010000131.1:0-12827 GCF_036676885.1 Aeromicrobium sp.
GGTCGAGCGACGGGAAGCCGCGGAACCACACGAACCTGTCGGGATCGTCGAGGTCGACGAATGTGCCGATCACCCTGATGCCGACAGCCTCCTGGGTGTCCTGGAACTCCCGCTCGAAGCGCTCGATGAAGCCGTCGCGGGTGCCGGGCTTGAGGGTGTACTGGCGGAGCTCGAGGATCTCGATGTCCATGCGCACGAACGTACGACGTGGTGCCGACATTTCACCGCCGACTAGCGTGGAGCCATGACCGACAGCGCCTCGTTCGCCGACCCCGTTCCCGAGATCCACCGACCCTACGTCGCCGCCGAGGATCGCTACACGCACTGGGACTACCGCAGGGTCGGCCGCTCGGGCCTGCTCCTGCCGCCGCTGTCGCTGGGGTTGTGGTGGAACTTCGGCGACAACTTCCCGTTCGACAACCAGCGCGCCGTGCTGCGTCACGCGTTCGACAACGGCATCACGCACTTCGACCTCGCCAACAACTACGGGCCGCCCTATGGATCCGCGGAGGAGAACTTCGGACGCATGATGCGCACGGACTTCAAGCCGTACCGCGATGAGCTGATCCTCTCGACCAAGGCCGGCTACGACATGTGGCCCGGGCCCTACGGCAACCTCGGCTCGCGCAAGTACCTGCTCGCGAGCCTCGAGGAGTCGCTCGGCCGGATGTCGGTCGACCACGTCGACATCTTCTACTCCCACCGCGCCGATCCCGGCACTCCGCTCGAGGAGACGATCGGCGCGCTCGACACCGCCGTCCGCCAGGGCAAGGCGCGCTACGCGGGCATCTCGTCGTACTCGCCGGAGCGCACCTCCGAGGCGGTGGCGATCGCCAACAGCCTCGGCACGCCGATCGTGATCCACCAGCCGTCGTACTCGATGATCAACCGCTGGATCGAGGACGGCCTGACGACGGTGCTCGACGAGCACGGCGTCGGCTCGATCGGCTTCGGCTCGCTCGCCCAGGGCCTGCTGTCCGACCGGTACGTCGAGAGTGCCGACCCCGAGCGCTCGCAGAAGCGCGGCTCGTTCAACCAGTCGATGGCCAACGAGGACAACCGCAAGCGCCTCAAGGGGCTCGCCGCGATCGCGAAGAGGCGTGGCCAGACCCTCGCGCAGATGGCGATCTCGTGGACGCTCCGCCCCGGCGGCGTGACCTCGGCGCTGATCGGCGTCTCGTCGGTCGAGCAGCTCGACGAGAACCTCAAGGCTGCCGAGCGGCTCGACTTCACCGACGACGAGCTCGCCGAGATCGACTCGTACGCCGTCGAGGCCGGCATCAACATCTGGGCAGCTTCGTCCGACGTGTGAGGGGCCGCGACACTGGGAGCGTGCACCCCGATCCGGTCCAGCGACTGCTGGCCAGCCCGCCCGACCTGCCGGTCCTGGGCGGGCTGCCGGCACTGACCGCGGCGCTTCGCGACCACGGAGTCGCGGTCGTGCAGGCACCTCCGGGCACTGGCAAGACGACGCTGGTGCCGCCGGCGGTGGCCGCGATGCTGCCTGCGGACGGGATGGTCGTCGTGACGCAGCCGCGTCGCATCGCCGCACGAGCGGCGGCCAGGCGGCTCGCGGGCCTGCTTGGCGAGCGGGTCGGCGAGACGGTCGGCCACACGGTCCGCGGCGACCGGGCCGTCGGGCCCGGCACCCGGATCGAGTTCGTGACGACCGGCGTGCTGCTGCGGCGGCTGCAGCGCGATCCGGAGCTGCCGGGCGTCGCGGCGGTCGTCCTCGACGAGGTGCACGAGCGCCAGCTCGACGCGGACCTCGCCCTCGCCTTCCTGGTGGACGTCCGTGCCACGGTGCGCGACGATCTGTTGCTGGTCGCGATGTCGGCCACGGTCGAGGCCGAGCGCACCGCCGCGACGATCGCCGAGGGGCCGGTGCCGGTCATTGACGTGCCCGGCGCGCTGCACCCCGTCGTCGAGCACTGGACGCCGCCGCCGCCCGGCGTGCTGCCGACCGACGAGCGTGGGGTGCCGCCCCGCTTCCTCGACCACGTCGCGGCCACGGTCCGTCACGCGCTGTCGGTCGACGCCGGCGACGTCCTGGTATTCGTGCCGGGCGTGGCCGAGGTGGACGGGGTCATGCGTCGGCTGTCGGGTCTCGCCGACGTCGACGTGCTGCCGCTCCACGGCCGGCTCGCCGCCCGGGAGCAGGACCTCGCCCTGGCGCACGGGCGGCGGCGACGCGTCGTGGTGTCGACCGCGGTGGCCGAGTCGTCGCTGACCGTGCCGGGCGTACGCGTCGTGGTTGACGCCGGGCTGTCCCGCGAGCCGCGCACCGACCAGGCGCGCGGCCTGCCGGCCCTGGTGACGGTGCGGGTCAGCCGTTCGGCGGCCGAGCAACGGGCCGGGCGCGCCGGGCGCGAGGCGGCCGGCGCGGTGCACCGGTGCTGGTCCCGCGCGGACCATGGGCACCTGGCCCCTCATCCAGTGCCGGAGGTCGCGGTCGCCGACCTGACCGGATTCTGCCTCGAGCTCGCCGCCTGGGGTGACGTCGACGGTGGGGGCCTGGCACTGCTCGACCGGCCGCCGCCGGCCGCCGCGGAGACGGCCCGGCACACCTTGGTCCAGCTCGGCGCGATCGACGAGACGGGCGCGATCACCAATCGCGGCCGCGCGATGACGCGGGTCCCGGCCGACCCCCGGCTGGCCCGAGCCCTGCTCGACGGGGCGGAGGCGGTGGGCGCTCGTCGCGCGGCGGAGGTGATCGCCCTGCTCGCCGAGGACGTACGCGCACCCGGTGGCGACCTGGTCGCCGCGCTGCGGGCGATGCGGCGGGGCGGACCGGCCGCCCGGTCGTGGTCGACCACGGTGGACCGGCTGGAGTCGCTGGTGCCGGTCCGGCCACCCCGCACGGGGCTGACCGACGACCTCGCGGTGGGCGCGGTCGTGGCGCTGGCGCATCCCGGACGTATCGCGCGCCGCCGGCCGGGCGGGGGCTCCTACCTGATGGTCTCGGGCACCGGCGCGTCCTTCCGCGCCGCAGACCCGGCCCTCGGCGGGCTGCCGTGGATCGCGATCGCCGACGCGGAACGGCGACCCGGCGCGCGTGACGCCACGATCCGCTCGGCCGCGCCCGTCGACGAGGACATCGCCCTCGATGCGGCGTCCAGCTCGTGGCACGAGGCCGACGAGGTCACCTGGACGGCCGGCCGCATTGTCGCCCGGCGGGTGACCCGGCTCGGGGCCATCGAGCTGTCCGCGGTGCCGCTGTCGGACCCGGCGCCGGAGGCGGTCGCCGCCGCGGTGGCTCAAGGTCTGTCGCGGGACGGTCTGGCCCTGCTGCCGTGGAGTGAGGCGGCCGTCGCGCTGCGTCGTCGGATGGCGTTCCTCCACCACGCCCTCGGTGATCCGTGGCCCGACGTCGGCGACGACGCCCTTCTGGCCGGCATCGATGTGTGGATCGGCCCCGACCTCGCCCGGGTGCGCAGCAGCCGGGACCTGGCTCGTCTCGACGTCCTCGGGGCGTTGCGCCGGCTGCTGCCGTGGCCGGCCGCGGGGCGCCTCGACGAGCTGGCCCCCGAACGGGTGGCCGTGCCGACCGGCGGGTCGGTGCGCGTCGACTACGGCGCGACGGGTACCGAGCAGCCCGTCCTGGCGCTGCGCCTCCAGGACGCGTTCGGCTGGACCGTGACGCCACGGATTGCCGACAGCCGGGTCCCGCTGTTGCTGCACCTGCTGACCCCGGCCCGCCGGCCGGCTGCCGTCACCGCAGACCTCGCGTCGTTCTGGGCCGGGCCCTACCGCCAGGTGCGGGCCGAGCTGCGCGGTCGCTATCCCAAGCACGCCTGGCCCGAGGACCCGACTAGCTCGTCGGCGCGGACTTGATGCGGCGGGTCAGCTCGTCGGGCGGGATCGGCGCGATGTCCGTGATCATCGCGGGGCCGACCGACAGCTGACCGTCGTCGAGCGGCTCGCACCGGATGCCCGCATGTCCCCGCAGCGCCTGGTGCGCACCCGGCGCGTAGACCGTGTTCATCCACGCACACGGGTTCGCCGGCGTCATCGACCGGAAGCGGATCGGGCCGTGGCCCGCGTCGAGGGTGAACGTCGTACGCGCCAGGGCGTCGACGTCGAGCCCACGAGTCACGAGGTTGCGCCGGGCCACGGCGGGATCGAACGGTCCCGTGCCGAGCTCGCCCTCGAGCTGCTCGATGCTCTCCGCCGCGATCATCGTCATCGCCGCGTACGTGAACCGGGTGCCGAAGTAGCGGTCGCCGACGAGCCCCTGGTGCGCCCGTACTCGTACGGAGTCGACGAGCTCGTCACGGATGTCGTACGGCTCCGGGCCGTCGCCGGGCCGGCCGTCATAGCGGCGCACCCGCGACACCAGCAGCGACACGATCTCGAGCTCCACGCCGTCGACGTTACTGGCACCGGGCCATGAGCCCACCACGGATGCCGGGTCAGGACTCTCACCCGCCGATCTGGTCCGCTCTCGCCGATAGGTTTGACCCACCGCCGCTGCACGGCCCCACCGACCAGGAGATCGCATGACCGAGGCACCACCCCGCACGGTCGCCGCCAGGACGACCGACCTCACCAAGGTCTACGGCAAGGACGACGCGGAGGTCCGCGCGCTCGCCGGCGTCAGCGTCGAGATGTACGCCGGCGAGTTCACCGCCGTGATGGGGCCGTCCGGCTCCGGCAAGTCGACGTTGATGCACTGCATGGCCGCGCTCGACACCCCGACGAGCGGGGTCGTGGAGGTCGGCGACGTCGAGCTGTCCAGCCTCAGGGACAAGGCGTTGACCGAGCTCCGCCGCGACCGGATCGGCTTCGTGTTCCAGGCCTACAACCTCGTGCCGACGCTGACGGCCGAGGAGAACATCCTCCTGCCGCTGTCGATCGCCGGGCAGAAGCCCGAGTCGGCTTGGTACGACATGGTGATCGACACCGTCGGGCTCCGCGACCGGCTGCGCCACCGCCCGCACGAGATGTCGGGCGGTCAGCAGCAGCGCGTCGCCTGCGCTCGCGCGCTCGTCAGTCGCCCGTCGATCGTGTTCGCCGACGAGCCGACCGGCAACCTCGACTCGACGTCGGGGGCCGAGGTGCTGGGATTCCTGCGCCGGAGCGCGAGCGAGTTCGGCCAGACCATCGTGATGGTGACCCACGACCCGATCGCGGCGTCCTACACCGACCGGGTCATCTTCCTGGCCGATGGCCTGGTCGTCGACGAGACGCGGTCGCCGACGGCCGAGTCGGTGCTCGAGCACATGACGGCTCTGCAGACCCGCGTGCTGGAGTCCTGATGCTGCGGGTCACGCTGCGCAACCTCCTCGCGCGCAAGCTCCGGCTGCTGCTCAGCGCGTTCGCGATCGTGCTGGGCGTCGCCTTCCTGTCCGGATCGCTGATCTTCACCGACACGATGGGCAAGAGCTTCGACAACATCGTCAACGGCTCGGTCAGCGACGCGACCGTACGCCTGACGGGTCTCGGCCAGGACGAGGTCGGCTTCGACGACGCGATCAACATCGACAGCCGGAGCATCCCGGCATCGCTCGTGCCGACGCTCGCGGACGCGCCGGGGGTGGCCCGCGCCGATGGATCGGTCGACGGCCAGGGACTGTTCGTCGTCAAGAAGAACGGCAAGCTGCTCGGCGGCACCGGCGCACCGACGCTGTCGTTCAACTTCAGCGACGCGCCCAATGCCAACGGCGACCGGTCGGTGAGAATCGCCGAGGGCCGCGCGCCTCGCGGTGGCGGCGAGGTCGCGATCGACGAGAAGTCCGCCAAGTCCGCCGGCTATGCCATCGGCGACACGGTCCACATGGTCACGGCGGGGTCCCAGCCCCAGGTCCAGGCCACGCTGGTCGGCTACGCGGAGTTCACCGGTGGTGGGCTGGCCGGTGCGAGCCTGGTCTTCTTCGACACGCCTACCGCGCAGCGCCTGTTCCTCGATGGCAAGGACGCCTACACCACCATCGGCCTGACCGGCGAGAGCGGTGTCAGCCAGCAGGAGCTCGTCGACGCCGTCAAACCGCTCCTGCCGGGGGACGCCGAGGCGGTCACCGGCAAGAAGGTCGCCGACGAGTTCAAGAGCCTCGTCAACACGGCGCTCGGCTTCCTCAACACGTTCCTGCTGATCTTCGCCGCGATCGCCCTCGTCGTCGGGACGTTCCTGATCATCAACACCTTCTCGATCCTCGTCGCACAGCGCAGCCGCGAGCTCGCCCTGCTGCGCGCCCTCGGCGCCTCGCGGCCTCAGGTCACCCGATCGGTGCTGGTCGAGGCCGCGACGGTCGGGTTGATCGGCTCGACCCTCGGACTCGGCGTCGGCTTCGGGCTCGCGGCCGCGCTCCGGGCGCTGTTCGCCAACTTCGGGCTCGACCTGACCGGCAGCCCGCTCGTCTTCGAGGCCAGCACCGCCGTCATCTCGTACGTCGTGGGGGTCCTCGTCACGATGTTCGCGGCCTACCTCCCGGCCCGCCGGGCCGCGCGGATCGCGCCGGTTGCCGCGATGCGCGACGACGTGGCCCTGCCGGAGGGCTCCATCCGGCGCCGCCTCGTGGTCGGCGTCGTCCTCGCGATCGTGGGTGTCACGCTCCTGACGACCGGGCTGATCGGCGAGGGTTCGTCCGGAGCATCCCAGGTGGGCGCCGGCATCTTCGCGATCCTGATCGCGATCGCGCTGATGAGCCCGGTGCTGGCGGTCCCGGTCCTGGTCGTGATGGGCGGCGCCTACCGCCGGCTGTTCGGCACGGTCGGCCAGCTGGCGACGCAGAACTCGTTGCGCAACCCCAGGCGTACGGCCGCAACGGCCTCGGCGCTCATGATCGGCCTCGCCCTGGTCACGACGATGTCGGTGCTGGGCGCGTCGATCAACAAGTCGATCGACGTCGGGGTCAAGAAGGAGTTCACGAGCGACTACCTCGTCTCCAACGCGATCGGCCAGCCGTTCTCCCCGAAGATCGCCGAGGACATCAAGGCGGTCGACGGAGTCAGGACCGTGGCGCCGACGCAGTCCGCGTCGGTCAAGGTCGACGGCGACCGGACCAACATCTCCGCCGGCGACTCCAGGGCGCTGGGCGAGATCTTCGACATCGACTACGTCAAGGGTGGGCCGGCGCTCCAGGACGGCCAGATCGCGTTCAACGAGGACAAGGCCGACTCGCTGGGCGTCAAGGTCGGCGACACCGTGCAGCTCGGCTTCGCCGCCGGCAAGGTGCCGCTGAAGGTCGTCGGCATCTACAAGTCGACCTACGTCGTCGCCAACGCGATCACGCCGTTCTCGACGATCACGGCGGGCCAGGTGCAACGTGCCGACTCCACGATCGCGGTCAACGCCGACGACGGCGTCGACCAGGCCGCGCTCGGCAAACGGCTCGAGGCCGCGACCAAGGCGTTCCCCACCGTCACGGTGCAGAACCAGGACGACTTCTCCAAGGCGCAGCGCGCGCAGGTCGACCAGCTGCTCTACCTGATCTATGCGCTGCTCGGCCTCGCGATCATCATCGCGGTGCTCGGCATCGTCAACACGCTCGCGCTGAGCGTCATCGAGCGTACGCGCGAGGTCGGGCTGCTGCGGGCCGTCGGCCTGAGTCGGGGTCAGCTGCGCCGCATGGTGCGGCTCGAGGCCATCGCGATCGCGGTCCTCGGGGCGCTGCTGGGCATCGTCGCCGGTCTGCTGTTCGGCATCGTGCTGCAGAGGGCCGTCGCCGACCAGGGCATCACGGACCTGGCGATCCCGTGGCTGCGGCTCGTGGTGTTCGTCGTCATCGCCGGTCTCGTCGGGGTCCTGGCCGCGGTGCTGCCGGCCCGGCGCGCGGCCAAGCTCAACGTGCTGCGAGCCATCACGACGGAGTAGCCCCGCGAGTGGCGCAAAGGTGCCCAGTTCATCCACGGCAACCGGGCAGTTTTGCGCCATTCGCGGGGATGGAATCGTCGTCCACACATGTCAATCGGGCTATGGATGGCGGGGTCCTGGGCAGCCGAGATTTGATGGATGACCGCTTTCCTTCGACCGGGCCAGGACGCTGATGGGCCCACACCCAAGCAACTTCGATCGCTTTCGTACGTGTCGCCGACGCACGGAGTGGCGATGAGCTCAGCTGATCAGGATGATCTGAGCTCGAACTGCGGGGCCATTCAGTTGGCTTTGCCGGCGAATGCGGTCTTCACGCACCTGACATCTGCCGCGCTGAGAGGGTGGCGAATGCCGGTCTTGCCCAGAGTGCCGATCATCGCCAGCACTGCGAAGGAAGCTGCGCATCATGATCGTCGTGGTGTGTACGTCCGGAGGTGCGACGTTCCTTCCTGGCATCGCGAGGATGTCGGCGCAATACGGATCGCGTCGCCCGAATGGACGGTTGCGGAGCTTGCGGAAGACCTGGGACTGATCGACCTGGTGGCCGTGATCGACGGCGCGCTGCATACGCACGACACGACGATCGAACGACTTCTGGGTTCGATCGTGCCCGGACGGCGCGGTGCAAGAGTGCTGCGCAATGCCCTCGCGTATGTCGATGGCCGCAGCGAGTCGTGGTGGGAGACGGTGCTACGGATGGCTCACCAGCTTGCCGAGATCCCGGTCGAGTCGCAGGTGGAGATCTTCAACCGTGCCGGCTACTTCGTGGCACGAACCGATCTCCACATTGTGGGAACCAACCGCTACCCCGAGTACGACGGGTCCACGCACCGTGAAATGGATCGGCATCGCAAGGACCTGAGGCGCGAGAAGGGTATGGCCCGATTGGCGTACGAGCGCTATGGATACACGTCGGACGAGATCGTGAAGACGCCAACGATGGTGATCGAGGATGCCGAGGACGCGCTCGGTTGGCCGCACGACACTCGCCGACTCAAGAGATGGCTGTACGAGTTGGACCGGTCGTCCGTCAGCAAGGCTGGTTGGGCCCGACTCCAACGCAGACTCAAGCGGTTCGATCGCCAGACTCCTCCTCGATCCAAGACCCAGCGAGTGGCGCAAGCACGCCCGTTTTAGTCGGGCAGACTGGTCATCTTTGCGCCATTCGCGGTCAATGCTGGCCGTAGGCTCGGCCCGTGACCGACCCGATCCTCGACATTGCCTTCCACGGAGACGCGGCCGAGATTGCCGCCGTCGGCGCTGAGGCCGAAGCCCGCGGGGTCGGCGGACTCTTCGTCGCCGAGGCCGCCCACGATCCGTACATCGCCCTCGCCCTGGCCGGCGTGGCGACGAGCCGGATCCAGCTCGGCAGCTCGGTGGCGATCGCGTTCGCCCGGACGCCGATGTCGACGGCCTACTCGGCCTGGGACGTCCACCGGCTCAGCGGTGGCCGGCTCGTGCTCGGTCTCGGCACCCAGATCAAGCCGCACATCACCCGCCGGTTCGGGATGCCGTGGTCGAGCCCGGCGCCCCGGATGTCTGAGTACGTCGAGGCGCTGCGGGCGATCTTCGACAGCTGGCAGAACGGCTCGAAGCTCGACTTCCGAGGCGACTTCTACGAGCACACCCTGATGCCGCCGCTCTTCAACCCGGGGCCGATCGACGGCGGACCCCCGCCGATCTGGTTGGCAGCAGTCGGGCCGCGGATGCTGGCCGCGGCGGGTGCGGTCGCCGACGGCCTGATCTGTCACCCGCTGCTGTCCCGGAGCTATCTCGACAAGGTCGTGGTGCCGGCCGTGGCCGCGGGCCGATCGGCCGGGCTGCATGCCGACGAACCGTTCACCACGGCTGTCCTGTGCATGGTCGCGACCGGCCGTACCGAAGAAGGGCTGGCGGCAGCCATCGCCGGCACCAGGCGTCAGATCGGCTTCTACGCCTCGACCCCGGCCTACCTGCCGGTGCTCGAGCACCACGGCTGGGGCGATCTGCACGCCGAGGCGCACGCGCTGACCAAGAGCAACCGGTGGGACGAGCTCGGCGACCTGGTCGACGACGAGGTGCTGGCGGCCTTCGCCGTGGTCGGCGACCTGCCGTCAGCGCGCGCCGAGTTCCGGTCCCGGTTCGCCGGATCGGCCCAGCGAGTCATCACGTCGATCCCCTATGACGCCGACAACCTGCTCGCGCTCGACCTGGTCAGCGCTGACTAGAGCTGGTGGATGATGTTCTCCGCGTACTGCTCGAGGTGCTTGATCTTGGTCTCGAGCGGCTCGGTGTCGGGGCCCTTGATGTACGGGATGCGGAAGCCGACGATGCAGTCCGTGACGCCCTTGTCCTCGAGGCGCTTGATGCCGTCGAGGTCGTACGCGTCGTACGAGATGACGTGGACCTCGAAGTCGTCGCGGGTGTCGCCCTCCTCGGCACGGATCTCGGCGAGCCGTACGAGCAGTCGGTCGAGCTCCTCACCGTCGCCGCCTGCGTGCATCCAGCCGTCGCCCTTGCGGACGGCCCGCCGCAGCGCGTTGTCGACGTGGCCGCCCACCAGCAGCGGGATCTTCTCGGTCGGTGCGGGGCACAGCTTGAGCTCGTCGATCTCGTAGAACTCGCCGTCGTAGCCGAAGAACTCCCCGGTCGTCAGCCCGCGCAGGATGTCCATGCACTCGTCCATCCGCTTGCCCCGGCGGGCCCAGTCGACCTGCAGGTTGGCGAAGTCCTCGGGCCACGGCGAGATGCCGACGCCGAGGCCGAGCCGGTTGCCGGACAGGAACGCGAGTGACGAGGCCTGCTTCGCGACCAGCACCGGTGGGCGTACGGGGAGCTTGAGGACGAACGGCGTCAGGCGCAGGGTCGTGGTGACCGCGAACAGGTGGGCGCAGAGCACCATGGCCTCGATGAACTCCTTGCCGTCGAGGAACTCCCGGTCGCCGGTGTCGGTGTAGGGATACTTCGAGTCCGATTCCTTGGGATAGATCAGCGAGTCGGCGACGGTCATCGAGGTGTAGCCGGCGGACTCGGCCGCCTGGGCCAGCGGGGCGTAGTACGCCGCCTGGGTCATGGCCTCGGCATAGGTAAAGCGCATCCGCCCAGACTAGAACGTGTTCCAGTTTTCTGCCAGAGTGCTGGCATGGACCTGCAGGAGATCAGCGACCGGATCGAGATCAACGACGTGCTCATCCGCTACACGCGGGCCATCGACACATTTGCGTGGGACAGGCTCGACACGGTCTTCACCCCGGACGCCCGGATCGACTACACGGAGTCCGGCGGCATCGCGGAGGCCTACCCACAGGTCAAGCCCTGGCTCGCCGAGGTGCTGCCGGCGTTCTTCTCCCAGCTGATGCACACCTTGGGGCAGGTCGAGATCGAGCTCCGGGGGGACGAGGCCGACGTGACGGCGTACTTCCACAACCCGATGCTCATGGACGACGGTGCCGGGGGCCAGAAGGTCGTGGAGATCGGCGGGCTCTACCACCACACCATGACGCGTACGCCCGACGGCTGGCGCAGCCGCAAGCTGCACGAGCAGGTCATCTGGCGGCGCAACATCTGAGGGGCAACCCCTGACATCGCGGCACGATTGGCGTTCGTTCCGGCCGGTCCCGTAGACTTCACCGGTTGCCAGTTGGCAGCCCACTCCTGCTACGGAGGCCCCGTAGCCGTTTAGTCCGAAGGAGACTGAATGTCATTGCGCCCGTATGAAGTCATGATCATCCTCGATCCTGATCTCGAAGAACGTACCGTCGCCCCCAGCCTGGACACGTACCTCAATGTCGTACGCCAGGACGGCGGCTCCGTCGACAACGTCGACGTGTGGGGCAAGCGTCGCCTCGCTTACGAGATCAACAAGAAGAACGAGGGCATCTACGCCGTCGTCCAGCTCCAGGCGGAGCCGGCCACGGTCAAGGAGCTCGATCGCCAGCTCACGCTCAACGAGTCCGTTGTGCGTACGAAGGTCACACGTCCCGACGTGAAGTAGTCCCGACCCCACGGACAGAGATGTCCACAAGGGCCGCACGCGACCTCGCAAGGTGTCGCACCACTGCGGTTCACTGGAGTCAGACACCCCAAACCCGAAAGGCTGCGCCATGGCAGGCGAAACCGTCATCACCGTCATCGGCAACCTCACCGACGACCCGGAGCTCAAGTTCACTCCTTCGGGCGCCGCGGTTGCCAACTTCACCGTCGCGTCGACGCCTCGTACGTTCGACCGGCAGACGAATGAGTGGAAGGACGGCGACGCGCTGTTCATCCGCTGCGCGGCATGGCGCCAGCTGGCCGAGAATGTCGCGGAGTCGTTGCAGAAGGGTCAGCGCGTCATCGTGACGGGCGCCCTGCGCATCCGCAACTTCGAGCGCCAGGACGGATCGAAGGGCACGAGCGTCGAGATCAACGTCGACGAGATCGGCCCCTCGCTGCGCTACGCCACGGCCAAGGTCACGAAGGCCAACCGCTCCGGCGGCGGCGACTTCGGTGGCGGCCAGGGTGGCGGCGGCAACGCCGGTGGCGGCGGGGCTGCGCAGAGCAACCCGTGGTCCACGCAGCCCGCGGCACAGGGTGGGTCTGACGCCTGGGGCGGCAACGCCGGCACGACCGACGAGCCCCCCTTCTAAACACACACGTCAGCATCAAGTTCAGGAGCAACATGGCAAAGCCAGTAGTCCGGAAGCCGAAGAAGAAGAGCAACCCGCTCACCGCGGCCAAGGTCACCGAAATCGATTACAAGGACACCGCGCTTCTGCGCAAGTTCATCTCGGACCGCGGCAAGATCCGCGCGCGCCGGGTCACGGGTGTCACCGTCCAGGAGCAGCGTCTCATCGCCAAGGCCATCAAGAACGCCCGCGAGATGGCACTGCTGCCCTACACCTCGACCAGCCGCTAAGGAGGTTCTGATGAAGCTCATCCTCACCCACGAGGTCACCAACCTCGGAGCCCCCGGCGACATCGTCGAGGTCAAGGACGGTTACGGCCGCAACTTCCTGCTGCCGCGCAACTTCGCCATCCGTTGGTCGAAGGGCGC